>NC_003030.1:2305252-2632378 GCF_000008765.1 Clostridium acetobutylicum ATCC 824
AATAGCTCATTAGAATCCTTTTGAAACTTTATTCTCTCAAGTAAACCTCTCATATCTAAATATAACTTATTTAAGGATTGATCATTTTGTTCCTTAAGCAGTTCTTTCATTGTCTTATTTTCTACCAATTTTAGTCTGCTCATTTCACTTGTAGCTACTTCTTTATTTATCTTTTCTATTTCCGTAACCATTTTGTCAAGTCCAAAAACATCCTTTTTAATGAGAAGCTGCTGTTGAATCAAAAGTGAATCAAGTAATTTTTCAAGAGAATGAAACTCATCACTCATAACTTTCTTTAATTCTTCTTTCATAACTAAACTTCTCTCCCTTTAATATAATCTAATATTTTTTTTGCAAGTGAATTGGCATCTACCTTATAGTTTCCTTCTGTAATTTCTTTTTTTATCTCTTCTACCCTTTTTGTACCAGCTTTTTTTATAGATTCATTTTCGGAAAAAGTACTGAGGTATCTGCCTGTATCAGATATTTCAATAACGTCTTTATCTTTAGGAGCACTATTTTTTCTGTCATTGACGCTGCTATTGAATTTATATAGCTCAATCTTGTTTCCTGCACCTATATTATTTATTTTCATAATTTTACACTCCTTAAAAGCTAGTAACTTAATTTAAAGTTTTAAAGCTATGTTATTATCTATAGTTTATTATCGTAATTACCATTTTAAAGTTTATATTGATGATTGTAAAATTTCTTACAAGCGCACATATAAAAATAACCGGGTACGATAAACCGGTTATTTAAAATAGTCTATTTTTTTAAGCTCTTTATTCTTTCTTCACTATTAACAATACTTGTAATTCTAACACCAAAATTCTCATCAACAACTACAACTTCTCCATAAGCAACCTTTTTGCCATTTACAAGTATTTCAACTGGCTCTTCTGCAAGTTTATCAAGCTCTATAAGAGACCCTGTACCAAGATTAAGTATATCTTTAATGTTTTTCTTGGCTCTACCTAGTACAACTGAAATCTCAAGAGGAACATCCAAAATAAGATCTATATTTTTAGGTGCTCCATATACATCCGAAGCTTCAAGTGGTTGAAAAGAAGCTCTATTAACTTCAACCTGAGGCTGACCATACACATGTCCTTGAGGCATCATTTGTTGCTGAGGTGCCTGATATGCTGCTTGAGGCTGCCCCCCCATTGGCTGCATTGTTTGCTGTTGTGACTGCTGCATAGGTCTCTCAATAGCTGGCTCATTAACCGAAGGTGTTTGATTCACCGGTGCAGCACTTACAGTTGGCTCAGGTGAAGGTGCTGCACTTTGTTGAACCTCTGGTTCTTCCTTATTACTGCTTCCTCCCATCATTATATCTATCATTTTTCTTGATGTATCTATAGGAAGTATCTGCATTATTTGACTATCAACTAAATCACCAATCGTTAGTTTAAATGCAACTTGAACAATATTCTCATCTTCCTTAATATTATCTGTTAATACATCAGTTTTAGAATCCCAAATTTTAGATACTGGTGGTGATATATTCACCTCACGCAGTAACATAGTAGCCATTGAAGTAGCCGCAGACCCAATCATTTGGTTCATAGCTTCTGAAACTGCACTTAGTTCAATTTCTGACAAGGTTTTACTTTCAACCTTACCATCTCCACCCATCATTAAATTGGCAATAACAGCAGCATCTGTAACCTTCATTACAAGTAAATTCTCTCCTGATATTCCGCTTACATACTTTACATCTAATGCAACATTTGGAACTTCAAAATTTTTCTTTAAAGTTTCAAGTGTTGTAACACTCACAATAGGAGTAGTTATATTTACTTTTTGCCCAATTATGGTTGAAAGTGCTGTAGATGCTGAGCCCATAGAAATATTTCCTATCTCACCTAACAAATCTTTCTCTATATCATTTAAATCATTATCACTGGCTGTATTTTCTTTTTGTTCTTCAGGTGAATCAGAACTACTGTCTCCTCCATTTAAAAGAGAATCTATCTCCTCCTGTGAAAGAAATCCATCACTCATATTTTCCCACATCCTTATCAATTTTATCTAATATCTTGATTCCCATATTCTTGCCCAAGATTCCAGGCGCAGCCAAATAATGTAAATTGTCATATATATATACGGGAACCGGATCGCTGCACTTACTATTTAAAGTTATTACATCTCCAATAGATAATCTTAAAAAATCTTCCACAGTTATTTCAGTTTGCCCTAACTTAGCTATTACAGGAACTTCTACTACGTCTAACCTCTTTCTAAGTTCTACTCTTGATTCTTTAACTATTTCTTCATCATTTTCCTGATACCAATATTGTACAACGAGTTTATCAAGTATCTTTTCTATACTTAGATAAGGTATACAAATATTTATATAAGTGTGACTATTTCCAACATCTACGGAAAAAGTTATAAGTGCAACTGGCTCATGAGGAGCTAAAGTTTGATTAAGCGCTGGATTTGTTTCAAGAGATTCTATCTCTGGCTCAACATTAATTACTTCCCCCCATGCTAATTTTAGATTATCAATTAAACCTTGATTTATCTTCATAATAATATTCTTATCTATATCAGTTATCTCTCTTGGCTTATATTTTCCTGCACCATTACCACCAAGAAGAATGTCTATAGCCTGATATATAAACTGAGGATTTGTTTCATACAAAATAGATCCTTTAAGAGGCGGCATTCTAAATATTGTTAAAATTGTTGGATTTGGAACTGAATGAATAAACTCCTCATAGGTTATCTGTTCAACTGTTTCTATTTTTACCTTTACATTATCCCTAAGTTGTGCTGTTAAATAATTGGACATTATTCTTGAATAATTATCATGAATAAGCTCAAGGGTTCTTATATGCTCCTTAGCAAACTTCTGCGGACTCGTAAAATCATATACTTTTACTTTTTGCTTTTCCTCTTCTTTTGGAAGTTCATCAGGCTGAAGTTCACCGGAGGATAAGGCAGATAATAGGGCATCTATTTCACTTTGTGATAAAACGTCTGCCATAATTTTCCCTCATTTCTTTTCATTTCTTCATTATCAATTCATTATCAATTCTTTATTAACTTATCAATGTCAATAAGAGTGACTATTCTATCCTTAAAATTAATAACGCCTTTTACATAATCCTTCTTGTCGTCATCTACTTTTTCTATCAAATTTTCATCTATATCTAATACTTCATCTACTTGATTAACGGATATTCCAACTGGTTCCTCTTCTAATCTTAGTATTATTATACTCTCATCTTCACATTCAGATTCGTCTATATCAAGAAGAAGATTTATATCTAACAATGATTGTACGTTACCTCTTATATTTATGAGGCCCTTAACATAATCAGGTGCCTTGGGTACTTTTGTTACAGTCATGCTCTCAACAATAGTCTGAACCCTTGATGTTTCAACTGCAAACTGCTCATCATTTAACTTAAAAACAACAACCTGCATTATCTCACCCCTATTTACTCTTATAATAGCTTCAAGTGAACCCTATGAAGCGTTAAATAAATACTCTATTTATCCTAAAGCCTTTTTAATAGCCTCAAGAACTCTATCCTGTTGGAAAGGCTTTACTATAAAGTCTCTTGCACCTGCTCTTATGGCATCCATAACCATTGTTTGTTGTCCCATTGCAGAACACATTATAACTCTTGCTGCTGGATCAAAAGCTTTTATAGCTTTGACAGCTTCTATACCATCCATATCTGGCATAGTTATATCCATTGTAACTACATCTGGTTTTTCCTTTTTATAAATTTCAACAGCCTTTAGACCGTTACTTGCTTCACCCACTATTTCAAAACCATTCTTCTCCAATATATCCTTAATCATCATTCTCATAAAAGCAGCATCGTCAACAATTAAAACTTTAGCCATTTTTTTCAACCTCCATATTAATTTACTCCTAAAATATTTAGTATCTTTTCTAGTGAACCAGGCATTGGTATGTAATAAAAATGCCCGCTTATATTTTTAGTTTTGTCTTGAAGAAAAACTGTTTCCAAATCAAGAACATTATCATCACATTGACCAGCTTCTATAAAACTAGTTGTAAGAATTGCACCTAACATATCATAACTAAAAGCTGGAACTGATGGTGTTATAACCAAATTTGTAAACTTAGATATAGCATTCATATATGAACTAGATATTATATTTCCTATTTCACATAGCACTGAAGAGCTCAAATCTGTTAAATCATCATCCTTAATACCTGTTAATGTTTCGACTATTTCAACAGCCGTTTCCTTTTCAAATACGAACAAAATATTTCCAGGAGTATCTCCAAGTACCCTAACCACAACTCCAACTGCTACTTTTTCTTCACCAATTTCTGAAAAAAGAGTATCAAATGGAACTATATTAATATCTGGTACTGTCATATCTATTTTTTTATTTAATAGTTGTGACAAAGCTGTTGCAGCATTGCCAGAACCAATGTTTACAACCTCTTTTATTGCATCTAGTTGCATAGGCGTTAATTGTGAATAGTTCATAATTGTCCTCCTTTAAACTAGAGACGCAACATCGAGTATCAAAGTTACGAGACCATCTCCCAATATGGTTGCACCAATGTATTCTTTTAAACCTTTCAAGGTCTTTCCAAGTGGTTTTATTACAATATCCTGCTGTCCAATAAGTGAATCTACTAGTAATCCTGCCATCTTATCTCCTACTTTTACTATTACTATATATACCTTATCACTATTTGCCTTTTCAAGCCCTAACTTTTCATTAATTCTAACTATTGGGAGAACCTTACCTCTGTATATTATAACCTCTTTATTATTAGTTTTCTTTATTTCTGCCTCCTTATAATCAATTACACTGTCAATAGCATTTAAAGAAATAGCAAGATTTTCTTCTCCTACTTTTACTAATAATGCAGTGATAATTTGAAGAGTTAATGGTAATTTTATAGTAAATGTACTACCTTTACCTTTCTCCGTAGTCATATCAACTGTTCCGCCAAGAGACTGTATTTTTGTTTTTACAACATCCATACCAACCCCTCTTCCGGATATATCTGTTACTTTATCATTTGTACTAAATCCTTGATCGAATATCAAATTTGTTATTTGTTCTTCTGTCAGATTTTCTGTACTAATTCCTCTTTCTTCAGCCTTTTCTCTTACTTTTTCTACATCAATTCCATAACCATCATCTTGAACTTTTATTACTGCCTTAGTTCCTTCTTGATATGCTATAAGCCTTACTTTTCCTACGGGATCCTTACCAGCTTTAAGTCTATCCTCTTTTGATTCTATACCGTGGTCAGCTGCATTTCTAATAAGATGTATTAGTGGTTCTCCTATTTCATCTATAACCGTTCTATCAAGTTCGGTATCCTGACCTTCTATAATAAGTTCCATTTCTTTGTCAAGTTCTACTGATAAATCTCTTATCATTCTTGGGAACCTATTAAATACAGTATCTAATGGAAGCATTCTTATTTTCATGACCAAATCTTGAAGGTCATTTGTAGTCCTAGCAACCTGCTCTAAAGTTTCATTAAGTTCAACAAGCTTATAGCTTTGACTTATTTGTTCAAGCCTTGTTCTATTTATAACCAACTCTGATACCATATTTAAAAATCTATCAAGTTTTTCTAAATCAACTCTAACAGATTGATGAACTTTTTTATGTGATTGAGTCTGACTATTCTTTTTGGCTGCTGGCTTAGCACTAGGCTTTGCTTTTGAAACAGGTTCAGGTTTGCTTTTATTAGATTCCTCAACCTTATCCTTCTTATCATCAGATGCTTTTTCTTCACCAACTTTATATCTAGCTTTAAGCTTATCTAATGTTAATTGCTCTACATTTATGCTTTCCACCTCTGAAATTTCCTTTAATATCTCAGTTACGTCTTTCTCATCCTTGCTAGTTAGATATACAAGTTGTATTTCAAATTCAAAATTTTCTGCTTCCAAATCTTCAGTTCCAGGAACAGACTTTGTTATTTCGCCCCATTCCTCAAGACTCTTAAATATTAAAAAGGCTCTAGCTGATTTAAGTAAAGTTGCTTTACTTAAATTAATATCTATATAAAAGGCATTATATCCTTTTTCAATAGCTTGCTTCATAACATTTAAATCATACTCATTAAGAGCTATTTTAGCATCACTACTACCATCATTATCATTTTCTTCACTATTTTTATCGTTACTATCTTCTAAATTTTGAGCCTTTTCTTCATTTTTATTAGAATTAACCATACCAGCTATAGATTCAAGTTTTGTTATTATATCATCTACGGGTATCTCTTCCTCTTCTCCATTTTGAATGTTATCAACCATCTGCTCAAGTGTATCTAAACATTTGAACAAAATAGTTACAACCTCTTGAGTAACTTTAAGCTCACCATCTCTAAACTCAGAAAGAACATCCTCCATCTTATGAGTCAATGCTGCCATCGTATTGTAGCCCATAGTAGCCGCCATACCTTTTATAGTATGCGCAACTCTAAATATTTCATTTAGTTTATCTACATTCTCTGGCTCCTGCTCTAATTGAAGGAGTGCTTCATTTAAAGTTTGTAAATTATCCATAGATTCTTCTAAAAATATCGACAAATATTGAGATGTATCCATAAATTCCCCTCCTTACAGCTTCCTATAAATAAAGGTCGAAGCTTTTTCAAAACCATATTCTTTATAGTTATATATGCTTTCAGTAGCTCCCACAAAAAGCAATCCACCTTTTTTTAATGATTGACTGAATTTCTTGTATATTTTTTCCTTGACATCTTGATTGAAATATATAACAACATTCCTACATATTACAAGGTCAAAATTGTTATCATAAGAATCTAATATCAAATCATGCTTCTTAAATGTTATCATTTTTTTTATTTTATCAACTATAATATATTTATCGCCTACAATTCTAAAATATTTATCTAAATCTTGTTTTTCTACATTTTTTATTTCATTTTCTGTATACTCTCCAAGTTTCGCTTTATTTAATATAGTAGAATCAATGTCTGTTGCTATTATATTATTTTTTCTTAGAGAATCCAATTTATCTAGTATAATGGCTATTGAATACGGCTCAGCTCCTATTGAGCATGCAGCACTCCATATTTTAAGCGGTTCTTTACTAGAGTATAACATATTTTTTATCTCTTTTTCTGCTTCCCTAAATATTTCAGGATTTCTAAAAAATTCAGTGACATTTATAGTTATAAAATCTAAAAATCTTTGCCTCTGCTCTGGATCCTTTTTTAACATAGAAACATATTCATCTATAGAAGAAGCACCTACTCTTGATATTAAGCTAAGTATTCTCCTATGGAGCTGATTTTCCTTATAAGCAAATAAATCTAAACCAAAATCCTTTAGTACCCAATTCTTAAATTCCCCTATATCCATAGTCTACCTCCTAAGACCTCTTACTATTTTTATTATCTCATCAGCTACATTATCTATTGGAACAACAAGATCCACCTTTCCAGTTTCAAATGCTGCTTTAGGCATTCCATATATAACACATGTTGTTTCAGATTCTGAAATAGTTACACCACCGTTATCTTTAATAATTCCTGTTCCATTAGATCCATCCTTACCCATTCCCGTTAACACAGCACTAACTATATGGGATTTAAAAATTTTAGAAGCAGAAATAAATAGTTTATCCACTGCCGGTCTTACTCCCCATATAGGCGGTTCTTTGGTAAGCTTTATTCTTGAATTTGAATCTACTTCCATATGATATCCTCCAGGAGCTACATAAACAACTCCCTTTCTATAAGTCTCTCCATCTGTTGCCTCTTTTACTTCTATTGCACTATTATCATTAAGTCTATCTGCAAAAGCTTTCGTAAAACCAACAGGCATATGTTGAACAACAAATACTGGAACATTCATATCTTTAGGAAACTTTGTAATAACTTTATACAATGCTTTAGGTCCACCTGTAGATGCTCCTATAACTACTGCTTCTATGCTATCACTACTTATACGATTTGTTTCCCTCCTTATAACAGGATTAATTGGTGCAGGATTCTTATTTGTATTTTGGCTATATGCTACCCTTATTCTTTTTATGAGATCATCCTTCATCTTAGAAAGTTCAAATGGCTTTTCAGGCTTTGGAATAAAATCAAAGGCCCCTAAATAAAGACATTCCATAGTGTACTTCATCCCTTTTTGAGAAATACTACTAAACACTATTATCGGTATGTCAATTTTTAATGATTTAACAGCTTTAAGAGTTTCAATACCATTCATAACCGGCATTTCTATATCTAAAGTTATAACATCTGGTTTCATAACCTTTAACTTATTTAACAAATCCTGTCCATTTATTGCAGTACCAATAACTTCAATATTATCATTACTTTCTAACATGTCACATATTAATCTTCTCATAAGCACTGAATCATCTACCACAATAACTTTTATTTTTTCCAATGTTATCACTCCATCTAAATTTTTCTAATACCCATACCAACTGTTCTAATATCGACACTTCCATCAAGAGTATTAAAAATCATTGTTCTGCCTTTATTTCCTCCAATATCTTGACTTAACAATGGTACATTTAATTCTTTAAGTACTTTCTTAACTGATATACCATTTCTATTGCCTATATCCATGTTCATATTTTTATCCGAAAAATTAAACATTGATGCTCCACCTGCTATTTTAGCTTTCATATTTCTAATATTAGCACCCATTCCCTCCATTTTCTTTATAAGTATAGGAATTGCTAAATCAGCAAACTTATAAGGATTTGTTACCTTACTAAATTGTGTGCTATCAGGAAGCATTATATGCGAAAGTCCTCCTAATTTATTTTTACTATCATAAATAGCTATGCCAATACATGAACCTAACCCAACAGTTATTATCCTATTCGGAGAAAATGCAGTATTAAGATCTGCTATTCCTACCCTTATCTCTTTTATGTTCTCTCTTTCTTCCATAACAATACCCGAACTACCTACAGCAGTTCCTTTTCCTCATCTGTTAATATTTTGGATATATCAAGAAAAATAACTATTTTGTTATCTATTTTTATGAGACCTTTGATATAACGTTTTGACATACCTGATATAACATTTGGCGGCTGCTCAATATCTTCAGGACCTATATCTCTAACTTCTGATACTAAATCAACAATTATTCCAATTTTACCATTATGAATCTTAGACACTATAACCTTTGTTTCATCAGTTATGTCACTTTCTGGAAGATTAAATCTTTTTGATAGTGAAATTACCGGAAGTATCTTACCTTCATAGTTTATTACACCATCAACAAAACTAGGAACATCCGGTAATTTTGTTGACATTTCATGACCTAAAATTCTTTCAACTTGAATAATATCTGCTGCGTAGTATTCTTTATCGACAACAAATATAAGCACCTTTACACTGTCCATCATATGCTACCTCCTATAATAATAATTTATCAACAATAAGTTCATCATCCTTATTTACATATACATGGATACCTTTGCAAGGGTTTTCCACTACATATTCTTTATTGCCAATAGCAAATATGGTATTTTGATAGGCGATTTCTGCATATATGTTGCCATGTTTTTCAACTTGTACTTTTGTGGATACTCCACCTATGCTTCCAACTACACCACATTTAACTTCATTACCTGCCTTTATAACTCCACCTCTTGCTATAGAATTATCATTAGTAAAGATAACATTATTTTTAGCAGTCAAATCAGAAATATATTCTCCTTTACCAGTTATAAATATATTACCTGAGCTTTCTATTTTTGAATTTTGGCAATACCCAACACTTACATCTACAGGTACAGAAAGCATGGATTTCAAATTAGAAACCCTATCTTCGCAAAGCGATGTTACCTGTGTAAGCTCGTCCAAACTTTCTATGCTAAGAGGCCCCATACCAATTAGTCTAGCTTTAAATAGACTTATAATATCAGAATTTTCCTCTCTATCACATATATCTATAAACTTCTCACATAATCTGGGTACTAATCTAAATTTCCCTTCTAACAAAACCTTTAAAATCTGTCCATCTGTAGATGCTTTTCCATGCATATTATAATGTTTTACTTGCTCTACTGCCTCTAAGAGATTCTTTATGTTTACATCTATTGTATTAAGAAATTCCAGCTGCTTTAGTACAAATACATCTTCTCCTCCACCATATACGTTAGAGAAAATAGCATTCTTTTCTATAAAGATATTTCCACTAGCTGACACTATTGCATTTTGAACGTTTTGATCTATTTTTACATTGTGTTCGGATTCAACCTTCATACTCTCGCTTACACTTCCATGAATAAAAACATCTCCAACAAATTTTATGTTTCCTGTTTTCAAGTCAACATCTGAATTCACTTCATGTATTGCTATAACTGATATTTTATTCCCAGAGTATATAGGTTCGCCCTTTCGTGTTGAGACAACTGTGTTTTCATCTTTAAATTCACAGCCTTCACCTATATTAATCTTTATTTCTTTACCATTTTTCTTTTTTATTTCATTTCCAAATATATCCTTACCATTATGTCCTTCTTTTCCAATATGCCTAATAGCGAGCACAGACCCCTCATCTACAGCATTTACAAAACCTATACTTTTAAAATCTATTTTACCATTTTCATTTTCTTGAAACTTATTATTTCCTCTGACATCAAATTTAAACTCAACTTCATCATCTTCATCGTTTTCAACCTTCATTCCCTGTGCAATAAGCATATCTACTATTTCTTTATCAGAGTTACACTTTGATAAATTTTCTTCCAATATTCCATAAGTTACACCACTTGCCTTTAATGCATCTAATATTTCAGCTTGTGTATATACAGGGGGTTTTTCTACTCTTAAAACTTCACTTTCTAAAACTACTTTATTTGAAGACTCTGCATCCTTTAGTTTGTACACTTTTTTGTTAATGTAGCTTATGCTTATGTAAGCATTCATTTTATCTGGTGAAGTGCTTATATTTATTCTTCTTTCCGGTTTTTCTATTTCCTGAAAAACCACCTCTATATTACTAGAACTACATACCTCACTAGAATCTTTAACATCTTTATCATTAACCTTGACGCCTATATTCTTAGGCACTACGATAGTCGCACTTTTTCCTCCCTCTACAGGATCTTTAACAACTATCTTACCATCTAAAATCTGAATGGTACCATCTTTCTTATTCTCTGATTCTTTGTTTTCACTTTTATCCACAATCTCAACTGCTATCGACGCTTTCTTCTTAAATATTCCGTTTTTCACTTCTATAACTTCATACTTAATATCTTCTTTCAATACGTTGTATTTATTACAAGCCTTCTCGATGCATTCATCAATTGTGGAGCCATTAAATACTTCTCTCTCCATATAAATAATCTCCCCATACAAAATAATTATTTTATTAAGTAAAAGTATAATACCAAGCTCATCATATTTTTTACTTAATTTATCGTAAGCTTTCATCAAACCTTTATAATTATAAGTCTTTAATTAATTTTATTAATTACTTTAATCCAGTATCATTTATACTAACATTGTATATCATTTTTTTAACTTCTACTATCAAAATTTTTTATATAATTACTTATATAATCGTCATAAGCTTTCCTTATATTCCTTATCATCTCAGTTCCCTGAGAGTTAAACTTTATATCATCAACTTGACATATAGGTAATACTTTAGGTGATGTACCCGAAATAAACAATCCTTCAAACTGATCTATTTTTTTATAATTTATTTTTTCATCCACAACTGTATAGCCACATTGTTTACAAATTTCAACTATAATCTCTCTTGTTATTCCAGGAAGTACATCCTCCACAGGTGCTGTATACACTGTATTGCTTTTAACCATGAATATATTCGATTTACTACCTTCTGTTATATTACCATTTCTATCTACAAGTATAGCCTCAAATACCCCCTTTTCTTTTATTTTTTTGTCAACATTTTTCCTGAAATTCAAGTTTATAACTTTTGCATTTGGATTACTTCTTTCTCCGTGATACAAAATAGTTTTAACTCCATTTATATAATCATATTCATCTGGATATTTATGTTGCACAAAATATCCATAAAAATCACATTTATTTTCAAAATAATTAAAAACCAGTTTTACATTTCCAACTTCACACTTATTAGCCTCAATAAGCTTGAATATATTTTGTTTAATATTATCTAATGAAACTGGAAAACTTAGCTTTTCGATCTTAAATGAATTTTCAAGTCTCTTAATGTGATTACCTAGAAAAAGAGGAATTCCGTCAATAATCCTTATAACTTCATATAATGATTTTCCATTTTCTACGAAATTCCCATCAAAAGTTTTTTTATCTTTTATTTCTTCATTTAAAACAAAGTAATTTTCAACACACTTTTCCATACAATACACTTCTTTCCAATGCAATTTAAATTATAAGGCATGCATATAATTTACATAAATACTAGCAAAGTACTAGCGTAAAAAACATCATGCCATATGCACTATCTATTCTATTTCCACTTTAGAACTTCAATATTATTATCTCTTTTCTTTGGATTTACAAGATAAGGATGTCCTACCAGCTTAAAAAGCGGCATATCAGATAGGGAATCAGAAAACATATACGATTCCTTAAAATCCACTTCTATCTTTTCTTCCTCTAATACCTCCTTTAACCTTTTTACTTTTTCTTCTCCCTTGCAATTTTCTCCAATTATTTTTCTTCTAAATATACCGTTTTCATTTGTGAATCTTGTTCCAATAACCCTATCAACTTCCTTTATGTTATAAAGTTCATTTAAATAGAACTCCGCAGAAGCAGAAATTAAAAATATATCATATCCTTCACTCTTAAGCTTTTTCATAGTATTAATTGCGTCAACATATAATATCTTACTTAGCTTCAGATCATAGAATTCTTTGACATACTCCTTCATATCCTCCTCTTTTATTCCATCGATAAAGGAAATAAACATTTCTTTTGCTTTTCCAGCATCAAGTATTTTTGCAAAAAATAAAATACCAGCAACCAATATTTTAGGCAGCTTTGCTATGATTTTAGGATTTTTGCTTATCATAAACTTATAAAATTCAAATAAAGTTTCTTTTTTAGTTAAAGTATAGTCAACATCAAATATAGCTAATTTCTTCATTAATTTTGCTCCTTCTATTACAAATACCTGTTTTCCATATTGAAAAGGTCTATGCAAAATGCATAGACCTTTTTTTAACATATAGAGAAAAATCTATCACATTTCACATAATGTCAATTTTTTATAACATAATTATTATAAAACTTTCAGCTAACTATGTAGTTACATAATTAAAGGCTAAAAATTAAAACATTAAGATTTATAATTAAGTCATTACATAAATAAGTCACATTTTCAAATACCGAAATTCTATGTTAACGACAAAAATCCTATATAGACTTCTATTCCTTATATATTTAATTTTATATAAATGAAACCAAAGAGGACAAACTCCTTCTTTAGTATACATTTATGTCTAAACTAATTACTATTACTTAGCTATTTTGATTCATAGCATTTTCATAGTATTTTGTAGCAGCTTCAAATTCTTCATCATCAGGTATTACTAATTCTCCATTTTCTCCTTCTCCGATAACTTTAAAGAGATATACAGAATCATTTTCAGGATTTTGAACTAAAGCATATTCATTATCATTGAAAGCAAAACCATCTACTACTTGGCATGATACTACATTACCATTTTCATCTTCCAAATCAACTACCATAGCTTCTTCTGAACCACAGCTATCGCAACCGCAATCACAACTATGATCATGATCATGATTATGTCCTTCATCACCGCATCCGCAGTTACCTTCACAAGAATTCTTTATTTCATCTTCTTTCATTAAAACTTCACTCCTTTTTTTACATCATGTTATCATTCTACCCTTAATTGAGTAATTTTAAAAGACTTTTTTACAAATTTATAAAAAAATATTCTTCAGTTAAGTATATTATATGGATTTACTGATACAAAACTCATTTTATGTAAAAAGCTTTCATACAAAAATAAAGGACCATAAGGTCCTTCATTTTTATTGATTAGCTAATCTTTTATAAGATTCAAGTCTTTCCATTGCATCTTTTTGAGTTTTAGCATATAATTCTTCAGCTTTATCTGGGAATACTTTCTTTAATGAAGCATATCTAACTTCACCAAGTAAGAATTCTTTGAAATCACCTGTTGGCTCTTTTGAATCCAATACAAATGGGTTCTTTCCTTCTTCTTTAAGAAGTGGATTGAATCTGTAAAGTGCCCAATATCCGCAATCAACAGCTTTCTTCTGCTCTAATTGGCTACATCCCATACCAGCTTTTAATCCATGGTTTATACATGGTGAGTAAGCTATGATAAGTGATGGACCATGATAGTTTTCAGCCTCTTTTATAGCTTTTAATGTCTGATTCTTATCAGCACCCATAGCTATTTGAGCAACATATACATAACCATAACTCATTGCCATCATTCCAAGATCTTTCTTCTTAGTTGTCTTACCTGAAGCTGCAAATTGAGCTATAGCTGAAGCTGGAGTTGATTTTGATGATTGTCCACCTGTATTTGAGTAAACTTCTGTATCAAATACAAATACGTTTATATCTTCTCCACTTGCAAGTACGTGGTCTACACCGCCGTATCCGATATCGTAAGCCCATCCATCTCCACCGAATATCCACTGAGATCTCTTAGCTAAGTAATCTTTATTAGTGTACATTTCAGCAACAACTGGATTTGCATTTCTTTCTTTCTCAAGTAATGGTAATAACTTGTCTACAGCTGCTCTTGAAGTTTCACCATTATCTACATTATCAAGCCAATTTTGAAGTGCTGCTTTAAGACCTTCACTTACTTCAGTATTAATTGCCTCTTTAGCAAGGTCAGTTAATCTTTCTCTTAACTGTGAAGTTCCAAGAAGCATACCCATTCCATATTCAGCATTATCTTCGAATAATGAGTTAGCCCATGCAGGACCTTGTCCTTTTTCGTTAGTTGTATATGGCATTGAAGGAGCACTACATCCCCAAATTGATGTACAACCAGTTGCGTTAGAAACCATCATTCTATCTCCAAATAATTGAGTTATAAGCTTAGCGTATGAAGCTTCTCCGCAACCTGCGCAAGCACCATTGAACTCAAGAAGTGGTTTAGAGAACTGACTTCCTTTTACTGTATACTTGTTAGCAACTTCTTTTCTTTCTGGAAGAGTCATTGCATAATCAAAGTATTTTCCAGCATCATATTGGCTTTCAGCTGGTTTCATAACCAAAGCTTTCTCCTTAGCTGGACAAACCTCAGCACAGTTTCCACAGCCTGTACAATCAAGAGGACTTATAACTATTGAGAAGTTTAATTCTTCATCAGATTTAACTCCCATAGCCTTCTTGTATTGCATTCCTTCTGGAGCATTTTTAGCTTCTTCTGCAGTCATTAAAGCTGGTCTTATTACTGCATGAGGACAAACAAATGAACATTGATTACATTGAATACATTTGTCTACATTCCATTCAGGAACATTTATTGCAATTCCTCTCTTTTCATAAGCAGCTGTTCCAAGAGGATATGTTCCATCTTCTTTGCCTTCAAAAGCACTTACAGGAAGTTTATCTCCCTCTTGTCTGTTTATTGGCTCAAGAAGATCAGTTATGAATTTAGGTTTTGCTTTTTCTTCTTTAACTTCATCTTTTGCATCAGCCCATGCTGCTGGAACATCTATTTTAACAATAGCTCCAACACCTTGATCTATTGCAGCGTTGTTCATATCAACAACTTTTTGTCCTTTTTTACCATAATTTGTTACAACTGCATCTTTTAAGTATTTAACAGCATCCTCTACTGGGATAATGTTTGCTATTTTAAAGAAAGCAGCCTGACAAATCATGTTTACTCTTCCGCCAAGTCCTATTCCTTGAGCTATTTTAACAGCGTTTAATGTATAGAAGTTTATATCATTTTTAGCTATATATCTCTTCATAGCAGCAGGAAGCTTTTCTTCTATTTCTTCTGGACTCCAGATTGTGTTAAGTAAGAAGTTTCCACCTTTTTTAAGTCCTGCAAGAACATCATATTTGTAAACATAACTTTGGTTATGACAAGCTATGAAATCTGCTTTATCTATTAAGTATGGTGATTTAATTTCTTTCTTACCAAATCTTAAATGTGATACAGTTATACCACCTGATTTTTTTGAATCATATGCAAAATATCCTTGAGCATACATTGAAGTATGATCTCCGATAATTTTTATAGCACTCTTGTTTGCTCCAACAGTACCATCTGATCCAAGACCCCAGAACTTACATGTTTTAGTTCCTTCTGGTGTTGTATCTATTTCTATTTCTGGAACTGGAAGTGATGTATGAGTAACATCATCATTTATTCCTATAGTAAATCCATCTTTTGGTGCATCTAATTTTAAGTTTTCATATACTGAATAGATATGAACTGGTAATGTATCTTTTAATCCAAGACCGAATCTTCCACCAACTATAACTGGTCTTACATCTGAGTTGTAGAATGCTTTAACAACATCAAGATATAATGGTTCAGCTTGAGAACCAGCTTCTTTTGTTCTATCAAGGACAGCTATTTTCTTAGCAGTCTTTGGTATATATTTCAAGAAGTGCTCAACTGAGAAAGGTCTATAAAGATGTACTTTTAATACTCCGACTTTTTCTCCTTTAGCTCTTAAATAATCTATTGTTTCTTCGATTGTATCACATATTGATCCCATTGCTATGATAACTCTATCTGCATCTTCAGCACCATAGTAATTGAATAGGTGATATTCTCTTCCTGTTATTTTGCTTATTTCTCCCATGTAGTGCTCTACCATTTCTGGAAGTGCATCATAGAATTTATTTTGAGCTTCTTTTCCTTGGAAGTAGATATCTGAACCTTCGTTACTTCCTCTTTGAACTGGATGATCCGGATTTAATGCTCTTCTTCTGAATTCATTAACAGCATCTACATCAAGAAGTCCTCTTAAATCTTCATAATCCATTACTTCAACTTTTTGAATTTCATGTGAAGTTCTGAATCCATCAAAGAAGTTTATGAAAGGAACTCTTCCCTTTATAGCAACTAAATGAGCTACTGCAGATAAATCCATAACCTCTTGAACGCTTCCTTCTGCAAGAAGTGCGCATCCAGTTTGTCTAGCAGCCATTACGTCTTGATGATCTCCATATATATTCAATGAGTGAGTAGCTAAAGCTCTAGCACTTACATGGAATACTCCAGGTAAAAGTTCTCCTGCTATCTTGTACATATTTGGAATCATAAGAAGCAATCCTTGAGAAGCTGTATATGTAGTAGTTAAAGCTCCTGCTTGTAATGATCCGTGAACTGCACCAGCAGCACCTGCCTCCGATTGCATTTCCATAATCTTAACTTTTTGTCCGAAAAGATTTTTTCTTCCTTGTGTTGCCCACTCATCTACGTGTTCTGCCATTGGTGATGATGGAGTAATAGGATAGATAGCTGCAACGTCTGTAAACGCATAAGAAATATGAGCAGCAGCTGTATTTCCATCCATAGTTTTCATTTTTTTCATGTTGTATACCCCTTCCTACAAATTTTTTATTAGGAATTATAGGCAAAAATTTGAAATTTGCCTATAAAAGCTTAAGAGCTTGTTACGATTTTAACTATACTATAAAATTTTTTTCAAAGCAAAACTTCTTTTTTTCTAATTATCCTGTGATTAAATGAGAAATACTTGACATTTCTTCATAAATTACAATTTTTCATTTAATTGCTCTTTTTTGCTTATTTAATTTTTTTGTGTACAGCTTTTCATTTTATTTATTAAATTGAATTTTTTAGTATTTCAAGCGCTCATTATATTATATATATGGATTTTAATATTTTCAATAAAAATTATCTTTTTATAAAAACTTGCGTCCAGTATATTTTCCCGCTTCTAGATCTTGCGGCTCCTACTCCTATTTCTCTATACTGCCTTCCAAGAATATTCGCTCTATGTCCCGGTGAATTCATCCATCCATTCATGACACTTGCTGCATTATTATATCCATATGCTATATTCTCTCCTGCAGCAGCATAAGACAAGCCATACCTTGTTAAAAGCGAAAAAGTTGATCCAAAAGTAGGCGATGTATGAGAAAAATAATTTTTCATCATCATATCTCTTGATTTTACTCTTGCGATATTAATAAGCTGTGTATTTGCTTTTAATGGCGCAAGCCCATATTTAGCCCTCTGACTATTTACAAGTTTTATAACTTGACTTTCCTCTGCTGCCAAATTACTTGTTTCCAGCTGTGCACTACTTTCCCTGCACTGTTTATTGTTAAACTCTCCAAATACTTTCTGCGCTTCTACACTTCCACCAAAGGTTGATGTAAGTATAAAAACAGCTACACAAATAGAATAAATTTTTTTCATAGATTCAATCCTCCTAAAAATAATTTTTTATTATTTTTAGAATTTTACGAAATAATATTCATATAAATTGTTATATAACAATTGTTTAAAAAATAACATTCATAAACATAAAAAATCCAAGTGTAATATTAACTTCTTTACTCCTATTTCCTATATTTTACATTTTTTATATTTATCAATAACTTTAATTATATTTTCCACACCATTTTTTACAGGACTTGAATTCATAGCTTTCTTGTATTTTTCCTTATCGCTTTCAAGTTTAATGACCTTCTCTACAAGCAACGTTGGTGTTAAGTCATCTTCCTGAACCACCATACTGTAACCATTTTTTTCAAATGACATAGCATTTAAAATCTGATCTCCCCTGCTTGATTTTTTAGATAATGGGATCAATAAATTAGGCTTTTTTAATGCTAAAAGCTCAAAAATAGCATTAGCCCCTGCTCTTGAAATAACTAAATCTGCAGCATTCATTACATGAGGAAGTTCAGTTGATATATAGTCAAATTGCTTATACCCCTTAAGTTTACTTAAAGCTTCATCTATATTTCCCTTTCCACAAATATGAACTATATCATATTTTTTTATAAGCTTATTTAAAGCTTCACGAACTGTATCATTTATAATCTTTGATCCTAAACTTCCACCTATAATCATAAGTACTGGCTTCTCACCTGTAAATCCACATATTTCAAGTCCCTTAATTTTACTTCCCTTAAATAACTCATCTCGTATAGGAGTACCTGTTAATATTCCCTTATTCCCTTTTATATTGTTAAGAGATTCTGGAAATGTAGCACAAACTTTTGTGCAGTAAGGAACTGCTATCCTATTTGCAAGTCCAGGTGTTATATCTGATTCATGAGCTATTACCGGTATTCTGCAAAAATGTGCTGCTATAACCACAGGAACTGACACAAAACCTCCTTTAGAAAAGACTATGTTAGGCTTTTTCTTCCTTAATATACTAACAGATTGAAATATCCCTAAAATAACCTTAAAAGGATCTGAAAAATTTTTAATATCAATATATCTTCTTAATTTTCCACTGGATATACAATTATACTTTATATTTTCTTTTTCAATTATACTTCTTTCTATCCCATCCTTTGTTCCTATATACTCTATTTCGTATCCTAGCTCCTTTAGTTTTGGCACAAGTGCTAAATTAGGGGTAACATGTCCAGCAGAACCTCCACCCGTCATTACTATTTTCAGTTTTTTCATAACCATACTCCTTTTTAAAATGTTTCTATGTAAATTCGAAATTATTATCTGGTATATAACAGATAATAATTTTATACTAACTTTTTATTAGAAATAGTTTCATATCTACCTAAAATGTTGTACTATTATTTGAATATTTACTTTTCCATTATATTCATTTATATCGGGATAAAATGCTATATCTAAATAAATGTTATTTTCGATGCCACTATACATTTTATTCATTTGTTCACTACCGTAATTATTTATTACTATTTTCTCAAACTCTTCTATATCTCCAAAATATATTCCATCTATATATCTTCTATTCTTAGAAAGAAATTTTAATTTTAAAACATTATGATTTTTTCCTATAATCCTTGCACTAACTACCTTTGCTTTTTTTTCTCCAAACATAGGTTTTGGATTAGACTTTCCAAAAGGCTCTAGCATATTTAACTCTTTCACAAAATCATAATTTATATATTCAAGGGGCATCCCCATATCAAGTGTTATCTTAGGTATTAAATCCTCGGCGCTTAATGTAGTATTTTCGTTTAATCTTTCCCTTAAGCAATCAATATTTTCTATCTCTAAAGACAATCCTGCTGCCATAGGATGTCCTCCAAATTTCAAAAGTATATCTTTACATTTAATTAATTCCTCAAACATATTATATCCTTCAATAGATCTTCCTGAACCCTTAGCACCGTTTTCCGTCTTTGTAAGTACTATAGTTGGAACATTATATTTTTCTCTTATTCTACCAGCAACTATTCCAACTATACTTTCATGAATCTCAGGAACATATATTACAAATACTCTATGATTTTTCATTTCAGTATTCTCAATTAAATCTATTGCAGTATCTACACCCTTTTGAGTCATTTCTTTTCTTTCATTATTAAAATCAAAAAGTTCTTTAGAAAGCCTACTAGCTTCATCTTCATTTTCACTTATTAAAAGTTCAATTCCTCTTTTAGCAGAGTCCAGTCTTCCAGTAGCATTTATACATGGTCCTATTACAAACCCAAGATGATATGTAGAAATTTTCTTATCTTCGATATTTGTCTGTCTTATTAGTGACCTTAAACCAACATTCCTAGTTTCGTTAAGAAGTTTAAGTCCATTCTTAACAAGAATTCTATTTTCATCTACTAAATCAACAACGTCACATACTGTTGCAATAGCAACAAATTGAGACAAACCATAGAATTCTTTCTTATGTATTTTAAATTCATCATAAAGCACTTCTATAAGCTTAAATACAACTCCAGCTCCACATAAACCTTTAAATGGGTATTTACACTCCTTTTGCTTAGGATTTATTATTGCATCTGCATTTGAACTAATAAAACTTCTTTGTCCATTTTCCTCTTCTATAAAAGGTATATCATGATGATCCGTTACTATAACTGTTAATTTACACTCCTTAGCGTAATTAATTGGTTCTATTGCTGCAATTCCGTTATCACAGGTTATTATAGTATCTACAGAATCCTCTATACATTTTTCTATAATATGTATGTTTATTCCATATCCATCTTTAACTCTGTCTGGTATATCATAATCTACATCTGCCCCACATCTCTTTAATGCTGTAAATAGCAAATAAGTACTTATAACGCCATCTACATCATAATCTCCTATAATTCTTATTCTTTTACCTGAATCTATCTTGCTTTTCAGTATTTCAGAAGCTCTTTTTAAGTCCTTCATATCTTTGGGATTATGCATTTTTTCAAATCTTGGGTTAAGAAAACTGTCAATTAATTTTACATCCTTAATTCCTCTATTAATAAGGAGTTTACCTATAACCTCACTTATTCCAAATGCTTTAGCAATAGCTTTATAATCCGCTTTTATATTTTTCATAAACCATTTTTCCAACTAGTTATCCACTTCCTTTTCCTTTTGCACACAAAATTAAAAGCGGCGGCTATTTAATAATGCCACCGCCAACTAAAAGATCACCATCATAAAACACAACAGACTGCCCTTTTGTTATTGCTCGCTGCGGTTTCTCAAATTTCACTTTTACATTTTCATCATCAACTGGATATATAGTAGCCTTTGAAGCTTTAGCATTGTATCTTATTTTAGCATCAACTTCCATAGGCTCTGTAAGCTTATCAAAAGGTATAAAGTTATTTTTAAATGAAATTAACTCATTTTCAAATATTTCCTCTTCCTCTCCAATAACAACCTGATTCTTCATAGCATCTATATTAGTTACAAATACTCTTTTTCCCGTTGCAATACCAAGTCCTTTTCTCTGTCCAATAGTATAGTAAATTATTCCTTTATGTTTTCCTAAAACTTTTCCTTCTTTATCTACAAAATTTCCTGTCTTAACTGCCTTTGGACATTCTCTTTTTATAAAGCCGCCATGATCATTATCAGGTATAAAACATATTTCTTCGCTATCCTTCTTGTCAAAAACATTCAGACCAATTTCCCTTGCAATTTCACGAATACGGTCTTTCTTATAATCTCCACAAGGCATTAAGGTATGTTTAAGCTGATCTTGAGTCATATTGTACATAACATATGTCTGATCTTTTTTTTCATCCTCTGATTTTCTTATTACATACCTTCCATTCTCCTCTACTATTCTGCAGTAATGACCTGTAGCAATGTAATCAGCGCCTAAACTTTCTGCTTTTTTTAAAAGAGCATCAAATTTTATATATTTATTACAAGCAATACATGGATTTGGAGTTTTTCCATTTAAATATTCCTCTGTAAAATAGTCTATAACTTTTTCCTTAAATATATCTGTAAAGTTGACAACATAAAAAGGTATTCCTATTCTATATGCAACTCTTCTAGCATCCTCTACTGCTGAAAGAGAACAACAACCTCCCTCTTGTTCTGTGTAGAAGGCATCATCTGGTGTAAGCTTCATAGTTACACCTATAACATCATATCCCTGTTCCTTTAAAAGGTAAGCAGCAACAGAACTATCAACTCCACCGCTCATACCTATAACTACCTTTTTATTCATTTATATCACCATTCCTTTAGCTAGTCAATTCCTTTAGTTTATCCACTACATATAAAATCTCTTCTTCTGTGGTGAATCTTCCTATGGTAAATCTTATTGAACTTCTTGCCTCTTCCTTAGAGAGACCAATTGCTGTAAGAACATGTGAAGCTTCCATTGCACCAGCTTGGCAAGCACTACCTGCTGACGCACATATACCATTCATATCTAAATTAAATAAAATTCCTTCACCGTCTTTTCCATTAAAACATAAATTTATATTATTTGAAAGTCTTTTTTCATTTAAAATTCCATTTAACTTTACGTAAGGCAATTCTAAAGCCTTTTCAACAAATAAGTTCCTTAAATTTTCCTGCCTTGTATTTTCCTTCTCAATGTCATCCGAAACAATTTTTAGTGCCTTAGCTGCTCCGACTATTGCTGGAACATTTTCAGTTCCTCCACGTCTTCCTCTTTGTTGTCCCCCGCCGTATATAATATTACTTACCTTTGTTCCTTTTCTTATATAAAGTATTCCAATTCCCTTAGGACCATAGAACTTATGTGCTGCTAAACTCAAAAGATCAGCATTTATTTGATCTACATCTATTTTAACATGACCTGCTGCTTGAACTGCATCTGTATGAAAAATTATATTTTTTCCCTTTAGGTAATCTCCTATTTCCTTCACAGGCTCAATAGTTCCAATCTCATTATTTGCCATCATTATAGATACCAAAATAGTATCTTTTCTTATATTTTTCTTTAATTCTTCTATAGAAACAAGTCCATTTGAGTCAACATTAAGATATGTCACCTCAAAGCCTTCTCCTTCTAAAAACTTACAAGAGTTAAGTACCGCATGGTGTTCTATTGCTGTGGTTATTATATGTTTTCCTTTATCCCTATTTGCAAAAGCTGATCCTATTATAGCCCAGCTATCACCTTCACTTCCCCCGCTTGTAAAAAAAATTTCATAGGGCTTGCAATTAATAATTTTAGAAACAGTTATCTTAGCTTCATCAATTGCCATCTTACTTTCATTTGATAGTGAATATATAGAAGCTGGATTGCCATAAAATTCTGTAAAATACGGCATCATTTCCTCTACTACTTCTTTAAGTACTGGTGTTGTAGCAGAATAATCCATATAAATTGTCTTTTTCATTATATTTATCATCCTTTACTCTATAAACATATAGAGCTGTTTCAAAATAAAATTTGAAACAGCCCTCATATTTTTATTTTATTATATTATACTATAACGAATTAATCAAATACAGACATTGATAAATATCTTTGACCGCTATCAGGAAGAATCACAACAACATTCTTACCCTTGAATTCTGGTCTTGATGCAACCTCTTTAGCCGCAAATAGTGCTGCACCTGATGATATTCCTGCAAGTATTCCCTCTTCTCTAGCAAGCTCTTTGGCAGAAGCAAATGCATCTTCATTTTTAACTTGAATTATCTCATCTATTAATTCTGCTTCATATACATCAGGAACAAATCCGGCTCCTATTCCCTGAATCTTGTGAGGACCTGCTTTTCCTCCAGAAAGTACTGGTGAAGTTGCTGGTTCTACTGCTATAATTTTTATATCTTTATTTTTTTCTCTAAGAGTTTTAGCAATACCTGTTATAGTACCACCTGTTCCTACTCCTGCAACTACTGCATCAACTTTTCCATCAGTATCCTCCCATATTTCTATTCCAGTTGTAACTTCATGTATAGCTGGATTTGATGGATTTTTGAACTGCTGTGGTATAAAAGAATTAGGATTTTCACTTGCAAGCTCATTTGCCTTTTTAATAGCTCCCGTCATTCCTTCAACTCCTGAAGTAAGAACTATTTCAGCTCCATATGCTGTCAAAAGCTTTCTTCTTTCAACACTCATAGTTTCAGGCATTGTTAATATAAGCTTATATCCCTTTGCTGCTGCTATAAATGCAAGACCAACTCCAGTATTTCCGCTTGTTGGTTCTATTATAACTGTATCCTTATTTATTAACCCCTGTTCTTCTGCATTTTTTATCATTGAATATGCAATTCTATCTTTTATGCTTCCTGATGGATTAAAGTACTCTACCTTTCCTAGAATATTTCCCTCAATTTTATTTTTTTCTTTGTAATTTGAAAGTTCTACTAATGGAGTTCTTCCAATAGTTTCAATTAAGTTCTTATAGATTTTACCCATAATAAATCACCTCATATTTTTATTAAACACATTTGTTTACTAGGAATATGTATTCTAAAAGTCACCTATACCTTCATATAGATAACTTTATCAACGCTAAATATAATACATGTAACTTGAATTTAGCACATTATTATAATCCATAACTAAATCCTCTAATGTAATAGAAACAACAACTTCTTCGATAGCCATATTAATCTTAGTCCAGACATTACCCCTTATAAAATTATCAAGCTTATCTTCCTTTAATATCTCGTTTTCATCTCTTTCAACTACTGAAAGATCGCCTTCTAAGGCATTTAATATGTCCGCTACTGTTATTTCTTTCATACTTTTTCCAAGTACATATCCACCTTGAGAACCTTTCCTTCCCTTAACTAAACCTTTCTTTCTAAGGGCAGAAAAAATTTGTTCAAGATATCCTTCTGATATTTTCTCTCTCTGAGATATACTTTTTAATGTAACAATATCATTCACTGAATTTACAGCCAAATCAATCATAGCCTTTAATCCATAACGTCCTTTAGTTGATATTTTCATATGCATTTCACCTATTTATAGTTTTTTTATTGAATTACTATGTTTTAATATTACGACTAAAAATTTTACTTGTCAAGTAGAATTTTCTTTTTAAATTTTTAAGATTTTTAAGATTTTTTATAATAATAATTTCCAAAATTTAATATTATTATTTATGTATAAATCATTCTTTTTTGAATGGAATTATTGTAAAATAGAATTGTCGCTTTGTTATTTTATTGAATTAATTAAAATAATTGGAATTTATCTTTTTATTATACTTGATTCGGGGAGGGTTTATTTTGTCAAAGAAAGAAATTATAGCTATGATTCTTGCAGGTGGTCAAGGAAGCAGACTCGGTATACTTACTAGAAGAACAGCAAAACCTGCAGTACCATTTGGTGGTAAATATAGAATTATTGATTTTACACTAAGTAATTGTTCTAACTCCGGAATAGATACTGTAGGAGTTTTAACTCAATACAAGCCATTAGCACTAAATTCTCATATAGGTATCGGAAGTCCATGGGATTTAGATAGAACCAGCGGTGGAGTGAGCGTTCTTCCTCCATACATGAAGGAGACTGGGGGAAATTGGTACAAAGGAACTGCCAATGCTATTTATCAAAACAGACATTTTATAGAGAATTATGATCCTGAATACGTGGTCATATTATCGGGAGATCACATATATAAGATGAACTATTTAGAAATGCTTGATTTCCATAAGAAAAAAAATGCTGATGCAACAATTGCTGTATTCGAAGTTCCTTTAAATGAAGCCAGCAGATTCGGCATTATGAACACTGACGAAGACGATAGAATAAATGAATTTGAAGAAAAGCCAAAAAAACCAAAAAACAATCTAGCTTCTATGGGCATATATATTTTCAACTGGAGATTCCTTAAAAGATTTTTAGAAGAAGATGCAAGAGATGAATCCTCAAACAATGATTTCGGCAAAAATATAATTCCTAATATGCTTAATAAAAAAAGAAAACTCTATGCCTATAGATTTAATGGCTATTGGAAAGATGTTGGTACAATTCAAAGCTTATGGGAAGCCAATATGGATTTATTAGATGATAACAATAGTTTAAATATATATGATCCTAAATGGAAAATTTATTCTGTAAACCCTACTATGCCTCCTCAATACATAGCCTGCAATTCCGATGTGAAAAGATCTTTGGTGGTTGAAGGATGTATAGTATTAGGGAAAGTATACAATTCTGTGTTATTTCCTGGTGTTTATATTGGAAGGGATACAATTATAACAAATTCCGTAATCATGCCAAATGTAATCGTAGGTAATAATGTAATTATTAAAAAATCTATAATAGGTAGTAATGCAAGAGTAGATGATAACGTAATTGTAGGTACTAATGACAATATCTCTGTGGTAGGTGCAGGAAGTAAAGTAAAGGAAAGCATTATACAATAAATACATTTGGAGGGAATTAAAATGCTAAATAACTATATGTCAATTCTAAGCTTAAATGAAAATGATAATGATATAAAAAGTCTTACAAAAGCAAGGCCTCTAGCCTCCATCCCAATTGCAGGAAGATACAGAATTATAGATTTTATACTTTCCAATCTTGTAAATTCAGGAGTTAAAAATATTGGTATATTAACTCAGTGTAAATCAAGATCTCTACTCGACCATCTTGGATCAGGTAAACCTTGGGATTTAGATCGAAAATTAAATGGCTTATTTATATTTAATTTTAGTGGTATAACTTCTACTCTAAGCGATATAGAAATGTTAAAAAGTAATATGGAGTATTTATATAGAAGCACACAGGAGAAAGTAATCCTCTCCTCATCTGCAGTTATATGCAACATAGATTTTCAAAGAGCTGCAGAATTTCATGAAAAGTCTGGTAAAGACATAACCCTTATATACAAAAGAACCAATAATGGTAAACGAAAATTTTTAAACTGCAGTGTATTAAATATGGATAAAAACAATAATGTTATAAGTATTGGCAAAAATACCGGTTTAGATGATGTACAGAATATATCTCTTGGCATGTTTATCATGAATAAAAAGTTATTGATAAACATATTAAATAATTGTATAAGAACCGGATTTTCACTTAGCTTAAAACAATGTATCCGTAAGCATATGAATAATTTCACCGTAAATGCTTATGAATTTAATGGCTATGCAGAGTATATAGATTCAGTAAAATCTTACTATAAAGTCAATATGGATATGCTAAACCTTGACATTAACAGAGAGGTTTTCTTTAAAAATGGTCTTATATACACTAAAGTAAAAGATGAGGCTCCAACAAAATACTTTAATGACTCTGAGGTATGTAACTCCCTTATAGCAAACGGTTCTTTAATACACGGACAAATTGAAAATAGTATAATCGGAAGAAGAGTTACTATTTCTAAGGGAGCTAGAATTAAAAATTGCGTTATAATGCAAAATTGCACAATAAAAGAAAATGTGGATTTAACTAACGTTATAGTAGATAAAAATGTAATAATCGATGAAAACACAGTTCTAAAAGGAGGAAAAGAATTCCCTCTTGTTATAGAAAAAAAATCCATTTACTCTGAAGTTTAATTTTCTGATTTCAAAAATAATAGAAGCTTATTTACTTTTTTCTATAAATAATAAAGGGGGAAACCAATTTGAAAATTTTATTTGCTTCTTCTGAAAGTTATCCTTTTATAAAAACAGGTGGGCTTGGTGATGTATCCTATGCCCTTCCTAAAGCTTTAAGAAAAATAGGAATTGATGCAAGAGTAATAATTCCAAAATATTCAGATATACCTGAATACTTTAGATATAATACTCACCATATTGCAAGTTTTGGTGTTCCAGTTGGCTGGAGGAGTCAGTATGGAGGCCTTGAATACTATGAATACGATGGAGTTCCTTTTTACTTCATAGATAACGACTACTATTTCAAAAGATCTGGACTTTATGGATACTATGATGATGGAGAACGCTTCGCCTATTTTTCAAGAGGAGTACTTCAAGCCATAACTTATATGCAGGACTTTAATCCAGATATTATTCAATGCAACGATTGGCAAACAGCGATAATACCTGTTCTTCTTAAAGATCATTATCGAAATTACAGAAACTATAATCATATAAAAACTATATTTACAATACACAATCTAAAATATCAAGGTGTTTTTGGAAAATCAGTACTTGGAGAGCTTTTGTGTTTAAATGAAGGCTATTATAACGAAAATGCATTAAAGTTTTACGATGGTATTTCCTTTATGAAAGGCGGTATTTTATTTTCAGATAAACTTTCAACTGTAAGCAGAACTTATGCTGAAGAAATTAAAGACCCTTATTATGGAGAACATCTTGATGGCTTACTTAGAAGTCGTTCTTATGACTTATGGGGTATTGTAAATGGAATTGATTACGATATATTAAATCCTGAAACAGACAAAGACTTGTTTTTTAATTTTGATTCTTCAACCTTGTATAATAAAACAAAAAATAAAATAGAGCTTCAAAAAATGCTGAATTTACCTGTGTCAGAAAATATACCAATGATAGGTATAGTCTCTAGACTTGTAAGTCAAAAAGGTTTAGATTTAATTTCCTGCGTTTTAGAAGACTTACTTCAAGATGGAATACAACTTGTAGTACTTGGTACTGGTGATGCTAAATATGAAAATATGTTTAAATATTTCGCATGGAAGTACCCAAATAAACTATCTGCAAATATTCAATTCAATAACAGCTTAGCTCAAAAAATATATGGTGCATCCGATATGTTCTTAATGCCTTCAAAATTCGAACCTTGTGGTATAGGACAATTAATAGCTCTTAGATACGGTAGTCTCCCTATAGTACGTGAGACAGGAGGTCTTAAAGACACTGTAAGACCTTTTAATCCAATAACAGGTGAAGGAAATGGTTTCTCTTTTACCAATTATAATGCACATGATATGCTGCATGTTATAAGAAATGCAGAATATTTCTATTACAACGAAAAATACAATTGGAATAAGCTTGTACAAACTGCAATGAATGATGATAACAGTTGGAGTAAATCAGCAGAAATTTACAGAAATTTGTACATGTCAGTACTTTAATTATAATTTTTTAATTAGGGAGGATTTTACATTATGGCAAAAACAACATCCAAAAAAACTCAGACTAACACAAAAAGCTCATCTAAAACTGTAAAAACTTCTGCTTCTATTACTGAAGCTTCTAAAAAAAAATCAAGTGCGCCTACTAAAAGGGTTGCAAAATCTAGAGCTACTGCTAAAAATCAAACCATATCTAATGATAAAAAGCCTAAAAAGACTAAAGTTGTTAAATCAGTAGATTTTGTTGACGTTACATTTATTTTAAACAAAACTTCAACTTCTATAGGTGAAAATATATTTATTTCTGGAAATATAAAAGAATTAGGCAATTGGACTATAGATAATGCAATTAAACTTAGTACAGACGAATCAATATATCCAACCTGGAAAACTCAAATTAAACTTCCGATAAACACAGAAGTTGAATTCAAATTTTTACTATTAAAAGAAGGAGAAGATAAAAATTCTGCAGTTTGGGAGAATTCGGGTAATAGAATTTTAATTGTCACTGAAAACACTAAAGTATATGAATGTGATTGGGCTTAAGTTTTCCCTTTACTTACTATATATAAAGGCAGGAAATTAACATATTGTGAAAGTTAATTTCCTGCCTTTATATTATTTTTTAAGAATTCTAAGTGAATTTAATACTGCTAGCAGTGCAACACCAACATCTGCAAAAACAGCTTCCCACATATTTGAAATACCAAGTATTGTTAGCAGCAATACAATAGCTTTTACACCTAAAGCCAATACTATATTCTGCCATACTATACTTCTAGTACTTTTTGCTATTAACACGGCTTCATATATTTTATATGGTTCATCTGTCATTATAACCACATCAGAGGCCTCTACTGCAGCATCTGATCCAAAACTCCCCATGGAAATTCCAACGTCAGCTCTAGCAAGCACCGGTGCATCATTTATTCCATCCCCAACAAATGCAACCCTTCCTGACATGTTACCCTCAAATATCTTTTCCATATTATATACTTTATCTTGAGGTAAGAGCTCGTACTTAACATCATCTATCCCTATTTTCTGCGAAACCTTAAGCGCTGCTTTTTTATTATCACCAGTAAACATTATAGGCTTTATATTTATTCTTTTTAATGCCTCAATAGCTTTTATTGTATCTTCTTTTAATTTATCTGATATTAGAATACTTCCTACAAAACTTCCTTCACATGAAACATAAATTACTGTTCCAATATCATTTCTAAAAGCTTCTTCTTTAACATCTATATTTTCCTTCAGCATTAACTTTTCATTACCAACAAATACTAATTTTCCATTAACGTAAGCCTGTATACCATGTCCTGCAATTTCCTTATATTCTTTAATTTCAGCTTCATCATTTTTCTGACCATAAGCCTCTACTATTGAAACGGCTATAGGATGATTAGAAAAAGCCTCAACACTTGCCGCCAGCTTTAAAACATCCTTTTCATCAAATCCATTGTAAGCTTGTATCTTATCTACGCTAAAGGTTCCTTTAGTTAAAGTTCCTGTTTTATCAAAAACCATAGTACTAACATCATTCAATATTTCTAAATAGTTTCCACCCTTAACCAAAATTCCCTTTTTGGATGCAGCTCCTATTCCTCCAAAAAAACTTAATGGAATTGATATTACAAGTGCACACGGACACGAAACTACAAGAAATACAAGTGCCTTGTAGATCCAGCTAGAAAAAGATGCATTCTTAATAAAAAGCGGTGGTAATACAGCTATAAAAAGTGCTGAAAAAACAACTATCGGAGTATAATACTTAGCAAACTTAGTTATAAACTTTTCTGTATCAGCTTTCCTACTCGAAGCATTTTCAACTAAATTTAAAATTTTTGATACCGCAGAATTTTCAAAGGTTCTTTTAACCTTTACAGTAATTAATCCTTCCTTATTAATATAACCAGAAAATACTTCTTCGCCTGGCTTTATAGATTTAGGAACTGGTTCTCCTGTTATAGCTGATGTGTCAAAAAAGGATACACCCTCTGTAATAACACCATCTAGTGGTACTTTTTCTCCAGGCTTTACCACAATAAAATCATCTATTCTAACTTCTTCAGGATTAACCTTTTTAAGCTCTGATCCATTTTTAACATTTGCAAACTCTGCTTTTATATTAAGAAGACTCTTTATTGATTTCCTTGATCTTTCAACAGCTTTATCTTGAAAAAATTCTCCTATTTCATAAAATAACATTACAGAAACTGCTTCCGGAAACTCTTTTATAGCAAAGGCACCAACCGTAGCTACTGTCATAAGAAAATTTTCATCAAATATTTCTCCTCTTCTTATATTCCTTATGGATTTTAAAATAACTTCTCCACCAATTAAAACATAACTAATTAAAAATAAAACAATACCAAATTTCTGTTCTTTTAGGATATATGCTAAAGCAAAAATAACAATTCCCATAGATAGCCTTATTATGTCCTTTTTCTTTAAACCTTCATCCTCTTGTTCGCTTTCTACTTCCTTTAAATCCACATCTGGCTCTACAGCCTTTACTATCTCCCTAACTTTATTAAAGACCTTTTTTTCTTCACTTCCATCTTTAATTTGAAAGGTAAGCTTTTTAAAAACGAAATCTAAGTTCGCTTCCTCAATTTCATTTAATCCTCTAACTCTCTCCTCAATCTTAGCAGCACAGTTTGCGCAGTCTATTCCTTCTACATAATATTGTTTTTTTATACCACTACTTTCCATAAAATCAACTCCTACTCACTTTTCATTTATGTGCATAAGTCCCATATTAAATATTTCCTTTATATGCTCATCATCAAGAGAATAATAAACAACCTTTCCCTCTCTCCTGTACTTAACCAATTTTGACTGTCTTAATATTTTTAGCTGATGAGATATTGCAGACTGCTTCATCTGAAGTAAATAAGCTATATCACATACACACATTTCTTCCTTAAAAAGAGCACAAATTATTTTTATTCTTGTACTATCTCCAAACACCTTAAATAAATCAGAAAGCTCGTACAATTCTTCATCCTCAGGCATTTGTTTTCTAACTTTTTCTACTGTATCTACATGTATTACATTTGCTTCACACAGATCACTATTATTTTGATTTTGAGACATGGAAATCATCTCCTCTTAAAATTCATATGAATATATGTTCATATGAATATATTAACATTATATTCGCAATAATTCAATATGTTGCGTAAAATTTCCATTGAATAAAAAAAGAACCTTAATCAGTTTTCTCTTATAGTCTATAACTTTATATTTTCATATTGTTCCAAACAACCCAAAAACACATCGATTACACACTGTAGAATTATATATACACTTCTAATATGTAGCAATTAAATTTAAATAAGCATACTATAATTTTATAGAGTTTTTTAAAAGTATAAAGAAGAATGGTGATATTATGTGTGGAATAGCTGGATTTGTTAATTTCAAAAAAAACTTGATTGACAAAAAAAGTATTATAGAAGATATGACTAATACTCTTATAAAGAGGGGGCCAAATGAAAAAGGCTACTATATATCAAAAAATGCTCTTTTGGGCCACAGACGTCTTATCGTTGTAGACCCTAAAGGTGGTAGTCAACCAATGATAAAAATACACAATGGAAAAAAGTATATTATAGTTTATAATGGCGAGTTATATAATACTGAGGACATACGAAAGGAGCTTTTAGAAGCAGGTTATGAATTTTCATCATACTCTGATACAGAAGTTCTTTTAACTTCCTACATTCATTGGAAAGAAGATTGCGTAAATCATATAAATGGAATTTTTGCTTTTGCGATATACTCTGAAACTGATAAAAAAATTTTTCTTGCAAGGGATCCATTAGGAGTAAAACCTTTATTTTATACAATAAAAAATAACAACTTAATATTTGGATCTGAAATAAAAACTCTTCTTGCAAATCCTCTTGTTGAACCAATTTTAACAAAAGAGGGTTTAACAGAAATTTTTGCACTAGGTCCTGCTAGAAATCTCGGCAGTGGAGTTTTAAAAGATATTCATGAAATTCCACCTGCAAACTTTATAGAGTTTACGGAGCACAAATTCAAGCTTCATGAATATTGGCGCTTAAGCTGTAAGCCTCATACTGAAAATGCAAGTGAAACAGCAGAGCATATAAAGTTTCTTCTTACAGATGCAATAAAACGTCAACTATATGCAGACGTACCCGTATGTACTTTTCTTTCAGGAGGACTTGACTCCAGCATAATTTCAGCTGTAGCTGCAAGTGAATTCAAAAAACATGGAAAAACTTTAAATACTTATTCTATTGATTATAAAGATAATAACCTATACTTTAAAAACGATAACTTTGTAATAACTCCTGATAGTGTCTGGGCTGAAAAAATGCGTAAATTTATAGGCAGTAATCATCACAAAATAATAAATAATAATTTAGATTTAGCATCTGCATTATATGATGCTGTAAAGGCAAATGACATTCCCGGTATGGCCGACATAGACTCTTCTCTCTTTTTATTCTGTAAAGGTGTTGCTGAAAAAAATGTAGTTTCACTATCAGGTGAACGTGCAATACAGATGATAACTAATCTAGTTAAACAATTTATAAATATAGGGGAGTTATAAGAACGTTATAACTCCCCTAATAAAAATAGTTTTTCTAAATAATATTATAATGCTTTAGAGCATACTCAATTCCGTCTTCCATTATATCTTTAGTAACAAAGGCTACCAAATCAAATAAACCTTTACTACTATTTCCCATAGCTATACTATTAGGGACATACTGAAGCATTGGAAGATCATTCAAGCTATCTCCTAGAGCATAACAATCTTCAATAGGTATATTAAAATAGTCCTGTAAAAACTTAATTCCTGTTGCTTTTGAATATCCTTTAAGAACTATTTCTCCAAACTCTCCTTCTTCATCTTCTCTATCAATGTAATCAAAATCATTAGAAATATGAGATTTAAAAGCTTCCAAATTGCTTTCTTTTCTTGTCCATATAACGAACTTATCAAATACAATATCAGAATCATCCCAAGACTTACTAACATCATAACCACGTTTTCCAAATTTACTTTTTAGCTCAAGAGTTTTTTCTGAAACAGGTTCTCTTTGATCAAAGAAAAAATCCTTTTGCCCTTCTAAAAGTGCATCAAGCTTACACTCACGAAGCTTTTCAACTATTTCTACGCATCTTTTATGAGAAATAGACTTTTCCAAAAGAGTTTGTCCATTAATATGTATATAAGTTCCGCACCCGCAAACATAACCATCAAAACCAATTTGCCTAATACTATCCGGAACATTAAAAAAAGTTCTTCCTGTATTTATAAATACAAGGTGACCATTGCTTCTAGCCTTTTTTATGGCAGCTATTGTTCCTTCTGGAATTACATGTGTTTTTTCATCCACTATAGTTCCATCAATATCAAAAAAAATCATCTTTTTATTCATCTAATATATCTCCTCTACTCTTCATTAGTAAAATATTTAATTAATATAAAACCTAATTATAGATTTTCTTTAATTTCAAATTCTATTTCCTTTGACAAAGTCCTTCTTACGGGACACTTTTTTGCAATATCAATAACTCTGTGTTTAATTTCATAAGAAATATCACCTAAGATATCTACATTATATAAGAATTTAACTTTAGTATCATCACTTTTATCTAAATCAACCTTAACGATAACATTATCATACTTTATGTTCTTATGTTCCAATATCATTCTTATAGTTATATTAAGACATGAAGCAAGAGAAGCACATAGTAAATCGTGGGGACCAAAACTTTCCCCATTTCCTCCTTTTTCTTTTGTAACATCTGAAAAAATAACTGCATTACTACTAAAAATTTTTGTATAGTAATTTTCTTTTTCACTTTCAGAAATAATCATAAAAATCCTCTCCTACTTATTGTTATTAAGAAAAGTAAATACCTTATTGAAATATGGAACCATTATACTATCCTTTTCTCTATATATTTCATGCTTTGAATTCTTAATCACTATTAGTTTACACTTCTTAGCTTCTTTTGCAAACTTATCTTGTCCTCCTGGCCTTACTATATCATCATTTTCGGCTTGAAATAACAACACTGGAATAGTTACTTTTGATGCATTTTTTCCGTCTGTAACCTCATCTGTTGCCTTTAAAGATTCCTTTACCCACTTAAACGAAGCTCCACCATTTTCAATTTTTCTACTCTTGTTAGTTTTATCTAAATAATAATCATATCTAATATTACTTGTTGTGCAGGAATTTTCAAAATCCGATTCACAAGAATACTCATGGTGACCAGGAGCATATGTATCTCCTAAATTCACAAAGTTAAATACACTTGCAACAGCTCTTGACAAAAATTCAGGGTATCTTCCCGTATCTACCTCAAACATTGGAGAACTTAAAACTGCGGCTTTGAAATATTTAGGATACCTTTCTAGAAATAAGCCTCCAATTGCTCCTCCCATAGAATGTGCATATAAGAATAAATTTTTCCCTCTATTATCCGGTTCTACTATAGTATCAACATATTTTTTAAAATCATCTACATAATAATCAAAATTATCTACACTTGTTTGTGTTGAATCTTTTCCTAATCTACCTGATCTTGCATGGCCTCTATGTTCCAATCCATATACGGAATATCCATTTTTCAAAAAATAATATATTGTTTCATTATACTTTACCATACTCTCCCTAAACCCATGGGATATTACAATTGAATTCTTTGAATTTGGTATAACATATTTTTCGTAGTAAATATCTATATTTTCCTTTCCAATAAAATGCCCTGATTCTCGCCTAGCACTAAGATAATTTTCAACTTGCTTTATTTCTCTTTTATAGTTTTTTTCACTTATATAATACTCTTTAGGTTTTCCATCAATCATAGAATTATCCTCTTCAGATGCTATGGTCCTATCCCAAGCTGAATTTCCAAGAATAAAAATTGTTGTTACAGCAAAAATCAAAAAAACCTTCTTACTTAACTTCCTCATATAAAACTCCTCAATACAAATAATTTTGCAATAGAAGTTACACCTTACGTATTGTTTAATCTATTGCTATTTGTGAAATTTCTACTTATTTCACTCTATATAATACTAAAATAAAATTATAAATTATTATAACTGTTCTTGCAATGCAGAAATATTGTAAACTATTAAGAAACACCTAAGTGAAATCACTTTATAATGCTGTCAATGTTTACCTTAAGTCTAAATTCCAAGTGCTTATTTTTATATACTATAATTTTATCAAGTACTCTTTCAACGTCCTCACGTTTTAGATTTTCAGACTCAATTATATTATCAAAAACCTGTAGAGCGTTCTTTAAACTATTATCACACTTCAAATTATTTTCTACATTGAATTTTTCAATTTCCTGTGTTAATTTTAGAATATTTTTCTTTTTTTCTTTTTCCATCCTGACATAAGCTTCTTCTATTATTTTTTTATATTGTTTATTATCCTCCCTTGATATATCCTTTATTTTTTTACATAAAATAAATCTAAGTTCTTCTTTCTCAATATAAAGCTGCTTTTGCATTTTTGATAAACTACTCCTCATAAAGTCTTCCTTTTTATCAATATTAATCTTCAGGATATACTCCTTGTATTTTCTTCTAATATCTCTTAAAAACTCTTTAAAAAAGAATAAAACTTCATGTTCACTTACAGAATGATTGCTGCATATTTTATTTCCATATCTCCTATACATTCTGCAATTATAACCTCTTTCAATTTTAGGATATGCTTTTAAATTACATCCAACAACAGCATATCCACATTCTCCGCACTGCATAAATCCCCTAAATATATAGTTGTATTTTGCTTTCCCGCTAAACTTTATTCTATTCCTTCTTAGATTTATTTCCTGAGCTAATGCGAATTCCTCTTTTGTTATTATTGCTTCATGATGATTTTCAAAAACATATTGTTCTTCCTTAGGTACCTTCTCCTCCTTTCCTTTAATCATTTTAACTTGCCTTTTCTTTGTCCTAAGTATTCCTATATAAATATCGTTTTTAATTATCCTATTTATCATATACGCTTGCCATCTATGAGCCACATTATTTTTAAATACTCTCCCATTGTTTGCATGCTTTTTTTGCATACATTCACTTGGAGTTGAATATCCATTTCCATTTAACAAATCACATATTTTTTTATACCCAAATCCCTTTATGTAATATTTAAAAATAAGCTGTATTATAGGTCTTATTTCTTCATCTACTATAAGGGTAACTTCATCTTCGACTTTAATCTTCTTATAACCATATATATTCCCAATTATTAACTTACCCTTCTTTTGTTTTAAATGCATACTTGCTCTTATTTTTCTAGAAATATCCTTAACATACATCTCATTGTACCAAGTTTTTATCCCAAGTATATCGTAATTGTCCTCTAGTAAATCTAATCCTCCTGTTGCTTCTTCTACTAATATGAGCCTAATGCCTTTTTCTTTTAGTTTATCTATAAATACTAGAACCTTGCCATTGTTTCTTCCAATACGTGATAAATCTTTAGCTACAATTACATCAATTTTTCTTTCCTTTATTTCATACATCATTTTCAAAAATTCAGGTCTTTCAAAAGTATATCCTGAACAATTATCATCCACATATATCCTATTAACCGTCCAATTTTTATTTTTTGAGTACTCTTCAATAATGTTTTTTTGAGTAATTATTGAACTATAGTTTTCCTTATCTTCATCCCTACTTAACCTTACATAACCTACTACATTCATAATATTACCCTACCTTAAAACACAAACTTGAGATTTGCCTCACAGACTTTCTTGAACCATATCCTTTATAACTTTTTCTATATTCTTGCGTCCACTTACAAACACTGCAACACTTGAATAGCCTTCCTTATATTCTATTATTTTTTCCTTTATAATATTATCCTCAACTTCAGCTTGAGTTAAATAAATTATAAGGGCCTCTTTATTTCTATATTTTACTTTTTTTAATCTCATCTAAAACTCCAGATAATTGCTTATTATATTATATTAATCTAAAGTATGTTTTGTTACAGAAATATACCTGTTTATTTACACGGTATTATCTTGGCACTATGTATTTTTGAAATTTTGAGATAAATATATCTATCCTTATGTAACTACGTGTAAGTTTGATTGTTATCACCAGCTTTGCGCTATCAGGTGAATGTGCAGATGAAATATTTGGAGGTTATCCTTGGTTCATGAGAAAAGAAATGATATATGCTAACACTTTTCCATGGTCTAGATTTGTAAATGAGAGAATAAGCCTTTTATCCGATGATTTAAAGTCTATAAATCTTCAAGAATATGTAGATGCAAGATATAAAGAAAACTTAAATAATGTTCCTGTTTCTGATGAGGATAGTCCTTATGCCAAAAGAATGCGTGAACTCTTCTATTTAAATATAAAGTGGTTTATGATAACCCTTCTTACTAGAAAAGATAGGATGAGCATGGCAAATAGTCTTGAAGTTAGAGTTCCTTTTGCTGATTATAGGCTAGTTGAATACGCTTTTAATATACCTCCAGAAATTAAATTTTTAAACGGAAGAGAAAAGGGAATTCTAAGAAAAGCTTTTGAGGGCGTTCTACCTCAAGACGTTATAGAAAGAAAGAAGAGTCCTTATCCAAAGACTTTTGATCCTAGATACACAGCTTTGGTTCAAAAATGGTTAAAAAAAGTGGTAGAGGATAAGACATCTCCTATTTTAGATATAATAGATTTAAAAACTGTAAATGAGCTCATTGAAACTGGCGGCTCTTCTTACAAAACACCTTGGTTTGGTCAACTCATGAAGGGACCTCAATTAATAGCCTATCTTCTTCAGGTAAATTTTTGGCTTAAAGAATATAAAATAAAAATGATATAAATAGTCCCCGTATATTTATATATGATAATATACGGGGTTATTAAAATACTATTTGTTTATGTTGAGTAGATATTCCTTAAGTTCACTGTTTAGTTTATCATTTTTAAGTGCAAAATCTATATTTGCCTCTATAAATCCAAGTTTATCTCCAATATCATATCTTTTGCCATCAAAACAATATGAATATATTGCTTCTCTCTTTAGCAATTCTTCTAATGCATCTGTAAGCTGAACTTCTCCACCTTTTCCAGGTTTTGTATTTTCCAGTATAGGAAATATAGTTGGCGTTATAATATACCTTCCAAGAATAGCTATATTAGAAGGTGCCATTTCTATACTAGGCTTTTCAACTAAATTTTTGACCTTGCATATTTTATTTTCTATGTTTATTCCATCCACAATTCCATATTTACAAACATCCTTCTTTCTTACTTCCTGAACTCCTAATATAGACGTATTATATCTATCATAGCAGTCCATAAGCTGCTTTAAACAGGGGACTTTACTGTCCACTATATCGTCCCCAAGCATAACTGCAAAAGCTTCATTTCCTGCAAAACTTTTTGCCAAACTAATAGCATGTCCTAATCCCATAGGCTCCTTTTGGCGCACATAGTATATGTTAACCATATTACTTACCTGCCTAACCATCCGAAGAAGTTCTTCCTTATGGTTATTTTTTAGTTCTTCTTCAAGCTCTGCCGATTTGTCAAAATGATCTTCTATTGATTTTTTATTTCTTCCAATTATTATAAGTATTTCTTCAATTCCTGATAAAGCTGCCTCTTCAACTATATACTGTATTGTAGGTTTATCAACTATAGGTAACATTTCCTTTGGCTGAGCTTTTGTAGCTGGAAGGAACCTTGTTCCTAAACCTGCTGCTGGAATCACAGCTTTTCTTATGCTCATATATTACCACCTCTTAATAAAATTTTACTTATCTTTAGAACTATCTGTATAAGCTTTTAAATCATATAATTGTTCTTGATTCATTCCCATACCAAAACTCCTATTTTTAGAATCTGACTTACTCGTATTGTTATCTAAAGTTTTATTAGCTGTACTAGATTTAGTACTTTGATTACTATATTCTCTTGTAGAAACTTTCTTACCTACACTCTTAACCCAATTCATTATTTCACTACTGGAGTTTCCTCCCATTCCACCGGTCATTACATATCTTATTTCTCCCTTTTTAACCATTCCCTTAAATTGAGCTAGTGTAAGGATTTTATCACTTCCAAGGAATCCACCCAGAGACATTACCGACTCTCCTGTGCTAACTATTATCTCAGATGCAGAGTTGGAATTTTCAACTACCAATAAATACTTTTGACTTGTAGTTTTATTCTCTTTTAAGAAATTAATAAGTTTTAAATTAGAAGAATTTTCCTTATCAGGCATAACGCCCATTCCTCCTCCAATTTTAGATTTGCTATTACTTGACAGAAGCTCTAAACCTGCCACTGGCATTGAATTATTAACTTTATTTATAAGTACTGCTCCTGACCCTACAAGTGGTGTTATTATTATTCCAACTAGAGCTAAGGATACTGCATTTCTCTTAATATTCTTTAAATCTCCTATTGTCTTACCCGTTATATTAAATATAACAAGTGCTACTGCTGGAAGAATATTTAATATAATCACTAAGATCATTAATACTTTTGCAATGTCTAATGAAGTCATGAAGTAAGAAAGCATAATAATCTGAGACGCTCCACTTATAAGTAATGCTGCCGGTAATAGGTATGCCTTAAAACCACCTTCCTTATAAATCTCCCATAAAGAAGTAATTCCTATTCCCGCTAAAGCTGCTGTTGGAGGCGCAAACATTGTCAAATAATAGGGGTGCCATGTACCTGTATTAAAGCTAAAATATATAAACTCAGGTAAAAACCACATAAACCACATTACTATAGCTTGTTTTTTCTTATTATCAAGACTTAACCTTAATTTTTCTTTTAAAACAGATGCTATAAATCCAAATATAGCAAGAGGTATAAACCATACTACTTGATCTGCAAGTGTATTACCTAAGAATAGTCTTGTTAATCCAGCAGTAACAGTTCCACCAAACATTGCTGTTTGAAATTTTGAAGAATTACTGCTTTGTCCATTAAAACCACCTTGCATATTGCCACCTGGTCCTCCTTGATTAATAGGACCACCATGCATACCAGTATTTGAAGCACTTGGCGGATTTCCTGACCTATTGCCATTCTTACTACTTGGGACACCTGGCATATTACCATTCTTACTGCTAGTACCTGACATATGTCTTCCCACACCTGGACCACCATTGCTACCTTGAGAACCAAATGACAGCCTTTCTGTACCATTATGCCCAAGTATCAGCTCCATTACTGTGTTATTGGTACTACTATCAACATATGGTCTGCTTGAAGCTGGAACTAAATCAACAATAAATGCCCAGGACAAAGAAACAACTACTAATACAAGAGTTCCACAAACTAAATGTATCAATCTTTTCTTGATTGACACAGCTGTTGTAAGAAGATATGTTATATATATAGCTGGGATAACCAAATATGCCTCAACCATTTTTACATTAAAACCAACACCAACAAGCGCCAAACTTATAATTAAATATTTAATTTTCCCTTTTTCAGCTGCAATTGTAAGTGCCCACAAGGCTAATAACAAAAACATTATAAGTATATTATCTATGGTATTATTTCTGCTTACTGCCACAAAAATTGGTGTTATTGAGAGAAACAATGCTGATAATAATGCTGATATACTTCCAAATTGCCTTTTAACAATTTTATATATTAATATTACAGAAATTACCCCTGCCGCTGCTGAAGGTAATAATATGCTTACTCCACTAAATCCAAATATTTTGGCAGATATTGCTTGAAGCCAGAAACCTACTGGTGGTTTGTCAATTGTTACGAATCCTGCTGGATCAAAAGACACAAAGAAGAAATTTTTCAAACTCATAGTCATGCTTTTTACAGCAGATGCATAATATGCGTTTCCATACCCTTCTATGCTTAAATTAAAGAAATTTAGTACTGCAGATATTAGTACAATTATACATAATGCTATTCCTTCTTTAGTAATCTTAACCTTCTTCATTTAATACTCACTCCTCTATAGTTGTACTCTTAAATAATAATTGCCTTAGTTACTTTATGTAAGGATTATAACTTAAATTTACTGTACAAATATCAAAATTTTATGTGAAACTTATGTGATTACTGCAATATAAAAAATCGGCCTTACATTACATAAGACCGATTCTCACATTAACATATTTTGGGTGTATGTTTGATATTTTAATATTCTAAGTTACTTTATATTTATAATTTTATCTAAGGCAAGGAGGAAGTAAATTTATTGTAGCAGCATCGCATAATGAATTAACATTATAATTAACAGTTTTAGAATTAATCTTTAAAGCTGCTTTAGCTATTGATTCTACATCAGGATTACTTTTATACCATGTACCATTTTCATACCATTCTTCTCCTGTAACATCGTAACCTGGTTGATTCCTTCCTGGGGTTTGGTTGATTTTATCATTAAATAGTACTTTTGCACTACTTAACCCATTAATAGTATATGAGTACCATCCATTGCCATCACTATTCATTTTTACTCCTGGCCAACCTGGTCCTGTTTGTCCAGAACTAGTATAGTAGTATACATATGGTGCTCCCCAACCGCTTGGATTTTTGAAGTGTACTGTTATGATGTTTCCAACTGTATTTATATTATATACCTCTGTATATACATCAGATTGATTTCCTTGTGATCCTACTGCAATAAATTTAAGTGTAGTAGTTGAATTTATTGTGATTGGTGCTGTATATTTTGCGCTATTAACAGTTGGTGTTGTGCCATCTAAGGTATAGTATATTGTTGCATCTGAATTTGATGCTGTAAGAGTTACCGTCTGTGCATTCTTATAGGTTCCACCTTTAACACTAGCACTTGCACTGATATCTGGATTAGCTTGATACAATTTACCATTCTCATACCACTCTTCCCCTGTAACATCAATTCCTGGCTGATTTACACCTGGGATTTGATTAGTTCCGTCATCAAATAGTACCTTTGCACTCGTCCAGTTCTGAATAGTATATGAATACCATCCATTACCATCACTATTCATTTTTACTCCTGGCCAACCTGGTCCTGTTAACTTTCCTGCAGGGTCATAGTAATATATATTAGGTGCTGACCAACCATTTGGATCTTTAAAGTGAACCTTTATTCCATCTCCTACTTTAAGCACATTATATACTTCTGTATAAATTTGAGATTGATTACCAGAAGCATCTACAGCTAAAAAATTAAGCTGTTGCTTACTTGAACTTGGGTTAAGTGTAATTGGTGCTATATATTTTGTACTATTAACAGTTGGTGTTGTACCATCTAGTGTATAGTATATTGTTGCATCTGATTTTGAAGCTGTAAGTGACACTGTTTGAGGTCCATAATAAGTTCCTCCTTTAGGATTTGCAGCTGCTGTAATTGTTACAGGTAAAGGATTACAAGATACATTTATATTTTTTGCATCTCCTGATGAAACCTTTATATATACAACATTTCCATAGGTGTCAGTTCCTGATGCATATCCTTCTCCTGAAGCACTCTTTAATGCATCATAGCTTGAATATTGCGTTAATGCCTGTCCGTTAGCAGTAACAGCTCCATTACCCTTTACATGCATTTTAACTATATAGTCTTTTAAATCAGGAGTATAGCTTCCCGTATTTTTATCTATGTTAAATTGTACAGATTTTGAATCAGTAGAAGTTTGAAGGGTCATCTTTTGATCAAAATAAGAGCCATTTTCATAATCATAACTAGTTCCATCATCATCATAGTAGTCAAAGGTTGTAGCTTTATCACTTGGAAAAGCATCTACATAAACGTCAGTTATTTTCTTTTCACCTACATAGTTTTCAAAATCTTGTGTAGGAATAATTGCTCCGCTCTTTATAAATAGAGGTATATCACTCCAATTAGTTGAATCTACAGCATAGTTTATAGTTTGTCCACCTGTATATTCTCTTCCTGTTGTATAGTCTATCCAATTTCCCTCTGGCAAGTATATACTTTTTGAAGTTTGACCTTGATTTACTACAGGTGATACAAGCATATAATCTCCAAACATCCAAGCTTCCTTATCATTTGCTGCATTAGAATCATTAGGGTATTCCATCATAAGTGATCTTACAAGTCCTAATCCAGATTGTGATGCACTTCTATCATATGAATATATATATGGTATTAAAGTGTATCTTAACTGCATAGCTTTCTTTGCAGCGGCCTCTGCAGTTGAACCAAATGCCCATGGATAACGCACCCTATTATCTTGTCCATGAACTCTAAATATAGGTGTAAATGCACTGAATTCCATCCATCTTGCATAATTTTCAGGTGTCGGATCTCCATCATTGAAGCCACCTGTATCCATTCCCCATTTAGCTTCTCCTAAATTAACTGCTGAAAGCATTCTTTCACGTTGATTTGCCATACTATCAAAACCAGTAGATATATCACCAGACCACATTCCATAACAATATCTTTGTGCTCCAGCATAGTAGTTTCTATTAAGTGACCACACTCTTTGATTTTTATAAGCCCTTTGTCCATCATATATAGCTCTTTCCATATTCATATTGCCAAAGTTTCCAAAATTAACATTTTCATCACATTCATCATTCCAAAAACCTACAATACCTTTATCAAAAGCATCTTGAATGTTATTCCACCACCATTTTCTAACATCTGAAATTGCAAAATTAACGTTTTCCATCATTTTACCAGAGCAGTAATCCGAAGCTGCACTGTCTCCTGGAAGCCACCAGCCTTTTGATGTTACATATCTAGCCTGCTCTGAATCTGCAAGAATTCTTGGTTTCATTATACCTGTCATCTTAAGTCCTTTAGAATCCATATAAGCCTTTAACTGACCATTTTGGGCATCAGGAAAGTTATCTGTATTCCATTTAAATTCACCATAGTTATCTTGCCCCCATTTTTTCCATTCAAAATCAAGACAGAAGTTATCAATAGGTATTTGCTTAGAACGATAGGTATTTAGCACACTTTTAAGTTTATCTTCATCATTTCCTGTTCCGGATAGTGAATTATTCCAACCCCATTGAGTGTTTGTAAAACCGGTTGCCCATTTAGGAAACATTGGTGCTTTACCTGATACATCTGATTCCTCAGAAATAACTTCCTTAGGACTTCCAAGCATTAAATAATAGTCTGTATCTGTTTTGGAAATACCACTATATTGAAGTGATGTATCTCCAATTGTAAAACTTCCTCCATCTGAATCCACAAGTAATCCATAACCATCATTACTCCATACAAATGGTGAACCGCAGTGTCCTTGATATCCAGCATAAACAGATTCTGTACCATTTCTAAGCATTCCTTTATTTGAATCTTCTTTGAAATTATATCCGTTTATTCCATAAAATCTATCTCCTGAATTATGAGTAAAACTTACGCTTTTACTAGCAATAGATTGCTGCTTAACTATTTGTTTACCAGTAGAATCATATACACTCATTGTTAAATCAGACTTACTTATTTTAATTGTCATTTTTTGAGTTGTAATTACCATTGGATCTGAATTTAAATCACTAGATATTATATTTCCAGTATTCCAAATTTTATTTGGATCAACTACCAAAGTATCAGAACTAGATTGACCCGATGGTTTATAATCAACTTTTAAAACTTGAGGTTCACATATTTTAATATCCGTCTCATCTAAACCGTTTACAATTTGTAGAGTATCACCATTTAATTTTGCAGATAAATTTGATACTCTAGCATTTTCTTTGACTGTTTTAATTTTAGATATCGTTTTCATATTAGGCGCTGCTTTTGCACTCACAGGTCTTATAATTTCAGGCACAGTATTTAATGTTAACGCTGCTGCAACAAAATAATATAGGGTCTTTTTCCAAACTTTTTTCTTACCACTATACATTTAATTTTCCCCCTTTTAAACTTCTCAAACCTATGTGGTAGTATATATATATAATTTTTATAAAGTTCTTGCAATCGATTTCACGAATGTGTCGAATAAAACTTTTTAGTCTTTCTTTTAGGTATGAATTTTTTTTAATTTTTTCACCTCCTAGTATAATTTAAGTCAAACTTTCATGTATTTTTTTACATCTTTTCTATAAGTAACCTTGACTTTACCTTAATTATACCTTTAATTTCTATAAATGTAAATCACCTTTTTTATATTTATTGTATCAAATTCCATATTTAATATGTTTTTAATGCAACCAATTTCATTAAATTGTTAAATCTCCAATTTTCTTATCTTTCTATATTCTTATGCATATCTTAACTTAACCTAACGGCTTTTCTAAGATAATATTTTATAGATTTATTTAAAATGTATATAATAGCACTAAAAATCATGTAAAATTTTTCAGAAAGCATTCGTTGTAAAAGCTTTTAACATATTGTAAAATATACTTGGTAATTATACATAATAAATCCAATACCTTTAGAAGGGATAACTTAACTATGGAAAATTTTCTTTCTTTATTTGATTTTTTCAAATCTAAAATAAGATACATTTTTTTAATTTATACTATATTTACCATTTACATGAATTCTAAAAACTGTTTCATTAATTATGTTTTATTGATCTTTCTCGACGTTATTTTAATCATATACAGCTTTATATTTTTAAATAAAAAACAGAAATATCCTTTTCTCTTTATAATTATATCAACCATTGTTTATGCTTTTATTTGGTTATTTGGTCACTGTGATAATATATATTATTTTATTATTTTAGACGACATATTTGAAATTAAAGCTGACTTCAAGAAAAAGCTCCTTGTAGCTATTCATTCCTCAGCTTTTATGATGGTAACTTTAAAAAACTTAATTTTTAAAAATTATGATTTACATGAAATACTCAGTTCAATAGCATATTCAATTATAATATATATGGCTATTCTATTTGTCTTTATTTTTATCCACAAGTTTAAAGATGAACGAGACAAGCTTAAAATACTAAACTCTAATTTAATAGAATATTCTTTTAATGAGAGAGAATTTTTATTATCAGAAGAAAGGAACAGAATTTCTCAAGAATTACATGATTCTATAGGTCACTCTCTAATGGCACTTTCAATGAATATCAAGTATCTAAAGGGTATTAAAAACAGATCAAATATTAACGAAGAATTAGACAATATGGACAAAGTTATAAAGGAAAGTGTACAAACTCTACGTTCTACAGTTTATAATTTAAAAAAACTAGATGAATGCTGTGATTTAAAAAAGGAAGTTTATGATATAATAAAGAAATTTAATAGACTTGATATAGTAAAAATAAATTTTGACTGCGCTAGTGATATAGAAAAATCAACTACCACAATAAAGAATACTCTTATAAAGACAATAAAAGAAGGTATAACCAATAGTTTAAAACATGGTAATCCAACTGAAATTAATGTCACCTTAACTTTAGTAAACTCATATATAAAATTAATTATACAGGATAATGGAGTAGGCTGCCAAAACATAAAGCCTTCAGCTGGACTTAATGGAATAAAAAAAAGAATTGAAGCTTTAAATGGAAAAGTAGCTTTTGAAAGCAAGGCTAGAAAAGGTTTCACTATAGAAACTGAAATACCAGGAGGATTTTAAATGATTAGAGTTATGATAGCCGACGATCAAGTGATTGTTAGAGAAGGCTTAAAAAAAATATTAAGTCTTGATGATGAAATAGAAGTAATTTGTGAAGCTGAAGATGGCTATGATGTCATTAATAAGCTTAGGGAACATATTGTTGATATCATACTTATGGATGTTAGAATGCCAAAAATGGATGGAATAAAAACAACCAACTTAGTAAAAAAACAATATCCCAAAATCAATATAATAATTCTTACAACCTTCGATGAAGATGAATATATATTTAATGGAATTAAAAGTGGAATTAGCGGTTACCTTCTAAAAGACAGTGAAATAGATTATATACTTAAAAGTGTCAAGGAAGCTTATAATAATAAAATGATGTTTGATCCAGTGGTAACACCGAAGCTTGTAAATGCATTAAATTTATCAAATAATATCAATAGTACTAATAAGGAAATTTTAAGTGTCCTTACTGAAAGAGAAATGGAAATAACTAAATTAGTGACATCAGGAAAAAGCAATAAAGAAATATCTGAAACTCTATTTATTTCAGAAGGCACTGTAAAAAATTATATATCTAAAATACTTAAGAAACTAAAACTTCAGAGAAGGACACAACTTTTAGCCATTTTTATAAATGATGAAACTTAATTCCATAAAAATAGGTATATGTGTTACTAAAGTAATATATATACCTATTTTTTTATATCACTTGTTACTTAACTCATCTTCAAATCACTTTAATTAAATTATACATTATAAATATAAGTTTTAATTCGAGGTGATTTTATGAATATATTAACTAAATTTATTACAAAATCTATTTTAGAAAAAAAATCAAGAGCTTTTCTCATTATATTTTCTATACTTATAAGTACTACTCTTTTAGTTGCTTCTCTTGGCATCTCTGATTCCATAACAACTAACTATAGGAATCTTTTAAAAGGGTCTTACGAAGATTTCAATATAGTAATAAATTCAAATGAAAAGGCTCAAACTCCATTTTTTACTCTCTCTAATGTTCATTGCTCAAATATAAAAAATAACTTTAAAACCTGTGAGGTAAGTGGCTATTTGAAAAATAATGATAATGAGCAATTTAATATGCTTGGTACTTCCCTTAATGATTTTAAGAAATTTAAAAATATAAGACTTCTAAAATCAAAAAATCTAGAACCCTTTACTGGGAATAAGCTAATTATATCTGAGAGCATAAGTAATAAACTAAATCTTAAATTAGGAAGCAAAATAACCTTAAACACTCTTGGCAAGGAAAATGAATATATTATTTCAGCAATAGCTTCAAATAATAGCTTATTTTTAAGCGATTCAAAGGAAAAGTTCACTTTAGTAACTCCTACCGAAACCACATGCTCTATTTATGGTAAAAATGTAGGATATACAAATCTATATACCTCTATTGATAAATCAAATATAAATAAATGGATTAAAAAATTTAATACTACTAACCCAAATTTAAGCGCAAGAGTATTACTAGATGATAGTAATCTTGAATCTCAATTAAATACTATAAAAACTTGTCTTCTATTTATGCTGTGTATAGTTTTAATTATGAGTACCCTTATAATATATAGTTCATTTAAATTGATAGTACTGGAAAGAATACCTCTTATAGGCACTCTTTTAAGCCAAGGAGCAACTAAACTCAGCATAATAATTACCTTCTTTAAAGAAAGTTTTATATATGGATTTTTAGGAGGTTTAATTGGAAATATTCTAGGATATGCTATTTTATATTTAACTGTAGCTTTAAGTAATCCACTAAAAAATCAAGGTATTGCTGCTAAATTTAATTTAAACTATATATATTTACTGTACGGGTTTATTTTTTCTGTGACAATTTCAGTGATTTCATCATTAATTCCTATACTTGCTATAAGAAAATTTCCGGTAAAAGAAATTATCTTAAATAATTTTGTAAGCACTAAAGTGTCATATAAAAAGAGTTTCATTGTAGGAACTTTTCTTATATTTCTATCTATAGCGTCTCATTTTACTGGAGAAAATTTAGGAAGCTTGCGCCCTTATATAATGTCTCTTCCTGCTTTTTTTATGTGCTTCTTAGGTATAATTTTAATAATACCAGGCATAACCATTCTTGTTACATTCCCATTTATTAAACTAAGTAAAAATATAAATGTACTTCCTATGCTTGCATTAAATAATATAAGAACTTCAAAGGTACTTTTAAATAATATAAGACTTATCTCTATATCGCTTATGACAATTATGATGGTTATGTCTATGACTAATTCTTTAAAAGATACCCTGACAGAAGTCTATAAAAATTTAAACTTTGATGTTTCTATAGATATAAATTCTCAAAATGTGGATGTACTAAAAAAATGCAGCGAAATTATAAACAATTATGACAAGAAAACCAATGTAATAAGACGTAAATATATCAATACAAACTTAAACAACGATTTTTCTAAGAAAATAGATCTACTATGCGTAGATCCAAATAATTTTAAAAGCTACGACAATTATTTAGTCTATACTAATAAAAATAAACAACTTGATCAATTAAATAATAATGAAGATGGTATTATCATTTCTGAGAAAAATTCAAGAAGATATAACTTAAAAAAAGGAGATACAATTAGCTTATATTCCTCTAATAGTGAAAAAGAAGATTTCAAAATACTTTCTGTTGTTAATGCTGGTTTTATGAACATGGGAAACATAAACTTGATATCCTTTAAAGCGGCCTTAAAGCACTTTAATGTAAGATATTCAAATGAATTTTTTATAAGTACAAGTTCAAATACAAGTAGTATAAAGAAAGATCTTATAAAAAAATTCAAGGGCTTTCCTGTATCTGTCTCCACAAAACAAGATAATGTAAATAAAGATGCAGCTTCTTCAAAAGAATTTATAAGTCTCTTTAATATCTTTTCATTTACTTCTATGTTAATTGCTTTATTAGGCATACTAAGCAATATATCAATAAGTTTTGTGCAAAGGAAAAAGGAAATAGCCTCCTTAATATCAATAGGCCTTAGTTCCACTGGTAAAAATCTCATGATATTATTTGAAAGCTTTACAGAAGGCCTTATAGCTTTTTTTATAACTTTCCTATCTTCAATATGGACACTAACTTTACTTAGCGATATATTCAAGTACCTAGTACTAAATATAAATATCACCTACCCTTTTAGTTTTATGCCTTGGGCAGCTTTATCTGTATCTATTATTATGTTTATAGCTTCTCTTAAAACTTTATTGAGAAGTAAAAAATTGAATCTTGTACATGAATTAAAATATGAATAATTTGAGGTGACTGTAATGAAAAATTTAATTGAAGTTAAAAGTATGTATAAATCCTTTAATATAAGTAATGACAAAGTAGATGTTTTAAAAAATATAAATTTAAATATTGAAGAAGGAGCTTTTGTTTCTGTAATGGGTCCTTCAGGCTGCGGAAAATCTACCCTATTATATATTTTGGGTGGGCTTGACAGTGCTACTTCCGGGAGTGTATTTATCTTAGGAAGAGAATATTCTAAAATGAAAGAAAAAGAAAAGAGTGCACTAAGAAGACAACGACTTGGCTTCGTATTTCAATTTTATAATCTTATTCCAAATTTGAATGTAGAGGATAACATACTTCTTCCTCTACTTTTGGATGGGAAGAATCCAAACAAATACAAAAAAAAATTAGATGAACTACTTGAAATAATAGGTATGACAACTAAAAGAAAATTCACTCCAAGGGAACTTTCTGGTGGACAACAACAAAGAGTTTCTATTGCAAGAGCTCTTATATTTGATCCTGATATAATACTTGCTGACGAGCCTATAGGGAATTTAGATTCAAAATCAGGAATGCAAATAATGAAACTTTTTAATGACATAAATAAAGACTTAAGAAAAACAATAGTGCAGGTTACTCATTCCCTTGAATCATCACATTATGGAAATAAAATTGTAAACTTAAAGGATGGTAAGATTATATAGATAACTATAGAGTTGTATCTTTTATATTAACAATTAGAAATACTTTAAATATAATATTACTATAAAGTAATAATTATGAGGTTTATGTCAATGGATGATTTAGATATTTTTCAATTTAATGAACAATACTTTAGACCTTCTAAATTAACTGCCATAAATATAAAAGATTTTGATTACACTTTTTTTGATAAATATTGGAACGAAGATTATAATAAAATAAATTTACCAAGCTCTTTTTTTACCTCTCCAGAGAATACCTTAATAAATTACTTTAGTATTCTAAGAGAAGCTTCTATGATATCTAAAGGCGGCTGTGGAAGCATAGGAAACAGCCTAGCTCCATATCCCATATCCTACAACTTTCTTACAGAGGATTTTAAAAAAAGAGTTAATTATAAAAGTTATATACGCTATTTTAATGATATTGGTCATATAAATCTTATAAAGCTTAATAAACTTTACAACACTAACTCTTCTAGCAACTATAGATACTTTTTTGAAGTAGAGACAATAGAACCTTCAGTAAATGGAAATACAAGCTTTGCTTACTACTACGGTTTCATAGATTTGACTTTAGACGGTGAAAATTACAAAATTTCAGATATAGATATACGAGGAGAAGACTTCTTATGTGCACCTTATCACGGTTGGTCTCATAATGCTGAACTCTATGTGGATACAACCTATGGTTCTTGGTGCCATCTAATAAAAGAAAGACATTCAACAGAAAAAGATGGTTATACAAAAAACATTTACGTAACCGGCACGGATGGAAAAGAGTATAAATTTCAATTTGTTCAATTGACTAACGGCACAGATGTACAAGTTAATCAATTTGTTAAGAATTCATCTGGGAATTTTGTACCTACTATAATCGACGTAAATAAATGTTTACCAAGATTTAAAAGGTTTACACGGTATATAAAATGTCCTTTTAAATTTAGATAACTACTATATATGAAAAATAATAACAATAAAGTATCCAGAAAAAAATTTTTTCTGTATACTTTTATGTATAGATAATCTATTTTTCCACAGAATAATAGCATCTTTTAGGTGATACTACCTTACCTTCTGCCTTTAATGCTTTTATAGCCTTGTCAACTTCCTTAGAATCTACTTCTGCTCTTTCTGCAACTTCTTTAGTTTTAAGTGGTTCAATTGAATCTGATAATATTTTTAAAATAGTTTCTTTTATATCCATATATAAACTTCCCCTCCTTGATAGTAATTATCTATTAATATTTACTATCTAATAATATACTACATTATCTAAAGGTTGTAAATACAAAATTTACGCTCTATAATAATATTTATAGTGTAAATTTCCTTATTTCTATAAATTAACACAAATTTATAACGACTTTATTACTATACAGTTTATTACTTGAAAGGCGGTAATCACAATGAAAAAATATAACATACCCTTCTCACCACCAGATCTTACTGAAAAAGAAATTGAAAATGTTATTGAAGTTTTAAAATCTGGATGGATTACCTCAGGACCTAAGGTTTTTGAATTTGAAAAAAAGGTAGCAGAATATTGCGAATGTGAAAAAGCAGTTGCTGTTTCAAGTGCGACCTCAGCGCTTGATTTAATAATGAAAGTTTTAAATTTCGCTCCTCCTGATGAAATAATAACAACAACTTATACCTACGCATCTACTTCAAACACCATATGTCATAGAGGAATAAAACCAATATTTGTAGATCTTGAAAAAGATTCTTTTTTAATAGATATAAATAAAATAAAGGATGCTATAACCGAAAAAACAAAAGCAATAGTAACTGTTGATATTGCAGGAATACCACTAGATTACGATGCTATTAGAAATCTTTTAAAAGAAATACATAGAGAAGATATCATACTTATATCCGATTCTTCACATGCCTTCGGAGCTACCTACAAAGGAAGAAAAGTTGGATGCCAGGCTGATTTTCATGTGTTTTCATTTCACGCAGTGAAAAATCTTACTACAGCTGAAGGTGGAGCTATAACCTTTAACAATAACCACTTTAATGGTAAAGAAGATTTATATAAAGAATTCAAATACACAGCTTTAAATGGTCAAACCAAAGATGCCCTCACAAAATCAAAAGCTGGTGGCTGGCAGTATGATATTTTAACTGATGGCCTAAAATGTAATATGACAGATATCCATGCAGCCATTGGTCTAGTTCAGCTTACACGTTATGAGGATATGTTAAAGAAAAGAGCATACCTTACAGAAATCTACACTGCTGCATTGAAGGATAAATCTTGGGCTATTATACCTTTTACTAAAGATACTGAAAAAGAAACCTCCTATCACTTATATCCATTAAGAATAAAAGATTTTACTGAATTGCAGCGTAATGAAGTAATAAATATACTTGCAGAAATTGGTATACCTACAAATGTACACTTTACTCCTCTACCAATGTTCACTTATTACAAGACTCTTGGATATTCTATAAAAGATTATCCTAATGCCTATAATCAATATGCAAACGAACTAACTCTTCCACTATATTCATCTCTTTCAGTAGATGATGCAAAATGTATAGTTAATGAAGTTATTAATGCAATTGAGAAAGTTAAGTCAAAATAAAAATAAGGAAGCTTTAGCTTCCTTATTTTTATTCAATAACATCTTTATCAAATTTTGATTTATATATTCTTCTTCTATCAAGAGACCATATTGCATCAGACATCTCTCCTGGAGCAGTTGTTTCAAGAGCCTTTTTCATATCAAACATGGCTGCATCCATATCATCTAAATGATGCAATACCTCTGCTTCTGGAAACATTGGTTTTTTAGGGCTGCCATATTCAGCTTCATAATGGTGTGATAATACCATATGCTCAAGCATCATAGATATTTCTTTATCTGCCCCAACCTTTTTAGCTGAATTTCTTACCTTCTCAACACCCAATATTATATGTCCTAAAAGCTGACCCTCCACACTGTAATCAGTAACTATTCCAAGTTCTGAGGATACCATTTCTTCTAGCTTTGCCATATCATGAAGTATTACCCCTGCATATATTAAATCTGTATTTAAAAATGTGTATATCTCACTTATTTTTTCTCCTACCTTCAGCATAGTAAAGGTGTGATATAACAGTCCTGAACGAACAGAATGATGATTTTTCTTAGCTGCAGGCCAATACATTATTTCCTCTCCTGCGCTTTCCAAAACATCATATAAAATATTTTTTATATCCGCATTTTTTATCTTCTCTACATACTCTAGTATAGTTGAATACATATCATCTGGAAGATATGGAGCAGACGGAACGAAGTCAGCTACTTTAACATTATCTGAATCTACTGTCTTTCGTATTTTGTCTATTTTTAATTGAAGGTTATTTTGCCACTCAATTACTGTTCCACGTACCTTTACAAGCATGTTATCAACAAACGCATCCTCATCTTCATCTGATGCATCCCAAAGTTTTCCATTTATGTCTCCAGTTTTATCACCAAAAGTAAAATCAAGATACTTCTTATTGTTAGAAGAAATTCTTTTTTCTGCTGATTTAATTATAAAGAAGCCATCTATTCTATTTCCTGCTTCCAATTCACTAATAGTCTTTAATTCCAAAAATATTCCTCCATTTCTATATAACCATATAAAAAACATCCTTACTCTATTTTAATAGTATCTCCTGTATAAAACAAATAAAGATATTTTTCTTTTACCTTTAATCCTGTTACAATTTCAAGAGCTCTTTTATAATAATTAATTTGATAAGTATATTTTTTAACTGTTTCATTTAAATTTTCATCATTTATATAGTCATTTTTATAATCTAAAAGCACTATTTCATCATTTTCCTTAAAAAACAAATCTACAATTCCCTGCACAATTATATTTTCATCATCATATATTTTAGGTAAATCATTATATATTTCTGTACTCTTAACACGTATTTGAAAAGGAAATTCTCTATAAACTTTTTCAGCCTTAATAACTCTACTGCCTATTGGACTTTGAAAAAATTTCAAGATTCTATTTATATTTACACTTTCAGCTTGCTTCTCTGTTAAAATCCTTCTAAAAACCATATCGTCTATTTGATGTCTTATATTTTTTATACTCATGTCACAACTTATACTACTAAAATCTAAGTGCTGCATTACTGAATGTACTGCAGTTCCCCTTTCTGATGGAGACATCTTTTTAACTTCCTCAAGAAAAAGAGGCTTTTTTACAAGAGAAGGCGTAAAAATCTTAGTAGCATACTCATCATTATCTTCATTTATATTTCTTTTAAGTTCTGTTACTGAAAGCAGTGATGGCAGTTCTGCAGCTTTTTCATAACGATACTTAAATTCAAGCCTACTTTTTATTTCTTCTATATAAACACTTTCATAGTTTGAACTTCTTATTTCTTTTAGTCTTTTATAAAATTGCGTTAGTTTTTCATTAATGTTTTTTTCTTCTTCTAATAATAACTGATTAAAACTTAAAACATCATTTCTACTTAAAACATTTACTCGCCAACTAGAAGGATCACAAACTAAATTGTCTATATTTTCTTTAGAAGTGTCCATAATATCTCTTAGATTTTCTGCATCCTTATGTCTTATAACAGCACTAGCTATCCAATCTAAAAAGCTTTTACTTTTAAGTACATAATCCTCCGAAATTTTATTTTGATTACTTCTAAGATTCACAGCCCATTTAAAAACCGACCTCTTTATGTCGCTAACAGAGCCTACCATTATAAGTTTCTCTTTTGCCCTTGTAAAAGCAACATACAATATTCTCATTTCTTCCGAAAGTGTTTCAATTCTTATTCTGTTTTTTATTGCCTCCTTTGCAAGTGTTTTGTGCGAAATTCTTTTTTTATAATCTACATATTCTGGTCCAAACCCGAGATAATTGTGAAAAAGAACTGGATTATTCATATCCATGAGATTAAAGTTTTTCCCTAATCCTCCTACAAAAACTATAGGAAATTCAAGTCCCTTACTTTTGTGTATACTCATTATTCTAACTACATTTTCATTCTCGCCTAAAATTTTTGCACTTCCCATATCACCACTAGTAAGCTTAAGCTTATTTATAAAATTTATAAAATTAAACAATCCCTTGTAGCTAGTTTCACTATAAATCTTAGCCCTTTGAAATAACATTTTCAAATTTGCTTGACGCTGAATTCCGCCGCTAACAGCCCCAACATAGCCATAATATCCTGTATCCGTATAAAGATACCATATAAATTCATCTATAGGCGTATATAAAGATTCTTTTCTCCACCTATAAAGTCTATTAAGAAATGTCCTTATCCTTACTGAAAACTCATCATCTCCAATATCTGCTGCCACTTTAAGCTTATCATAAAAGGTGTCTCCTTCAATAACTTTTATATCTATTAAATCCTCTACTGAAAATCCCCCTACAGGTGATTTTAAAACTGCTGCCATAGGTATATCCTGTCTTGGATTGTCAATTACTTGAAGCAGTGATAACATAGTTTTAACCTCTGGAGCATCAAAATATCCTGAATTGGCATCTGCAAAAACCGGTATCCCCATGTTTTTAAGCTCATCAGAAAAAACATTTGCCCATCCCTTTGTGGATCTTAATAATATTACAATGTCCTTAAACTCTGCTTTTCTATAAACGTTTGTATTTTTATCAAGTACCTTGAAATTCTCCTTAAGCTCTATAATTCTTCTGCCAATAAGTCTTGCCTCAAGCATAATGTTATCTACGCTTTCCTCATCCTCATTGTTCTCTTTTATTTCAGTGTTATCTTCACTTTTTTCTATTATGTTTAGCTCTGCAGAGTGAGAAATTAAATTTTCCTCTATTTCTTCATAATTTGCACCTAAATTCAATTTCTCGTTATCGTCATAATCAAGTTCTCCAATATTAACAGACATTATTTGCTTAAAAACAAAGTTTACTGAGTCCAAAACTTCTTTTCTACTTCTAAAATTCTTATATAAAAGTACTTTTCTATTCTTCTCATCTTTATTTTCCTTATAGCTATTGTACTTTTCTAGGAAAATACCTGGATTAGCCTGCCTAAACCTATATATACTTTGCTTTACGTCTCCAACCATAAATAAATTGGGATTTTCCGTATCCTTTCTAGAAATAGTACTTAATATAACCTCCTGAACCATATTGCTGTCCTGATATTCGTCTATTAATATTTCCTCATATTTTTCTCTTATTTTCAATGCAGTTTCAGAAGGTACAATATTACCACTTTCATCACTTTTTGTGAGTATTGAAAGACACATATGTTCAAAATCATTAAAATCAATTATACCTCTTTTTTTCTTTTTATCTTTATATCTAATATCAAATTCTATTACAAGTTCACTTAAAGTTTTCATAAGAGGATAAAGAACTTTAAATTCCTCTTTTATCTCCTCACTATTTTGTGAAAGTATATCTTCACTTATTTTAGATAAACTTTTTTTAACACCATCTCTTAGGTCACGTACAAGCTTCTGCTTTTCCTTATCAGCATCCTTAGGGCATCTTTTTAAAGTCTTAAATTGAACATTTTTAAGTTCCTCATATAACTTTTCGTAATTATTAGAAGCTACAATCAATTTTTCAAGCATTGAAAGCTCTACTTCTAAGTTTTCTCTATAACTTTCAATGGATGCACATGAATTTATTATGTTTATTGACTCTATAAGCTGCCCTTTCATTCCAAGTAACTGTATTTGTATGTTTTTCATTAAAACCTCTGCCCAAAGGGAATCTCCAAACTCAAAGTCATCATCTACATTAAATCTTTCTGCTGCTTTTTTTAGCCATTTATACGGCTCAGGATTACTCATTGAAAAATTATAAAGATTCATTACCATATTAAAAAGAACTTGATCATTTTTATTGCCACAATAACTTTCTACAAGTTTTAAAAATTCTATACTGTTATTATTTTTATTTATTCCCTTAGATGTATATTCCGCCTGAAGGTACTTATCCTCAAAAAGCTCCTCTAAAGTCTCGTTCTTAAGAAGAATAATTTCCGTTTCATCTCCAACTCTAAAATCCGGATCTAAATCAAGCATGTGAAAGTTATTTTTTATAACATCTAAGCAAAATGAATGTATTGTAGTAATTTTAGATTTTCCAATTAAGGCGAGCTGTTTTTGAATAACCCTAGAGTTTGGGTTTTCACAAAGCTTATTTACTATTGCATCCCCTATTCTCTCCCTCATCTCAGATGCTGCTGCATTAGTAAATGTAACTACTAAAAGCCTATCTATATCAACTGGATTTTCCTCATTTGTTATTATTTTTACTATCCTCTCAACAAGAACAGCAGTTTTTCCTGACCCAGCTGCAGCTGCTACAAGAAGATTACAGTTTCTAGTATCTATAGCTTCCTTTTGCTCTTCTGTCCAATTAGTCTTCCCCACGTTCATCACCCTCTTCACTCATTTCTCTTTCTATAAGCTTCCAAACCTCTTCATCTGATTTTTCCTTTACATATCTATAATTATTGCCATCAAACATTGTATCAAATCTACAAATTGAAGAATACATGCAATAATCACAAGGTTTTTCTTTTCCTTTTTTATATGGCTTTATTCTTATATCACCCATAAGCAGGTTTTCACAATTTTTAACAACTAAATTTCTCACATGCTCTATTAATATGTCAAACTGTTCTTTAGTAGCAGCACTTGACCTTCCAAGTGTTCCATCCTTTTTTATTGATGCAGGTATTATAATAGAACTTCCTTCCATTTCTCTATCCATTTCTTTTATAACATCTGGATCAGAAAGCAAAAGCCCTTTCATCTTAAGGGATTTCATTATTTCTTCTCTTATTTGTTCATCTGTTAAATTATTTTTTCCCTTAATAATAGGGTCATCCATTGTAAAATATAATATTGCACCTGGCAGAACCTTATCTTCTTCATCCAAATTTTCATTTTCGAGTATGGCATTGAGATACAATAAAAGTTGAATATCAAAACCATAGTAAACATCTGAAAGTTTAAATATCTTATTTCCAGATTTATAATCTACTATTCTAATATAGGTACTTCCGTCCTTTTCCATCATATCTATTCTATCAATTCTACCTGTGAGTACAACTTCACTTCCGTCATTAAGTCCAACAGTTATTGGGGGATAACTCCCACCATTTTCAAAAGAGACTTCATATCCTACTGGCTTAAAACTTCCTCTTTTGAACTGCTCTGCTACAATTCTTACAGTTCTCTTTAAAATTCTTTTAAGCCTTAAAGCTATATAACTATATCTAGGAGAACTATTTAGTATTGATCCTCCTCTACCCTCTATTTCCTGGTCCACTATCTTATATATTTTTTCTTCACATATATGATCATTAACTTCATTCCAATCTATATTCTCTTCTTTTATAGTTTCACAAAATCTATCTATCACCTTATGCATAAATGAACCTAAATCAGGAGGTGTTAAGCTGAATATTTTTCTATCCTTTATATTAAGACCATATTGCACATAATATGAAAATGGACATTCAATATATTTTTCAAGTCTTGAAACACTCATCTTAAGACTTCCACCATAAAGCTTTAACGCTTTTTCTTCACTTATATAATCTACTTGATTTGTATACGATATGGCTTTAAACATATTATTACATTTTCCAGTCCATTCATCGCTTTTGCTATACCATCTATATACATCATGCCATATGCTGCTAACCTCACCTTCTCCATCTATTTCTTTTCTAAAAGATGATATCATCTCATTAAAGGTGGGTACTGTTGCAGAAATAAGCTTCATACTTTCTTCATCGTTTTCTATTTTAATAACATCACTTTTTTCTACTATCTTAGGAAATAATGTCTTAACCCTATTCACTATAAGAGAAGGTCTTAAAGTCTTTCCTTCATAGTCTGCTATTGGATAGCTCAAAAATAGATATTCTTTAGAATTGGTGATAGCTGTATAAACTAAGAATCTTTGTTCCATAGCTTGAGTTTTTGTATCTTTAGCTAGCTCCACTCCTTTTGAATTCAAAATTTCTCTATCTCTATCACTTAATATTCCTTCTTCCATGGCTGCAGATGGAAATACGCCGTCATTAACTCCTATTATATAAAGAATTTTTATAGCATGACTTTTTAAACGATCTATACTTCCTACTAATACTTGATCAAGTGATGATGGTATGAGTCCCATCTTATGTTCTTTTATTCCTATAAATAATATTCTTGAAAACTGCTCTAGGTTTACCTTCTCATTTCCCATTACTTCAACTAATTGATCCATTAATTCTATTATTATATTCCATATTTGACTGTATTCATTAGCCAAAATTTGCCTTCCGCTTTCTCTAAATTCATTTACCATCTTCTCAACTGCCTCAGGAACATTTATATCATATAAAAATTCAAATAAAGCTCTGCATATTTCAGCTACATTATTTCTTCTTAATACTCTTTCTCTGAAATTAAGAATAGGTCTTAAAAATCTATTCTTAATTTCATTTACCTTAGATAGCTTTTCTTTACTTTCTTCAGAAATATCACCTTCCAGCGCATCACCATATACATTATATGTCCATTCTTCTTCAGTCCATTTTTTCTTTCCTTTTATACCAGCTGCTAGAACATAATTTTCTAGTATATCTATTTCGTCCGGTTCTATGTCTGCAAATCCAGTTTTAAGATATCTAAATACCGTTTCATAAGACCAATTTTTAACAAAAATATCTATAATGGATTTTATTAAGATTATAAGTGTATTATCCTCAATATCTTTATTCCTGTCTATAAAAAACGGTATTCTATATTCCTTAAAAATCACCGATACAGTTTTTTCATAGCTTCCTAAATCTCCTGTTACAACAGCTATATCTGAAAATCTTACATTATCTTCACGTACAAATTCAATTATATTTCTTGCTATCTTCTCAACTTCAGTATATAAATTTGAAGTCTTGAAAATTTCTATTTTATCAGGTCCTTTTTTATAAATTTCATATGGAAAACTATATAGATTCTTTTCTAAAAAGCTCAATTCAGGACTATTTTTAAATCTATAGAATGGCCTTCCATTCAAATTGATAGGTTTCTCTATGCTTATATTATTATTCTCAGCTAATTTAAGCAGCCTTTTTTCTGTATTTTGGGTTACAGAAAAAATATCATTGTCTTTTGAAGCGTTATCGTAATCCATAGTTAACGTAATGTTTACTCTAGAACATTTTTTCAGCAACTCCTCTATTATTCCATACTGCTGAGGAATGAAGCTTGAAAACTCATCTAACCATATCTCCGCTCCCTGAAGCACTGTAGACTGCTTTATTTTATCTTTAAGTATTGTTAAATCATCATCAGGGTCTATATAATTCTTATAAAGCAGTCTATTAAATTCATCATATATCAAACTTAAATCATGCAATTTGTTCTTAAGCTCTTCATCTTCTATTTCATCTATAGTATCTCTAAGTACTTCTGTTGTAAGTTCGTATTTTTTAAACTCACTTACGGTGTCAGCTATGGTGTTTACAAAACCTTTCTGCCTAGCTGAAAGAGCAAAAACCCTAAATTCACTCTTTAAAGTATTCATTATATGATAAAAAAGCATACTTTTGCCAGAGGAATTCATGTGTTCTCTTGCTATTCCTCCAACCTCATCAAATATTCTATATGCCAATCTTTTAAAGCTTATTACCTTTACCCTATTAATACTCTTTTCACCAATTAAGTCCAAAATATTTTTTTCACTCTGAAATGAAAATTGTTCTGGTACAATTAATATAAGGGGCTTATCTCCGCCTTTTTCTATTCTAGTATTTATACTTTCTATACAAAATTGACTTTTTCCACTTCCTGCTCTTCCATATATAAACCTCAAACTCACACTTATCCACCCCTTTTTCCATCATTCTATAAAATATAGCAACCTATATCCTTAAAATAATTGTTTTCATCATAAATTATATACAATAAAAATATACATTGCAAAGTTTGCAATGTATATTTTTATTATTATAAAGCTATAAAACATTTCCAGAGTTGAGCTTATATATATAGCATCTCTATTACTTATATATAGGAAATCCACTACATAATTCTGAAACTTGTTTCCTTATTTCACTTAAATCTTCATCTCTATGCTCTATAACATAGTTTATGAAATACGCTACTTTTTTCATTTCCTCTTCCTTAAATCCTCTAGTTGTAACTGAAGGTGTACCCATTCTTATTCCACTTGTTATAAAAGGACTCTTTTTCTCAAATGGTATAGTATTTTTGTTTGCAGTTATTCCAACTGAATCAAGAAGATGTTCTGCATCTTTTCCTGTTATATTTTTGTTCGTTAAATCAACTAATAAAAGGTGATTATCAGTTCCACCTGAAACTATTCTAAAACCGTATTTTGTAAGTTCATCTGCAAACACTTTTGCATTATTTACTATTTGCTGTGCATAATCTTTAAAATCATCCTTTAAAGCTTCTCCAAAGCATACTGCTTTTCCTGCAATTATGTGCATTAAAGGTCCCCCCTGCATTCCAGGGAATACAGATTTATCAATGTCCTTTGCATACTTTTCCTTGCAGAAAATTGCTCCGCCTCTTGGTCCCCTTAAAGTCTTATGAGTAGTTGTTGTTACAAAATCAGCATATGGAATTGGTGACGGATGAAGTCCTGCTGCTACAAGTCCTGCTATATGAGCCATATCTACCATCATATATGCTCCTACTTCATCGCATATTTCTCTTATTTTCTTAAAATCAATAATTCTTGAATATGCACTAGCACCAGATACTATCATCTTTGGCTTACACTCCAAGGCTTTTTTTCTAAACGCTTCATAATCTATTTGTTCTGTTTCATCACTTACACCATAGGCAATTATATTAAAGAGTTTTCCTGAAAAATTAACTGGACTTCCATGAGTTAAATGACCTCCATCTGTTAGGTTCATTCCCATTATAGTGTCTCCCGGCTTCAATACTGCAAAGTAAACAGCCATATTAGCTTGTGAACCTGAATGTGGCTGTACATTAGCATGCTCTGCTTTAAAAAGTTTTTTTGCCCTTTCACGTGCAAGCTCTTCAACTTTATCAACTACGTAACATCCACCATAATATCTTTTTCCTGGATATCCTTCTGCATACTTATTAGTTAAATATGAACCCATAGCTTCCATTACAGCTTTGCTTGTGAAGTTTTCAGATGCAATAAGTTCTATATTATTTTCTTGTCTCGCATTTTCTTCTTCTATGATAGAATAGACTTCAGAATCACTTACTTTTATATTTTCAAAATCCATATATAATACACTCCCTCATACATTAATTTGCTAAGTTAAAAAATTATCAATTTTATGTATGATTATATACCAAAATAGCGTAGAATTCAAATAAAAGTTTGTGTTATAATAATTTCTGGTCAGTATATATGACGAATTTTAATTAAACTATACTATATCTTTTGAAAGGTTTTGTTACCCTATGTCTACAGAAAAAATTATAAATTTAGCTGCTTATGCAGGAAAGATTTTACTTCAAAGTGGAGCTGAAATATACAGAGTAGAAGAAACTATGAATAAAATTTGTACAGCCTTTAATGTTAAGGAGGCAGAAAGCTTTGTTACCCCTACAGGAATAATTATTTCTATTACAGGAGAAGATGAAAAAATAACCTCAACTATAAAAAGGATACAGGTTAGAACTGTTGACCTTAGAAAAATATCGGAAGTAAATGATCTTTCTAGAACACTTCAATACAAAAATTTTTCTTTAGAAGAAGTTGCAGACAAACTTAAAAAAATTGACAACGAAAAAAAACATTCGGACTTATTTCTTATATTTTTTAGTGCCGTAGCTGCTGGTTTTTTTACCTTAATATTTGGTGGAACCTTTAGGGATTTCTCTGTTTCATTTTTTATAGGAATAATTATTAAAATATTTTCAATAATTATTTCTAGACTTGAAATAAATGACTTTTTCTTGAATATGGTAGGTGGGGCAATAGCAGCTTTTATAGCTCTATTGTTTAAAAAACTTGGAGTTGTTGTATACCTTGATAAAACAATAATAGGTTCTATAATGCTTTTGGTTCCAGGTCTTGCTATTACCAATGCTGTAAGAGATACAATCGCAGGTGACTTAGTATCTGGTGTCTCTAGGGCCTTAGATGCTTTTTTTACAGCAGTAGCTATAGCTGCAGGTACTGGTTTAGTATTTAAGATATGGATTAACTTTTTTGGAGGTACTGGTTTATGATCTTAAATTTTTTGTACTCATTTATGGCTTGCATAGCCTTTTCGTTCTTATTCAATGTTAAGGGCAAAAAAATACTTATTGCATCTTTTGGTGGAGCACTTGGATGGGTTATATACATGTTTTGCCTTGATATTAAGGTTTCAGTAACCTCTTCAATTTTTATAGCTTCAATTATAGTTTCTATTTACTCTGAAATAATGGCAAGGATTTCAAAAACACCTGCTATTGTCTATTCAGTAACAGGAATAATACCACTAGTTCCTGGAAACGGTATGTATTATACTATGTATGAAACCATATCAGGAAAACTTACAAAGGCAGGCGAATGGGGATTTAAAACCCTTATGTATGCTGGAGCTATATCCATTGCTATTATGCTGGTTTCTTCAATTGCTAGACTCTTAAAGAGCGGTACAAATAACTATGTAAAGGCTATTATAAATAAAAAAATGTAATATGTAGTGTTTAGTTGATATTTAATAAAGAGGTTTGGATTTATTCCAAGTCTCTTTATATTTGTGTATTGGCTTTTTTCTAGTTTAGTTCCTTTTTTAACTCCTGAATATAATGGGCTCGCGCCCAAACCCCCATCTCGCAATTCCCACTGCTTTAGGTATTAGCTTTTTTCTAGCTCAGTTCCTTTTTGAGCTCCTGAATATAATGGGCTCGCGCCCAAACCCCCATCTCGCAATTCCCACTGCTTTAGGTATTAGCTTTTTTCTAGCTCAGTTCCTTTTTGAGCTCCTGAATATAATGGGCTCGCGCCCAAACCCCCATCTCGCAATTCCCACTGCTTTAGGTATTAGCTTTTTTCTAGCTCAGTTCCTTTTTGAGCTCCTGAATATAATGGGCTCGCGCCCAAACCCCCATATGTTTACTTTACGAACATGGTTATGGCTGAAATTATGTCATCAATATTTGAATCATTTAATTCCTTCTCACCCATTTCTTTAAGTTCATCCTTCATGCATTTTTTAGCATAATCTTGAAGCATAAGTATTCCTATTTTATTAACAGCAGCTTTGACTGCAGCAATCTGAACCAGAACATTTTTACAGCATGTATCAGACTCTATCATTTTTTCTATTCCCTTTACCTGACCTTCTATTTTTCTAAGCCTGATTATCAAGTCCTTTTTATTTTTATCACTAGTTTCGCCCACTGACTTCACTCTCCAATAATATAAGGAAAAATCAATTTCCTTTATAAAATCATATAGGGTTTAATATAGAGAAGTTTAAATTTAAAATATTATAAATTCAACTTAACTATAGAAACCCTATAATTTAACATAATCAAAATACTGCAAAACTTAAACTTCTTTTCAATCCCTAAGTTTGCACAGCTTTACTATTAATGTTTCCTAAAAAAACAATTATTTATTCTTCTTCTTTACTTTCAACTTTTATTCCAAGCTCCTCAATCTGATTTTCATCTACAACATTAGGAGCCTCTGTAAGAGGACAGAATGCATTTTGATTTTTAGGGAAGGCTATTACGTCCTTGATGTTTTCAGTACCTGCAAGGAACATTATAAGTCTATCTAATCCATAAGCAAGACCAGCATGTGGTGGTGGCCCAAACTTAAATGCTTCTAGTAGAAAACTAAATCTTTCCCAGGCTGATTCCTTTGTAAAACCAAGAACCTTGAACATTCTTTCTTGAAGTGCAGTATCATGAATTCTAACACTTCCTCCTCCAAGCTCTTCTCCATTTAAAACTATATCATATGCCTTAGCCCTTACTCTTCCCGGATCAGATTCAAGATATTCTATATCTTCATCCATAGGCATTGTAAATGGATGATGTTCAGCTTGAAATCTTTCTTCTTCCTCATTGTATGATAATAGTGGGAATTCGGTAATCCAAACAAATCTAAATTCTTTATTATCCTTTAAAATTTCGAGTTCCTTTGCAATCTCTAATCTAAGTGCTCCTAATGACTGGAATACAACAGAATTTTTATCTGCTACTATAAGTATAAGATCTCCTGTTTTCCCTTGAACTTTGTCGATTATTGCCTTTAATTCTTCCTCTTTTAAAAACTTTGCAATAGGTGATTTTATTCCATCTTCTTTTAATGCTATCCATGCTAAACCTTTTGCTTTGTAAGTTTTTACAAACTCCCCTAACTTATCTATCTTCTTTCTAGGCATATCTGCAGAATTTGGTGCTTTAATTGCTCTAACACTTCCGCCTTCTTCTATGGCTGACTTAAATACTTTAAAATCTGAAGTACTTACAGCCTCACTTATATCATTGATTTCCATACCAAATCTTAAATCCGGTTTATCCGAACCGTACTTTTCCATAGCAGTTTTCCAAGTCATTCTCTCTATTGGAAGTTTAACCTCTACTCCCGCCATTTCCTTAAATACCTTCTGTATAAGTCTTTCATTTAATTCTATTACATCATCTTCTTCTACAAATGACATTTCCATATCTACTTGTGTAAACTCTGGCTGCCTATTAGCCCTTAAATCCTCGTCTCTAAAGCACTTTGCTATTTGAAAATATTTATCGTATCCAGAAACCATTAAAAGCTGCTTAAATAACTGTGGTGACTGTGGAAGTGCATAAAATTTTCCATTATAATTTCTGCTTGGAACCAAATAGTCCCTTGCACCTTCTGGTGTACTCTTAGTAAGTATAGGTGTCTCCATTTCAAGGAAGTTCTCTTCATCCATGAAATCCCTTATTATTTTTGTAGTCTTATGTCTTATCTTAAAAATTTTCTGCATATCTGGTCTTCTAAGATCAAGATATCTATATCTGAGTCTTATATTTTCAGCAGCATCAAGATTTTCTTTTATGTAAATAGGTGGTGTCTCACTTTCTGACAATATTTTTATTTCTTCGCCCTTTAGTTCCACCATTCCTGTTGGCATATTTGGGTTTGGCGATTCTCTCTTGACTAAAGTTCCAGAAACTGAAATACAATATTCTGATTTAACTAAATCCGCTTTCATAAAAGCATCCTTATTTATTTCTTCTCCAAAAACTACTTGAAGTATACCTTCTCTATCTCTTAAATCTACGAATACTAACCCTCCAAGATTTCTTTTTCTCTGGACCCATCCCATCACTACAACTCTATTTCCAATATGGTTCTCTCTTATTTCTCCACACATAATGGTTCGCTTCAATCCATTTAAAGATTCTCCCATTTTTATTCCTCCTAAAATACGTAATACCTATGTCATAAATAAACCACTTCATATAGTCCATTGAAGTGGTCTCAAATTTAATTTTAAACCTATAATATACTTTTATCAAGGTTTATTATCCATATAATGTTTTTAAAAAATATATTTTGCCATTTACCTTTTCTTCAATCCTATTTATGTACTCTTTTACATCCTTTAAATTTGGATATCTTTCTATTCTGTTAGTCTCTTTAAATAGTATCTTTGAAACCCCATGGCACCCAATTGCAATTATTGGTTGGCTATCCTCTATCATTTGTATATTGTATATGCATTCTTTACCCTCTAGAGAGTATCCTACATTCTCCATATTTCCTACCATGTTCTTCTGTCTATACATGTAATAGGGCTTCATATTAAGCTCTCTTGCACAGCTGTATGCCTTTTCAAACATATTCACTATATCATCTTGATTTGGTGCTTCTATCCTTTTATCCTCTAGCATATCCTCAAATAACTTGGATCCTCTTTTTAAAGATAGTCCATGTATTGTTAAACTTTCAGGTTTAAGCTTCAATATTTCTATGCAAGTATTATTAATCTTATCCAAATTCTCTCCAGGAAGTCCTATTATAATGTCCATGTTTATATTGTCAAAGCCTATTTCTCTTGCCATATTGAATGCGTCAATTACGTCTTTTGATGTATGTCCTCGTCCCATTGACTTAATGGTCTCGTCATTCATAGTTTGAGGATTTATACTTATTCTATGAACTTTATACTTTTTCATTGTCAATAGTTTTTTCCGTGTTATGCTATCTGGTCTTCCACACTCCACAGTAAATTCCTTAACATTATTACCCTCTATAAAGCTTTCATATACTGATTTCATTATAGTTTCAAATTGTTCATCGCTCACAGAAGTTGGAGTACCACCACCAAAATATACACATCCTATTTTTAGTCCCCTTTGCCTTATATAACTTGATGTTTTTTCTATATCGTACATCATAGCCTTTAAGTAATCATCCACATAACTTTTACAGTGACTAATGGTATCTGATATAAATGAACAATATCTGCACCTTGTAGGACAAAATGGCATGCCTAGATAAATGCTCACACTATTGTCTACAGATTTCAAAAACTTCTTTTCATTTTTACTAACTTCTATACAAAGCTTAGCCTTCTTTTCATCAGTACTATTATGAACCTTGAAGTATTCAATTATTTCTTTATCACTTTTATTTTCTTCCAAAAGCTTACTTGCTATTTTACTTGGTCTTATACCTATGAGTGTTCCCCATGGTATATTTCTTTTACCTGTAAGTCCAGAGAAATATTTGAATACAGCCATTTTTACATTCTCATTAATATTAAGCCTCAAATCAAATTTATAATTTTCAGGCTCACTTTCTTTTGAGCAAATTTCCATACTCTCATTATTAAATACTATGCTATAATCCCATAATGTAGATTTTACAATTTTAACTTCATCGAAGAACAAAATTGCCATATGATAAACAGCATACGAATGCGCTTCATCACTTATCTTAATTTTAGTCATAAAATCTCCTCTAGTTTGATTTAAATGAAAGGATTATGAATTTTTTCATATCCTATAGTAGTTCCTTCACCATGTCCCGGATATACAACAATGTTTTCATCGAGTTTCATAAGTTTACTTTTTATTGAATTTATAAGAGTAGAAAAATCCCCTCCTGGAAAGTCTGTTCTGCCTATAGAACTGTTAAAAAGCGTATCTCCAGAAAACAAGTAATTATCCACTAAATAGCACATTCCACCCGGAGTATGACCAGGTGTTTTGATGCATTTTATTTTTAATTCTCCAAATTGAAGTTCATCACCATCATCCACATACTTCGTAGCATTTTCGCTTTTATCACCAAACATATATTCTCCATTTTCTATTAACTTGCAATCATCTTTATTCATGTAGACATCCACATTATATTCCTTTTTTAACTCTGCCACAGCAGCTGTATGGTCTGCATGTCCATGAGTTAATAGCACAAATTTAAGGTTCGTCTCTGTATCCTTAAAAGCTTCTAAAATAGCCTGTGGTGCATCCCCTGGGTCTATAACTACACTTTCGTTGGATTTTTCATCAACGAGTATATAGCAATTTGTCATATATGCTCCAGCCTGAATTACACTAATTTTCATAATATCACCTCTAAAATACTTTTTTACTATCAATAAGAAGAGTTACAGGACCATCATTTTGTATATCTACATCCATATGTGCCCCAAATACTCCAGTCTGAACATTTGGAACTTCTTTTCTACACAAATCAACAAAATCGTTGTATATTTTTTCAGACTTATCTCCAGAAAGAGCCTCTATAAAACTCGGTCTTCTCCCTCTTCTACAATCTCCATATAATGTGAATTGTGAAATTACAAGAAGTTCTCCATTAACATCCTTTAAGGATTTATTTAATTTTCCCTCTTCATCTTCAAATATCCTTAAATTTAGTATTTTATTCTTTAAATACTCTATGTCCTCTAGAGTATCTCCTTCTGTTATTCCAATAAGTGCATTTATACCTTTTCCTATTTGCCCAACTACTTTACCGTCAACCTTTACTGAAGATTTCTTTACTTTTTGAACGACTGCTCTCATAAAATCCCCCCTAGCTATTAGTTCTATATATATCAATAATGCCTGGAAGCCTTCTAAGCTTTTTCATAAGCAGCGCTAAATGCTCAACATCCTGTATCTTTAACTTCAAATTGAGATATGCTGATCCCTTTGAAGTTTTTGCATTAACCGATTCTATTGCTATTTCCATGTAACTTATAACTTCTACCACATCCGCAAGAAGAGCTTGCCTATCTTCCGCTTTAATTTCAACTTCAGCCATATAACTTTCGTTTTTACTTTTTCCCCATTTTACTTCTATGATTCTTGAACTATCCTCTTTGATTAAATTATTTACATTTGTGCAATCAGTCCTATGAACTGAAACTCCTCTGCCTTTTGTAATATAACCTATTATAGGATCACCAGGAACTGGTGTACAGCATTTCGCAAATCTTACTAGGACATCAGAAACGCCCTTAACCGTTACTCCAGGCTGCTCACTCTTAGAAATCTTTTTAGAGGAGTGTTCTTTATGAATGTTCTTATTTACATTTTCAAGTACTTCTTCATTTGTAAGAGAACCATTATCCTTATTCTTTTCATAAATATCTTTAAATCTACTTAATATCACTGATGCCCCTACTGCACCTATTCCAACAGAAGCATATAAATCGTCTATTGAGTTCATATTATATCGTTTTAATACTAACTCTAAATTTTCACCCTTAGCTATCTCTCCAAAATTAAATTCCTGCTTTTTCGATTCTTTTTCTAAGAGTTCTTTGCCCTTGCTTATGTTTTCATCTCTTTTAGCCTTTTTAAACCAAGACCTTATTTTGCTTTTAGCCTGATTGCTAGTAACAGAATTAAGCCAATTAATATTCGGACCTTTAACTAAAGATGTTGTTAGTATATCAACTATTTCTCCTGTTTTAAGCTTATAATCAAGTGGAACTATTTTACCATTAACCTTTGCACCCACACACCTATTTCCTATATCTGTATGTATTTTATAAGCAAAGTCTACTGGTGTTGCATTATACGGCAAATTTATTACCTTACCTTTAGGTGTAAAAACAAAAATTTCATCTGAAAATAAATCTATCTTAAAGTTTTCCATGAACTCTTGAGCACTTGGCGTTTCTCTTTGCCATTCAAGCATCTCTCTTATCCATGTAAGCTTAGTATCATCTTTATTTGCATTCTTATTTTGAGGAACATTTTGAGTACTTTCTATTGTTCCTTCCTTATATTTCCAATGAGCAGCTATTCCATATTCAGCTGTCTTATGCATGTCATAAGTTCTAATCTGAATCTCAAAAGGCTTTCCCTCAGGTCCTATTACCGTAGAATGAAGTGATTGATACATATTAGGTTTTGGCATAGCTATATAATCTTTAAATCTGCCTGGTATAGGTTTATACATTGTATGCACTATTCCAAGGGCAGCATAACACTCTTTTATGTTATTTACTAGTATTCTAACAGCTGTTAAATCAAAAATCTGATCTAAGCTTTTACTCTTATTTAACATCTTTCTATATATACTATAAAAATGTTTTGGCCTTCCATCAATATCTGGAGTTATCCCTGATGCTTCCAAATTAAGTTTAAGTTCTTCTACTATCTTGCTTATGTATTCTTCTCTTTCAACTCTTTTTTCAGCTATTAGATCCACAAGCTCATAGTATTCCTTTGGTTTCAAATATCTGAAGGACAAATCTTCAAGTTCCCATTTTATCTTAGACATACCAAGTCTATGTGCAAGTGGAGCATATATATCCAGAGTCTCCTTTGCCTTCTCTTTTTGTTTTTGCTCACGTTTAAATTTAAGAGTACGCATATTATGAAGTCTATCTGCAAGTTTTATTAAAATAACTCTTATATCCTTAGCCATTGCAAGAAGCATCTTTCTTACATTATCAGCTTGCTGCTCTTCCTTCGTCTTATAAGTTATTTTATCTAGCTTTGTTACCCCTGATACTAAATCAGCAACTTCTTTGCTAAACATTTCTGTAATATCATCATAGCTATAACTTGTGTCCTCTATAACATCATGGAGTATTCCTGCAACTATAGTACTCATATCCATACCCATCTCTGCTAAAATACACGCTACATCGAGAGGATGACTTATGTAAGGTTCTCCGGACTCCCTCATTTGATGTTTATGAGCCTCATATGCAAAATTGTAAGCTTTAATGACAATATCTTTATCTACATTATTACAATTTTCATCTATCTTTTCTAATAAATCTGATAATTCAGCCATTATGGTACTCTCCTAAAATCAAAGGCTGGTCACATAACCAGCCAAATTTATTATTATTTATTATATAGTATACATTTTAATTTTATAATTGTAAAGAGATTAGACTTTTGTTTACTTTTTACAATAATTTTTATCTATACATTGTACTTAACTAATGACATTGTATCATAATCTCCAAGCTTATCTTTTCCATTCAAATCTGTAAGCTCTACAACAAAACATGCCGCTACAACCTCTCCACCAAGAGCTTCTACAAGTTTTGCAACTGAGTTAATCGTACCACCTGTTGCAAGAAGATCATCAACTATTGCAACTCTTTGGCCCTTTTTAATTGCATCCTTGTGCATTTCCAAAATATCTTCTCCATACTCAAGCTCGTATGTAACCTCAACTGTCTCACATGGAAGCTTACCTTTTTTTCTAACTGGTATAAAACCCGCTCCTATTTTGTAAGCTACAGGAGCTCCGAATAAAAATCCTCTTGCTTCGGGTGCAACTATTAAATCTACGTTCTTATCCTTAAGATACTCTCCAATCTTATCTACGGAATATTTATATGCTTCTTTATCTTGAATAAGGGTAGTAACATCCTTGAAGCTTATTCCTTCTTTTGGAAACCCATCTATAACTCTTATACTATCTTTTAAATCCATTTAAATTTCCCCCTAAAATATATTTAGAAAATACTAACTTAACTTATATGTAATATTGAAAACCCTATAAAATAATTATATATCAATTATTTTACATTTTACAATACACTAAAAAAAATCACCTTTATATCTAAACTCATTATTTAGATACTTGGCTATTTGCTCTGCTTTATAACTGTCCTCTGTTGTAAAAAGTTGAACTATTATTCTCGCATTATCCATCTTACCCACGGCATTTACAGTAGGTACAACAGCTTCAGATAACTTCCTTACCTCATCTATATCAACTTTCTCGACAGATTTTAATTTTAGCAAAGCTTCTATTCCATAATTATTGGTATTTTGTATTTTTCTTATACCCTGATCAACTATAATTTTATTTTCTCCTGATAACTCTTCACATTTATGTATAGTACCAATTGCTGCAAGATCTAAATATTTATTAACGCATTTCATTTGATAATACATTGAAATAGCTTCACATAGTTTAAATACTATTCCAGAAACACAAAATTCGTTAAACGGATACTTAGATTCCTTCCTATTAGGATTTACTACTATTGCATAATCCTCTTCATTGCACATTTCATGATAATCAACTACTATTGTATCTATTTTAAGCTTTTTTAATAATGCGGTACTTTCTTTTGAATTAATTCCACATCCTATTGTTATAAGCAAATTTGCTCCAAAGTATTTTATTTTATCATTTACATAATCAGCATTTACTTCATAGCTACCACAAAAATCATCGGGTATAAGGTATTCTACATCAGCATTAAGGTATTTCAAAACCAATAACATTATGGACATACCTATTATACTGTCCACATCGCAATAACCATATAACACTATTTTCTCTCTATTGTTTATAGCCTTTGCTATTCTCTGTAGTGCTTCATTCATTCCTTCAATTAAGAATGGATTATGCATTCCCTTTAATCCGAAATATTGTAACTTATCTCCCGTTCTTTCCATCTTTATTCCTCCGAATTTGTAGAAAACAAATATATTATAATGTATTATGAGATATTTTACAAATACTTTTTTAGCTAAAAAAATAAAACAGCCCATAGGCTGTTTTATTTTTGAGCTTCTGCTTTAATTTGGAGCTTTTTTTTGTTAGCTCTTTCCTTAAATATAACCCATAATGGACTAGCTATAAATATTGAAGAATAGCATCCAGAAACTATACCAACAAGTAAAGGCTTTGTAAAATCTCTTACAGATGGAACGAATACATGTACTGAAGAGACTGCTATTAAAACAGTTAGAACCGTATAAATTGATCTTGTCAAAGTTTCATTTATACTAAAATCAGCAATTTCAGATGTACTCATTCTTCTATGCTTCCTGCTATTTTCTCTTATTCTATCAAAAACAACTATAGTATCACTCATAGAATATCCTACTATTGTTAGCATTCCAGCTATAAATGGTGAATTTAATGGTATTGCAAAAATCCCATATACCGCAAGTGTTACAAGTACATCATGAACTAACGATATCATAGCTGCTACACCAAATTTAAATTCAAATCTCCAAGCTATGTACAAAAGTATAATTACCAGTGCAATTGCAAGTGCAATCAACGCTTTTGTTTTAAGTTCCTGTCCTATAGTTCCTCCTATCTTCTCTTGAGAAACCAAGGCCTTTGATTTTAAATTATATTTTTTTTGCATATCCTTAAATATTTTGTTACCAATAGCATCTGTCATGGTACTACTTTTTATTTCAACCTCAGTATTATTAACCGTGGTTATAGTACTATCTTTTATATATTTATCTACTATCTTTTCAACATCAGTTTTGTTAAAGGACTTCCCTATCTTTATATCCATTGAGTTTCCTCCAACAAAATCTATACCAAATTCCAAAGGTTTTCCTGTAGTAACTCCTCTATATATCATGAATGCAATTCCTAAAAATATTATAGTAAGAGATATACCAAACCAAACTTTAGTATGTTTAATAACCTTAAGCATTACTTACCACTCCCTTCCAGATTAACTCCGAAATGAGATGCTTTATTTATAAGTCCCATGTCTATAGCCCACATCAAAAGTCTTCTAGTTACAATAATAGCAGTAACCATACTTATAAGAACACCAATTACCAGTGTTAACGCAAATCCTTTTACCTCGCCACTTCCAAGAGCATAAAGTATAACACCTGAAATAATAGTGGTAACATTTGAATCTATTATTGATGACATAGCCCTATGAAAACCTGCATCAAAAGCTGATCTAACTGTTTTACCAATTTTAAGTTCTTCTTTAAATCTTTCAAATATAAGAACATTGGCATCTACAGCCATACCTATCGTAAGTAAAAGTCCAGCTATACCTGAAAGTGTTAATGTAACTTTTACAGCTACAAATGCACCTAAAACCAAAACAGTAAATAAAACTAGTGCTATATCTGCCATAAGACCAGGTATTCTATATACTAAAATCATGAATAAGAATATTATACATATAGCAACTGCTCCTGCAAGTATACTGTTTGGAAGTGCACTTGCACCAAGTGAGGCACCTACAGTTTTGGATTGAACAACTTTTAGTGTTACAGGAAGAGCTCCTGAGTTTATTATATTAGCTATACGCTGTGCTTCTTGAATAGATTTATTACCAGTTATCTGTGCATTTCCACCTGTTATTACTGAATCAACAGTTGGATCACTTAAAAGATCAGTATCCATATATATAGATATCTTTTGTCCTAAGAACTTTTGTGTTGCATCAGCAAATTTCTTTGTTCCTGAACTATTTAATTGAAGTGATATAATAGGCTGATTAGTATTTGGATCAGTACCTGCTGTTGCCTTTTTTACATCGCTTCCAGTTAAAACTGTTTTCTTATCAGGACCTACGAACTTAAGTTTACCAGTTTTACCTATTTTATTTATAACTTCGTCTTTATTGTACATTCCAGGGACATCAATTTCAATTTTATTGTTTCCCACTCTTGATACAGTTGTTTCACTAACTCCTAACTTATTAACTCTTAAATTTAGAAGTTCTATAGTCCTACCCATTGCATCACTATTTACCTTACCTTGTATTTCTTCTACTACAGAAACACCACCTTGAAGATCAAGACCTTTATCTATTGATTCTGTAAAGGATTTAATTCTGTAATCCCCCACATTAAGTCCAGTACTGCCTAAATAGGCTAATCCTGCTATTATAAGAACGCTTATAATAAAGAAGATGGTGCTTCTACCCTTCTTTTTCATTTTTATCCCCCTTCATCACCAAATTATGCCATATAATTTATATTGTAAAACTTATTCTTTAATTTTGCAATAACAATTTTCTCTTATTTTAAAAGTTTTATGCCAAAAAAGCCCAAACGTAAACCATATGGTTTAATTTAGCGTCTATTTTTTTAGTAAATATTAGTTCTTTCTTCCTCTAAGCATATTTTACTATACTTTTTTATTATAAATACGGGATTTAAATCTCGTCAACAAAATCTAATATTTTAAATTTAATCTACCATCTGTGCTTTTAATGCAATAGCACACTCTATTCTCTTTTTTTGCATTTTACATCCTATTTCATACGGAATATGCATATCTCCATTAAAATTATAATTATTAGCCTGACATCCACCACTGCAGTAAAATCTAGCCCAACATTCTCTACATTTAGGCTTATTGTATATATGTGCCTCTCTAAATTCATTACCCATTTCTTTATTAATATTGTCATCATCATATATAGTTCCCATTTTGAAATCTTCGTTTCCAACAAATTGATGACATGGGTATACATCACCTGATGGCGTTATAGATACATATTCATGTCCTGCACCACATCCCGAAATCCTTTTGTATACGCATGGTCCACCATTTATATCAATATTAAAATGATAGAATTTAATTTCTTTTCCTTCTTTATGTCTCTTTATCATATCTTTATACAATTTGTCGTATTGCTCAAATATTTGTGGTATATCTTCTTCCCTTAATGAAAGATTATGATCATCTGGCAACACTACAGGTTCAATGGATATCTCTTTAAAGCCCATATCCGCAATATACTTTACGTCTTCAAAGAAATCAGTATTATTTCTTGTAAATGTTCCTCTTACATAATACTGTTTTGATTTGTCTCTTCTAGCTACCATTTTCTTTATATTCTTAAGTATAGCATCATGTGATCCAGTTCCATCTGCTCGTACTCTTACCTTATCATTAACTTCTTTTCTTCCATCAAAGCTAAGAATTATATTGCCCATATTTTTATCTAAATAATCCATTATTTCATCATTTAAAAGTGTTGCATTTGTAGTCATTGTAAATCTTATATTTTTATTGTATTTTTTTTCTTCTTTCTTGGCATATTCAACAACCTGCTTTATTGTATCAAATGCCATAAGAGGTTCTCCTCCAAATAAATCCACTTCAATGTTTTTACGAGGTCCACTATGTTTTATGACGAAATCAATTGACTTTTTAGCAACTTCAGGAGACATTATTTCTCTGCAGCCTTTATATTCTCCCTCATCCGCAAAACAATACTTGCACTTTAAATTGCAATCATGTGCTATATTTAAACATAAAGCCTTTATAAATGATGGAGATTTAGTACTTTCTTTAGCTATATCCTCATATAAATCTTTAGAATAAAGAACTCCCTCATCAATAAGTTCCTTTATTTCATCATATGCTTCTGAAATTTCTTCTTCCTTGTATTTATTCTTCAATCTATCTAATAGTTTTTTCTTACTTCTTATTTTATCCTCATCAATTAAATCATAAACCATCTCATCTACTTCATGTATTGAACCAGAATTAACGTCTATTATATATCTTTGATCATCTTGAATGAACTTATGCACTAATGACAAAATTTTTTCCTCCTTAAAATCAACTTCTAATTTTTATTATTATAACTTCACAAAAAGTTTAGGGCTGTCCCAAAATATTCAACTAATAAGGAAGGGTTTAACCTTGCTATCGTTAAAACTAAGGATTTTCTTCGTGAAAAATTTTTTCATAACTTTTCCTCTCAAAAATCTTAGTTTTTAACGAGTAAAGCAAAGTTAAACCCCTAGTCCCCGTTCTCACCTTAAAGGTGACTGTTACCTGATTTTTTATATTATTTACTTTCGCAAGCTAAATTTGCAACTGTGCAAGATGTCTTACATGCTGATTGGCATGAATTTGCACATTCCTTACATCCAGGTTTTTTAAGACTTTCTTTTATATTTGATTTATTAATACTTTTTATATGTTTCATTATGATTCCTCCCATTTAATACAAGCTACAATAAATTATAGCATAATTTAAAAATTAAATAAAGAATTTAAATGTTAATTCCAAGCATTCCTGACAATATACCAACTACAATTGCCAAAGTAACTCTTATAAAATCTCTCAATTGCATACCTCCACTTGATCCATCTACAAGAGAAACAATATAAAATATCAAGATATAAAACAATCCAACTAAAAGTCCATTAAGCCAGCCCTTTTTGCCAGATTTTCTTGAGGAATAGATACTGCCATACATTACACTTAAAAGAGTAGTTACTAGTATAACCATATTAGTAATACCTTCTGAAAAACTGATTTTAGTAGAAACAAAAGAAAAAATCAAAATAACAATAAGAGTAACAAATATTGCCCTTAAAACTCCTCCTGCTGCCGAAACGTAAATTTTACTACTTTTCTCCAAATAAACTCACCCCCATCCACACAAAAAACAATTTCATACAATAACCGTACAATTATTATTTATGTAGACAGAAGTAGTTTTATTACACTCTACTTTTGATTATCTGCTTTTCTCGTTTCAACTGTTGCTATTGCTTCTTTTTTTATTTTTATTTTAACTTTATCAGGTCCTGTTTGAATAATGACAAATTGTTCTTGTATGTTAGTTATCTGTCCCATTATTCCCCCAGTTGTAACAACCTTATCATTTACTCTCATCTCTGAAAGCATTTTATTAAACTTCTTCTTTTTAGCTCTATCCGGTATATACATAGCAACATAAAACATTCCAAGTAAAAATACAACATAAAGTATCGTTAAAACTGTATTTGGCATAATAAAGTATCACTCCCTATAATATTGAATTTTTAAGCTTTTCCAGCCCATGCTTTTAATTTCTCATTTTTAAATTCTTCAAAACAATCTGCATCTATTGCATTACGTATATCTTCCATAAGTGTATTATAGAAATAAAGATTATGGAGTACACATAAGCGCATAGCAAGCATCTCTTTTGCTTTAAATAAATGTCTTATATAAGCTCTACTATAGTGCTTACATGTTGGACATTGACATCCTTCATCTATCGGAGAAGCATCTAATTCAAACTTTTCATTTCTTAGATTTATCTTACCGTGTTTAGTAAATACATGTCCATGCCTTCCATTTCTAGCAGGTAGAACACAATCAAAAAAGTCCACTCCTCTTGAAACTGCTTCAAGTATATTACTTGGAGTCCCAACTCCCATTAAGTATATAGGCTTATCTTGTGGCAAATGTGGAACAACTGCATCTATTATGCGGTACATCTCTTCATGAGTTTCTCCTACTGCAAGCCCACCTATTGCATAGCCATCTAAATCCATTTTAGCTATAGTTTTTGCATGCTCTATTCTTATGTCATCATAAACTCCTCCCTGATTTATACCAAAAAGCATTTGCTTTTTATTTATTGTATCAGGAAGCGAATTTAACCTGTCTAACTCTTCCTTACATCTTACAAGCCATCTAGTAGTTCTCTCAACGGATCTTTCAACATATTCTCTCGGAGATGGGTTCTCAACACATTCATCAAAAGCCATAGCAATAGTAGACGCAAGATTACTTTGTATCTTCATACTTTCTTCTGGTCCCATAAATATCTTTCTTCCATCAATATGCGAATTGAAATAAACTCCTTCCTCTTTGATTTTTCTTATTTCTGCCAAAGAAAAAACTTGAAATCCACCAGAATCTGTTAAAATAGGCCTATCCCAATTCATAAATTTATGAAGACCACCTAATTTTTTTACTACGTCATCACCTGGACGAAGACTTAGATGATATGTATTTGAAAGCTCAACTTGACAATTTATTTCCTTAAGATCCATGGAGGACACTGCGCCTTTTATAGCTGCAAGCGTACCAACATTCATAAATACAGGAGTTTCTATTGTTCCATGAACAGTCTCAAATCGTCCTCTTCTGACTTTACCAGTTTTCTTTAAAAGTGTGTACAAATGTATTCCTCCTCAGTTTATTTTATAAACATAGCATCCCCAAAGCTAAAGAATCTATATCTATTTTCTACAGCTATTTTATACGCATTCAGTATATTATCTCTTGAAGATAATGCACTGACAAGCATCACTAATGTTGACTTTGGAAGATGGAAATTTGTTATAAGCCCATCTACTATCTTGTATTTATATCCAGGATATATGTATATATCAGTCCACCCAGACTGTTCTCTAACATTTCCTTTTTCATCTGCAATAGTCTCCAAGGTTCTAGTTGAAGTTGTTCCAACAGATATAATTCTTCCACCATTTTTTCTAGTTTCATTTATAGTATCAGCACTCTCTTTTGAAAGCATATAATACTCCGAATGCATATGGTGACTTTCTATATTTTCTACCTTTACAGGCCTAAATGTACCAAGACCAACATGAAGAGTTAAAAATACAGTTTTTATTCCCTTAGCTCTTATTTTATCTAATAGCTCATTTGTAAAATGCAACCCTGCTGTAGGTGCTGCTGCAGATCCATTATTTTTTGAGTATACAGTCTGATACTCTTCTTTATTTTCTAATTCTTCTGTTATATACGGTGGGAGTGGCATTTGCCCAAGCTTATCAAGTATTTCTTCAAAAATCCCTTCATACTTAAATTCCACAACTCTATTGCCGTCTTCTCCTATACTCTTAATTACTGCCTTTAAAACTCCACCACCAAACTCAAACTCGGCTCCAACTTTTGCTCGCTTACCTGGTTTAACAAGAGTTTCCCACGTATCTTTATCAATTCTCTTTAGAAGTAAAAACTCCATCTTTCCGCCTGTTCCTACCTTATTTCCAATAAGTCTTGCAGGCAAAACTCTTGTATCATTTAGTACAAGGCAATCTCCTGGATTTAAATAATCTATTACATCTTTAAAAATTCTATGCTCTACTTCTCCACTTTTTTTATCTACTACCATAAGCCTACACTCATCTCTTTTATCACAAGGATGCTGAGCTATAAGTTCTTCTGGTAAGTAATAATCAAAATCTTCTAACTGCAAAATATCCACATTCCTTTCATTTACCTACTTAAAATCTTACTTTTCCTTTTTAAAAAATGAGCATTGATCATTATTTACAGTACCATTTTTTTTCATATTAAATGGCACTTTTAAATGTTCATATGCTTTTTTAGTTGCCATTCTACCTCTAGGGGTCCTCATTATAAATCCCTTTTGAAGAAGATAAGGTTCATATACATCTTCTATAGTATCTATCTCTTCTCCAACAAAATAAGACAAAGTTTCAATGCCTACAGGTCCTCCAGCAAAATTATTAACTATTGCCTGTATTATTTTATTATCTATGCTATCAAAACCTTCATCATCAACTTCAAGTAAATTAAGGGCCTTTTTAGCAGAATCAAGATTAACTATACCTCTCCCCTTTACATCTGCATAATCCCTAACCCGCTTAAGAAGCCTATTTGCAATTCTAGGAGTACCTCTTGATCTCATTGCAATTTCGAGAGCTGCATCTTCATCGATATCAATATCAAGTATAGATGATGATCTTACTATTATTTCCTTAAGTTCTTCATCATTATAAAACTCCATAGGGCAAAGAACACCAAATCTATCCCTTAAGGGTGCAGTTAATAATCCTACCCTAGTTGTAGCTCCTATAAGAGTAAATTTAGGCAAATCAAGTCTTATAGATTTTGCGGCAGCTCCTTTACCTATTATTATATCCAAAGCATAGTCTTCCATTGCAGGGTATAATATTTCTTCAACACTTCTGTTAAGCCTATGTATTTCATCTATAAATAGTACATCATACTCAGAAAGTCCTGTTAAAATAGCGGCTAAATCCCCTGCTCTTTCAATAGCTGGTCCAGATGTAACTTTTAAATTTCCACCCATTTCCTTAGCTATTATATTTGCAAGAGTAGTTTTTCCAAGACCTGGAGGCCCATAAAAAAGTACGTGATCAAGAGCCTCACCTCTCTTTTTAGCTGCCCTTATAAATATATCCATTTTTTCTTTTACTTTACTTTGACCTATATATTCATTTAACTTTTGAGGCCTTAAGTTATATTCTGCAGAATCTTCTTCTAAATTTACTGATGTTAAAATTCTATCATCCATATTAAATCACTCTCAATTCATTAAAAACCTTAAACAACTTTTTATAATATTTTCAATGCCTTCACTCTTGTCCACATTATTTATAGCCCTATCTGTTTCTTTTTCTGAGTATCCAAGCGAATTTAATGCAAATCTTACTTCTTCTAGCTTCTTACTGTGTTCATCATAATCCACATCTAAATTATTAATTTCAGAATTTCCCTTTGAAATATCTGTAGACTTAAATTTATCTTTTAACTCCAGTATTATCCTTTGCGCAGTCTTTTTACCTATTCCAGGAGCCTTTACTATGGTCTTTTCATCACCTGTAATTATAGCATATTTTAAATTATTTACAGTACAAATGGACAATAGTGACAAAGAAGCTTTTGCCCCAACTCCATTTATGGTAAGAAGTTTATTGAACATTTCAAGTTCATCTTTAGTCAAGAAACCATAAAGACCTATAAAATCCTGTCTTACTATTTGAGTTAAATATATGAGAACATCTTCTTCCGGCTTAGGCATATTAGCCATAGTATTACCTGATGTAAAAATCTTGTATCCCACACCATTATTATCTACTATTATGTAATCCTTATTTATTCCTATATACTTTCCCTTTATGTATTCATACAAAATCGTTACCCCCAAGTAAAATATTATCATTTTAAAAATAAAACCTACAGGTCGTTTAATCATAACCTGCAAGTTTCTTAGCATCTTCTTTTGATCCAAAAACCAAAAATCCTTTTCTTAAAAGATCCCTAGTTTCATTTTTGAGCTGATTTACACTTATATAAGCCTGCTCATTAGTTTTTATAAGGCTTCCATTGTCATCTACCTTATATACATTTATTTTATCACTATTTTTGTCTTTATTTAAGATAAATACACCATCAACTTTATGATTGTTTATATATCTATTTTTTATGACCTCGACTTTCATATCATTGTCCCATATTACAATATATCCTTGTTTCTCATAACTTCTAGTTATTTGTTCTTTAGTCATTCCTGCTTTATGCTCTTTTTCTGCATTAGTTTCTTCACTTGATGTTAAAACATTATTCTTTGTCTCATCTTCTGGATCAAAGGTTATATCATAATTTTGTTTTACTATCAAAAGGGCCAAGGTCTTTTTTCCCTCTTTATTATTTGAAGTGTATCTAGCTTTCTCACTTTCATTTCGTCCCAAAAATTCATCAATGCCTTTGGATATTTTATATTTTTCTGCATTCATAATCTTAATTAAGTTTCCTCTATACCCTATGCAAAATGAAAAAATAAAAGTTACTAATAAAGCCACAACACTTAAAATAACTTTCTTTTTCAGTGTCATACTATCCCTCCTATTTATATTGGATAGTATTAACACTTTTAATATTTTTTATTCAAAATTAACTATATAAAATATGCTACCAACTATTATATATCAACTATTTATATAATTGCAAATTAATTATAGGATTTCTCAACCTTTAAACAGCTAAGAAATCCTATAAAAAAATTAGTTAATATTTATATTATGACCTATACTTATATTTTAGATTTGTCTACTAACCAAAAATGTAAACTCCTTAAGATTGTGTATTCCGTCATGAGAAGTTCCCGGCTCATGTAAAGACATCTTTCCAGGTTTAGTTACTATGCTAACACCAAGTAAAGTCATTTTTTCTATGAATTCTTCGTCATTGCCGCTATATCCCATAGTCTGAAGATAATCCTTTAAGTTTTCAGAGACGTAATTTACAACATCGCTTTTACTTGAATAAGGACATACAAATATAAATCTATAAAAACATTTGTTTATATCTTCTTTTTCAGGCATTCCATCTGATAGAATTACTGTATAATCAGCATTGAAGGAAGAATAAACTTTAAATCTTCTTTCATTTTTCATTCCATATTTAAGAGTACAGTATTGTCTGTCTTGTATTGTCTTAACTGAATTCCATTCACTTAAATATGCCTTAGGTATAACCTCTGTGATTTTTCTAAGAGAAGCCGAAAGACAATGTGAAAATTCATCTACATCTATCTTATCATTTAGAAATACTACCCTAGGTGATAAACAAGCCTTCTGTTCCCAACATATTATATCCTTTGCTATCTCCTCTGATACTTTATTTAAGTCATCACATTTATCAACTACTTCAAAACTTATTTTTGCTCCATGCATTATCATGTGTTTTTGATACTTTGCGCACATTTCACCTATTATTCTTGAAGAATACTCTCCACCCCAGTGTATAACACCATCTGAATTTTTAACGATTGTGTCATAGATTTCAGTTTTACTACTATCAAAGTACAAAACGGATAGCCTATCTTTCACAGTTTCATCTAACTCACATAGACTTTTATAAAATGCATACGCAAAATATGGTTCATCTTTAGATACCTTAACTAAATTACAGTTTTTTGACAAAAGACCCATGGATATGCTCATTGGTATAACCACGAAAGCATTTCCTGAAATATTATGAAATATAATCCCTCTTGGCTGTCTATGCTCATAGCCATAATTTGTTTTGTGCCATGAATCTAAAATATCTACCTCTCCAAGTTCCCTCTTAATAGTATTTTGTATATTTTCACGAAGAAGCATTTGCATCATACTCTTAAACTCATAATTTACTAATTCAAAACTTTGGTTTGTTATCTGTGCTAATGTTTCAATATGCTTTTTTGAATAATTGTCATCAAGCCATAATTTTGCACATCTATCAAGCAAGTCAATTGTTTCCTCGGTTTTTATATCATGAACTTTATTTTTATTCTTTTTAAGCCTTTCTAATTCCTTCTCTACATCACCTTTACCGCTTGTCATAAGTTCAAGCTTTAATTTATTAACTTCCTTAATAGTTATCTCTTCGCCACATGTAAATTCAAGCTTCATTTTTGTTTCCCCCTTACATCTAAAGTAGCTCCGCATCCTTTTGCTTCTGATCCTTTAACTCTTCCAACTATCTTAAATGTCATTCCTTCATGCTTACATTCAGGGCAAGAATCATTAGCTACTATTTCTGCAATATCATCCACAAGTATAGATGCTCCAGCAAAAGAAGATGTTCCATAAGCATTCAAAACCTGTACAAGTCCTCTATCACCAGGTTTATTTAGTGGCTCTAAAGTTTTCACATCTCTTATTATTACTCTTCCCCATGTTGGAACATGAAATAAATAACTTCTAAGCTTTTCTGAATAATGTCCGTCCATTGGAAATGTGTTTTCTGTAAATGAATAAGTATCACGGAAATTTTTTTGAGGTATGCCTAGAAACTCTGAAATTTCCTCAACGAATTGATATCTTTCTATTTTAGTTCCAATAGATATATTTCCTTTTTTTCCATCCCAGCCTCCACCGCCAGTATGTACTATCGCTCTACTTCCTAAGTTATACGGACCTTTTCCTTGTTTTTTCAATTCCAAAACGGCATTATATAAAAGAAGCGTTGATCCTCTAAGTGATAAATGATTATTTCTCTCGTTATTAAACTTTAGAAATTCTTCAAAGGAATTCATATCAACTGAGAAGCCTTCACCGCAAGACTTTAACAAGAAAGTAGTATTTTCACTAAAATCAAAAATACCTAATAAGTTTCCTATATAAGACTCTGTTGGCTTGTCCATTATACGAACACTTTTATATTCTCTCATTACTTTTGGTTCAGGATAAAATACACAATTATATTCACTTGCAGAATCATAGAATTTATCATCCATTAATACAAATTTCCTTATTTGCATTAAATCAGAGTTTCTTCTGCCAACCATACTAGGATCCCCACTTGTACTACTTGATAAAGTCCATTTATCTAATTTATCAGGTTCTACTCTAAGAAGACTCAAAAACAAGTTTGCAGATTTTTTAAAAAGAGTAGTTGCCAAAAAAGGAATGTTTGTTATATCCTTTTCACTTCTTAAGTGTTCACTTGGATTATATCCTTGACTTTCACACAATATCCTATAGGCCTTACACTCTTCATATTGACCAATAATATTACTTTTTAAGTCATCAAAAAAATTCGAATATTCCATATTATGTCACCTCACATATTTTACATTTATTATATTTTTTTCTATATTATAATTATAATTCAAAAAAATTCTATTACAAATTAGGATATATACTGTATTTATCATTATAGCTTCTTAATTTTAAGTATGACCAGTCAGTCTAGTTTTTTCTTAAAATTCATTGATTTTCCTTTAATAAGTCTTAAAACTATAAATAAAATTATATAACATTAAAATTTTAATGCATTAATGTTCCAATATCAATACCTATATTTAGAATTAATTTAAAATGTAGGCATATTATTTAATTCTAATAAATGGTATAATTATATTATTATAGAAACTTTGTATTAATATTATAGAAAGGAGAAGTTTTAAATTAAAATAAGCATATGAATAGAAATAACTTATTAGAATTCATTAATCAAATGTCAAGAGTATCTGATAAATACATAAATTCCGAAAAAACAGACTTTGATAAAGCAAATTATACTATTACGCAATTTAATGATGAAATTTGCTGTACTATTGAGGATACTCACATTATACAAATCAAATCTCTGTATGTTGGTACCGTAAATATACTAAATAATAAAACAAATTCCCTGTATGTTGAACTTGGAAATGAGATTGAGTGCGGCCAAACCTTATGCACCATTAATCATTTAAAAATACCTATAAATATTGTTTCACCAACTAAAGGCATACTTACCAATATACTTGTAAAAAATAAAGATATTGTTCAATATGGTGAAATACTTTTCGAAGTTACCAAAAAATAGACTATACATATTATATTTTTTTACTTTAATAAATAAGAATGGCACCTGTATAAAAGCGCCATTCTTATTTATTAAATTCTATTTTTCAATAATTATTATCTTCATAGCTTCAATTCTCAAACTTTTACCGACAGTCCCTGCTGTCTCCCCATCCTTAACCCAGTTTTGCCATCCTTGGTTTTGGACTTCAGCTTGATACAAAATACTGTATTTATCAGCTCCAGTTCCTTCTAGCATTATCTGTAGAGACTCTATTCTTAATCCTTTTCCTTCTGTTCCCGTTAGAGCTCCATTATAAATCCAGTCTTGCCACCCTATATTTTGCACTTGAGTTTTATATTTTATGTTTAAACCTACCGGTGTGTTATTTAAGTTTATTTTAAGTGCCTCTACTCTTAACCCTTGTCCTTCCGTTCCCGAAACTGCTCCATCTTGAACATAGTTCTGCCACCCCACATTTTGTACATGACTCTGATAAGATACCATAGGTGGTTTTTCAGTAATTTTAATTTTTATAGCCTCGATTCTTTCTGATTTTCCAACAGTTCCAGCTGTCTGACCATCCCTAAACCAAGGCTGCCAGCCTTCATTCTGTACATGAACCTCATACTCCACACTATATTTATCTGCATCCGTTCCCTCTAGCATTATTTGAATAGCCTCAACTCTTAGCCCTTGTCCTTCTGTTCCTGCTAGAGCTCCATTATATACCCAACTCTGCCAACCTATATTTTGTACTTGAGTTTTGTATTTTATATTTAAACCCGCCGGCGCGTTATTTAAGTTTATTTTAAAAGCCTCCACTCTTAATCCTTGCCCTTCTGTTCCTGCTAGAGCTCCATCTTTGACATAATTTTGCCAACCTATATTCTGCACGTGTGCTTCATATATAACTGATGGAGTGGCTACTGCCAAATTCTGACCAATTCCAACTGTATCAAAAGCATTATTCACAGCTGCAACCTCCGCTGAACCACCTCCATACAAATCTACAGCGGACTCTACTAAAACATTTCGAGCTTCATTAAAATCAGTAGTGGGAGTCATATAATTCACTAATGCCCTGTAATATATTCTTGCTGTCTTTTCCATACCAATACTTTGTGCAATAAGATACGCTGCCTTATTTGTTATACCTGAATTAGTATGTACTCCCCCAAAATCTCCAGCTTCATTATCTGGAAGATTTTCATATCCACTCATGTTATCTGGTTGATCATATAATGCAGGATTAACTAAACTTCTTAAAGCATCTCCTTTAATTTGAGGAGTATAAATATCATCTCCTATAACCCAATCACTAGGATTAATTTGCCATGTCCCTCCAGCTGCAACATTATACTTAGTATATGTTTCTATTAAAACACCAAATGTATCTGCAATTGATTCATTTAATGCTCCTTGTTCATTATCATAATTAAGATTTGCAGTATTCTCTATCACACCATGAGTCATTTCATGTCCAACAACATCCAAGTCTCCACTAAGATAAGTAAAATTCAAGCCATCACCATCACCATAAATCATTTCCTGTCCATCCCAAAATGCATTATTATAGTTTTTTCCGTAGTGAGTATAGGATTTTATAGCCATACTATTGTTATCTAGGCTATTTCTATTAAATAAATTCTTATAAAAATTAATAACCTTACCTGCATTGTAGTGAGCACTTACAGCTGCCTTATGGCTTTCCTGATTAAAATTGCTTGTACTATTAGAAACTAAAGTCCCTAATAATGTAGTATTGTTATAGGAATAAGTATTAATATAACTTGCTGCAGAATTCGATATATCCTTCATTTGATAGCTACTACCTGATTGATACAAATTAAGTGTTCTAGTAGTTCCAGATACATCAATTCCTGTGCCCAATACTTTACCATCATATTTTATATTGTTTTCAGTCTTAATTACTTTTCCTGAACTAATATCAACAAAAACATCCCAATTCCCTATAGTTGGATTCGTATAGTAAATATTCACCTTAAATACTTCATAATTTTTATTATTGTCTGTCAAAATCGTTTTTATAGCCTTAGGTGTATTTTCTAAGGTTTTATAAGTAAATTGTTTTAATGCTATATTAACAGCATCCTCTTCGTTTATACTTATATTTCCAAGCCTTGTTACAGTTTTATTTTTTTCTATAGTTCCGTTTACACTTACAACTGTTCCATTTTTATCAAAGTGCACATTTAATATTCTATCTTTTACACTAACTCCATTAATTACTTGATTAAACCTTACAAAAGTATCTCCGTTAGAATCCTTCTTTGTGCTTATAGGCTTAAGTTCATTTTGAGCACTATCAATTCCAAATATCTGCTTATTATCTTCTAGAAATTGGGTTGCTTCTTTTTCACTTGGTACTTTCTTTTTAGAAAGCTTTCCTGCAATAAATACTTGTCCGTTATTTTGTTGAAATTTTATTTTTTCTCCATTTATATTCTCAATTTTTTTTACAACGTTAAGCATTTGTGTATACTGTGATGTTTCTGTACTTGTTGCAGCTTTCTCAGCATATATAGGCGCTGAATACAACATAACTGATGTTAAAACTATAAAAGCGGATAATATCTTTTTACCCACTCAAATCACCTCATTTATTTTTTAAATGTGCAGCAATATTGTACCAAGCTATTTATTATACATAAAGAATTATTTTTCGTCATTTTTTTCTGTAGTTTAATTATCGTGCTATTATTTTTCAAATAAACTTTAATCTAATAATTTTTTAGCTATTGTGCACATAAAATAAAATCGTTCTTGAATTTTTACGGAAATTCAAGAACGATTTTATATATAGACATCTATAAAATTAAACCTAAAAAAATTATTTCACATATACTTTTTAAATTTATTATTGTACTTAGCTTCTAGGATCTTTTATTTTCCTACTTCTATCCCCATCTTTTCCAAGTTTTCTTGATTCATTTGAAAATCCTACTTCATTTGAGGTTTCCTCTTTCATTTTTTTTAATTCAGCTTTTGTTTTTTTACCCGCTTTTTTATTTGCTTTTGAATTTTTGTTGTCCTTATGTGACATAAAAATTCCCTCCTGTATAAGTAGTTTGAATTTAATCACATCATAAGTTTGCCCCAAAATCAAAAAAATATAATTAATCTTACTTGTATAATAAAACACCTCATTTATATAAATGAGGTGTTAACTTGTATTATTTACATATGAAATCAAAGCAGATTTACCACATTATATTAATATATAAACTCAATAATATATTTCAATCATTATATCATATATGTAATCCAAGTATTTTTCATTTAATTGTCATAGGTTCTCTTATTCAGATAATCACAATAAAAAACAATAAAATACAGTATTTAACATTTATTCTAATAAGCTGTATACTTTATTTGTATTAAAAATACATTAAATCAAACTTAAGGAGGATTTAAAATGAAAAACTTAAAATTAAAAGCTTTATCTTTAGGAATTATTTCTACTTTATTAATTTCTTCTAGTTCTTTTGCTGCCACTACTACTAAAAATATAAAAAATTCATTTTGTAAAACTGCGATTGCTTCTAATTTATATAAAACACAAAACGCTAATTTTATAACTAAACTAAATAATAAAGTAAGCAACAGAATGTTTGGTAGTCCTTCTGGAGTATCTACACCATTCCAAGTTATACCTGTAAATAATAGCATTCCTGGCATATATGCATATCATTTTGTTGCAACGGGTTCTTCATTGGAAGATATAATAAATTTCGATCAAAGAGCACGATACTTTGAATTAGTTTTAAGAGATTCAAGTGGACATATTGTAGCATCTCATACATTTTTAAATGCAGGAAAACGTGACGAAAGCGGACAACCACAAGGTGTTTTAAATTTAGACGTAACATTACCTCAAAACGTAAAATTAGTACCGTACGCATCATATTCAATGGAAATTCAAAATTTAGATTCAGTATCAATAGGTGGTATGGAAACTTTGTATTACTAATTGCTAAATCCTAAGCTTAATCAACTAAGCTTAGGATTTAATAATTTCTTTATTCTATTTACATCCAAAGTTCTTATTTTCATTATACATATTCTCATTTTTTTACATATTACATATTTGAAAACTTATTTATTTAACTATTCCCTTATTCACATCAGCTTCAACTGTCTTGATAACAAAATCAACTATCTCTTTTATTTACGCTCTAGTTAAGTAATCGCCATATTTATTATCCAATTTATCTAGCAAATCAGTTATTTTTTCTTCTGCAAAATCCTTTGGATAAAGCTTAGCTAATTGAATCAAGAATTGCTTACATTAACCTTAAATTTTAACTTATTTGAATTAACCACAAATAAATGTATTTGTTTGTGCCTTTCCTTCGATCACCATTAATATTGTTTGATGGCTTAATATCTTTTTTAATATTTTATCATTTATTACGATATTTGAACTTGTATTCTACTTTATAAGCATTTTTATAGATCTTATATGTTTTTTTAGCCTTATTTACAGCTTTGTTAATGTTATTGCCTATCTTTTTACATAAAAGTATATATACCGATGAAATTGAGCCTCTCTTTCTAGTCTTTATAAATTGTTTTTCCTTTATTTCTTTTAGGACTCTTGAAATGGTTCTTATTGAATAATGTAATTTTTCAGCAATATAAGATTGGAATAGATATACTTCTGTCTTCTCTCTGCCATTTTACTTTGGAAGTTGGATTTTCTTTAATATATTCTTGCTGTACACAATATACACAAACTGCTCTTATATTTTTTAATATGAATAGACTTTAAGTCTTCTAATTGAATAAAAAATAACACCTTCATATGTGATTGTTACATCTACATATAAAAGTGTTATATGTTATCGTAAAACGATAAAAACATGTATGTCACCATAAAATGTTTTTATTAAAACGCTCTCAGCCCTTTATCCTTCAAAGGCCTCGTCAAACTCAGCATTGTGATATACATCTTGAACGTCATCACTGTCTTCGAGTTTATCTATTAATTTTTGAACTCTTTCAGAATCCTCAAGACTTAATTTAACAGTATTATCTGGAACCATTGTTAATTCAGCAGATACAAACTCAAAATTTTCTTTTTCAAGAGCTTCACGTACATTTGAAAACTCTTCTTGTGCTGTTGTGATTATGAAAACTTCTTCCTCTGAAGCGAAATCCTCAGCTCCAAAATCTAAAACTTTCATCATGAGTTCATCCTCATCTATTGAATCATTTTTTTCAATTACAATTTGTCCTTTTCTCTGAAACATCCAAGCTACGCATCCACTTGCACCCAAGTTTCCACCATTTCTATCAAAACAGTATCTTACATCACTTGCACTTCTATTTTTATTATCAGTTAATACATTAACCAACATTGCTACACCTGCAGGACCATATCCTTCATAAATTATTTCTTCATAATTTACACCTTCAAGTTCACCTGCACCTTTTTTTATAGCTCTATTTATAGTATCCATAGGCATATTAGCTGCTTTAGCTTTTGCAACACAGTCTCTTAACTTTGAATTAGCATCAAGATTAGCTCCCCCTGTCTTAACAGCAACAGCTATTTCTTTACCTATTTTAGTAAATACTTTTCCTCTTTTGGCATCCGCCTTGCCTTTTTTAGCTTGAATATTATGCCACTTTGAATGTCCTGACATATCTTAATTCCTCCTAACTATATGTAAAAAAACCTATAGGGTTATAATTATAATACAATTCCCTATGCTATAAAAGTTACTTAATTTTATAAACACATACGTTTGTATTATATCACAAAGACCATTTTGAATTCAATTATTCTTGAAATAATCTATTATCACCCTTAAAGTAGTATGCTTCTTTACCAACATTAAACTTTAAATTTCCATGACATATTTCAGTTACATCTTTTCTTACTTCCTCCAGCTTATCACTTTCACAGTTAAATAAAATATTAACCTCATCTGTATAATCTATGTTTTCAATATGCCAATTCTTATTCGAAAAATGATATTGAAGCTTACCTAAAAGATCATAGTTTATTCCTATAGATAATGGTACTCCCTTTACCTTTAGAACTATACCTGCTTCCTTTACAGCATCTGAGGCACTTCTAGAATAAGCCCTAACGAGCCCACCTGTCCCTAAAAGTATTCCTCCAAAATATCTTGTTACAACAATAGCTGTATCTGTTATTCCATTTTTCTTAATAACCTCAAGCACAGGAACTCCTGCTGTACCTTGTGGCTCACCATTATCACTACACTTTTGAATCATCCTGTTTTCTCCCACAATATATGCTGGTACATTATGAGTAGCATCCTTGTGTTCATTTTTTATTTTCTCCACAAACTCCTTTGCTTCCTCTTCCGACTCTACTCTCTTTATATGTCCTATAAAAAGAGATTTCTTTTCTTCAAATTCAACTTTAATTTCTCTTCCAACCGTTAAATAGTCCATAAATTTTCACTTCCATTCAACAATGTTACTTTTTTTATTTTAATATGCTGTTTATAACATCAATTCCTCTTTGAATTTTGTCCTCATTAGTCTTTGAAAAACCAACTTTAAAATAATTAAGACCGTTAGCTGCATCTTTATAAAAAAATACTCCTGGTGTAATTAATACTTTATTTCTTTTACATTCATAAAATAAATCAATGCAACTCTTTTTTATTAAATCATTTATTTTCAAATAAAAACTAAACCCTCCTCCAGGACTTATAAACTGCACTTTATCTTTAAGAACACTTGAAAAATTATTTATCATGAAATTATATCTTTTTTCATATATAATATTTATTTCATTTATATACTTTTTCCAATAACCATTTTTAATATATAAATCTAAAGCTCTCTGCATCAAACTAGATGTAGATATGTCAGTATTTATTTTTGAGTTCTCTATTTGCTCCTTAATTTTACTTGGCATAACCAAATAACCTATTCTAATTCCCGGGAGAAATATTTTGGAAAAACTCTTTATGTATATAACTCTGTCTCCTTCGTCTATAGCCTTAAAACTTGTATAATCAATACGCTCATCATATCTTATTTCAGAAAGATAATCATCTTCTATGATATAGAAATCATACTTATTAGCAAGCTCTATTATTTTTTTCTTTTTTTCATAGCTATATGATAAACCTGTTGGATTTTGAAAATATGACATGGTATAAAAGCATTTTATATTATTTTTCTTTAAAATTTTTTCAAACTCATCTATATTAATGCCACCACATTCCATATCTACTTCAAATATGTTTGCTCTTCTCCATTTAAATATAGAAAGCGCTCCACTGTAGGTTGGCTTTTCTACTATTATATTGTCATTTACATTTACAATAGCTTTTGATATTATATCTATACCCTGCTGCGCTCCAGAAACTATTAGTATTCTCTCAGAATCTATCTCTCCATTCCAAAAATACTTACTTATATTACTCCTAAGCCCTTCATATCCTAAAGTTTCCTCATACGATAAAGCATCCACTCCATCCCTATCAAGAACTTCATTTATTACCTTTTTAAAATTATCTACTGGAAAAAACTCTGCGCAAGGGTTCTCTTCTGCAAAATCAACATAGTCATCATAGTCTTCCTTGCTAATTCTTTTAAATGTATTTGAATAGTCTCTTAAAAGTCTTTTATTTATATCTCTTTTTTTTGCATAGGTTCCACTTCCCATTTTTAAAAAAGCGTATCCTTCACTCTGAAGCTTTTTGTATACATTAACTATGGTATCATTGTTAACACCTAAAAACTCCGATAGCTTTCTTATAGATGGCAGCTTTTCTCCATCACAAACTTCACCATTATCGATAAGTTTTTTTATATTTTTAGCTATTTGAATATACTTAGGAATTTCTTCTTCAAAACAAATCTTGTACTTTTCCATTAAAATCACCTTTTATAAGTAATATACGTTTTCCATACAAAGAGCCTTTCCATCCTTTATGCTGTACTTACGAGTTCCCTTTTTTATTATATTAAATTCCCAAAGCTTACTTAATATTTCCTCAAAATTTATAGAAAAATCATTAAATACAGGATCAGTATTAATATCTTCTGCACTTAAGCTTTTATCCTTATCTCTCATATAATCAATTAAAATAGCGGTAATTGACTTTATATTTTTATTTATGAATTCCTCTATTTTATCAACAACTTCTTTTATAGCCTCTTCAACATTGTCCTTTGAAAAAAACAGGTTGTCTATATAATTTTTAAAGTCGCCGTTTATATTAGTCAGCATGTTAACATCGTCTTTATTTACCATATATCCCGAGTGATTAATATACAACTTGGAAAATTCCTCAACACATTTTACAGAAAAATAGTATGCTGTATATATCCTTTTATTATTTAAATACTTTTTGCATAATCCAAGACTCTTTAACAAATCAGAAATATATACCATATTCCATTTTTCTCTATCAATATCAGGATAATATCTTCCGCTGTCGTATTTTTCCGTTATATCCTTATCTTTTGAAAATACAAGTTTAGAAGAGGCAAATATCCTGTGAAAAAAGCCTCCCTTTATGTCATTTTCATTTAAAAGTACAAATTTATTTTTTCCCATAAGCTTTATATGAATAGGTACATCATTTTGTTCCATATAAATATTTTTTATATTAGCCATTTCTTCATCTATTATAACAAATAAATCTATATCAGATTCTTCCCATAAGTCTCCAGATACTATGCTTCCAAATACCATAGTCGCAAGAACTTTCTCATTTGACTTTAGCAATTTAACTATAGTGTTATATGCTTTTTGATATTTTAATATATCGTTTTCCATGATTAACCCTCCTGCAACAGTACTTACATCATATATTCCTTACATCTATTATAAACCTCATTATCAACTATTGCTACAATATGAGTTCCTTCGTTTTCAAACTCTTCTTTTTTTACAACAGATGTTTCATGAATATACGCAGCTACCTTTTGATCAGAATATGGAACTAAATACTCAACTTCTCTAATACTACTTGGAATTTTTTCAGCAATTTTATTCATTAATAAATCAAGATTAATCTTTTGTTTTGCTGATATTTTAACAAGCTCCTTTTCCTTAATACTCTCTTCTATTTTGAGAAGCTCTTCCTCTGATATCTTATCAATTTTATTTAAAACTAATATCTGAGTTTTATCATTTGCACCCAATTCCTCTAGAACTCCATTTACAGCTTCTATTTGTTGTAAAAAAGTATCTGAAGATGCATCAACCACGTGAACTAATAAATCAGAATATATTACCTCTTCTAACGTTGACTTGAATGCTTCCACAAGATCATGAGGAAGTTTTCTTACAAAACCAACAGTATCTGTAAGTACTGCTTTTCTTCCATCCTCAAGCTTTATTGCTCTAGTTGTTACATCTAAGGTCGCAAAAAGCATATCTTTTTCAAGGACATTTTCTTTCCCTAAATTATCTAGTGGAGCTGCTATTTCACATATTGCATTTCTAAGTGTAGATTTACCTGCATTAGTGTATCCTACAAGAGAAATACATGGCAAATTTTCCGAAACTCTTCTTTCTCTTTGCACCTGTCTTGTTTTCTTTATCTTTTTTAATTCCTTTTGAATTTCATAAACTCTTTCATTTATATGTCTTCTATCAACTTCAAGCTTCTTTTCCCCTGGTCCTTTAGTTCCTATACCTGCTCCAGTTCTTGAAAGTACCTTACCAAGTCCCATAAGCCTAGGCAATCTATACTTAAGCTGTGCCAATTCAACTTGAAGTTTAGCTTCCTTTGATCCTGCTCTTCTTGCAAATATTTCAAGTATCAAAGTAGTTCTATCAATAACCTTTAACCCTATAGCTTCTTCAAGATTTCTAACTTGAGCTCCCGAAAGTTCATCATCAAAAACTATAATATTGGCGCGACACTGCTGAGCCAATAACCTTATTTCATCTACTTTTCCTTTTCCTATAAAATATGCATTATCAATCTTTTCTTTTTTTTGTATAACCTTTTCTGCAGTTAAAACCCCGCATGCGTCTGCAAGTTCCTTTAATTCATCTAAGCTTTCCAATGTATCCACACCAACTATTATGGCTCTTTCTGAATCATCATAATCAAGCTCTAATTTATCCATGTGCTCTTCTGCATAGTTGATTTCATCCATAAACTTATAATTTAAAGCTTCCTCAAAGCTTGCGGTTTTAACAATTTTAGGAATTATACTGTTATCCTCCACATCGCAAAAACCTATAGTCACACCTGTTACTTTTCCATCAACTGTTCCTACTGCCACTATAGAATCCAGTCTAGAATTTAAAAGGGATGATATATCTATATCCGAAAGCTCCGGATTGCCACTAGGGTGTGTATGTATTATTCTAATTCCCGATAATCTTTTTTCCTTAAAATCAAAAACAGGTGTCTCAACACTTCTTGCATCTCCTATAGAAACACTTACAACTTTACCTTTTCTATTAATACCAACACTTATTTCTCTCTCGATTATATTTGTTACACTACATATTAATTTTATAAGTTCAGCAGTGAAAATATTTTCTTTTGAATACATATCATATAATTTTTCAAGTTCATTAAGTAGAGAATTTTTTACTCCCTGCACATTTCCTGATATCATAATTTTATTTCCTCCTTAAGCACTACTTTAAAGCAAACTTATTTTATATTATACCATTTATGAGATGAAATTTATACAAATCTTATATTATCTATGTTTACGGAACTATAAAACCCGAATTTTTAAGACTAAGCCCCAATGCTGAATTTGGTATCTTACCAACTATAATAGTTTCTGCTACAGGAATTTCATTTTTAATCTCTATATCATCATAAGCCATTGGAATCATAACCCTCACTTTAGTTTTAACTAAAATCATTATTATATGCCTAGTTTGGTTAATTCCAGCTCCTTCAAACTTTGATAAATATTTTGTTTCAACGTGTCCTATTTGCTGAGCTTTAATAGTTAACTCTGGTCCCATATACGATAATATATTATTCTTAAAGATATATCCTAATGGCATTTTAATGCCTACTTCTCCCAACTTGTTAATATCATACTGAGATTCTAGCGCTACATCACAAGCTAGCTTATTTAATATTATGGTATTTGCCTTCATCATAACTATATTGCCATCATTATCTTTATCTATTTCTATTATTTTATTATAGCTGTAATTTTGATTATATACTTTTGACATATTTACATTAACTATTTCGGTTATTTTCGACTTGATTTGCGAATCAGCTGTTTTAATTGCCACAGGTGTTATTAACTTATCAAATGCGTATATAACACTATTGAATAATACTAACATAAATGTTAATATTATTATAATAATTACTTTTGTCTTTTTACTAAAGATATATCCCACCTCTTTCCATATTTACGGTATATTTTTTTAAACAATTAAAAAAACTCCGTAATAATCAATTTTTTATTTAAAATAGCAGATAATTCTATGGAAGATTATTTAACTTTAGTTTATAATATGGTTAACTACATAAAAATATTATTTTAAAACTAAAATAGCATTCATATTTTAGAATACAGCAATTTGTTATTATAATAATGTGTGGTATAATTATTCAACATAGTTTAATACTTTTAAGGAGGAAGTTATGTCTGATAATACTAAGACTAACAGTAGAAATAAATCTGTTAAAAGAACAAAAAAAGTGAAGAAGAAAAAGAAGTTTGGCTTCTTTAAAAAATTGTTTACTATATTATTTTGCCTTTTTATTTTATTATCTGTTGCAGCTTCTGGAGTAATATTTGCAATAGTAAAAACATCTCCAAATTTAGATATAAATGGTACAATATTAAATTTAGATCAGCCTTCACAATTATATGATGATAACAATAACCCAATGGATACAGTTGTAACAAACCAAAGACGTTATGTTGTCAGTATAAAGGATATGCCTAAAAATTTATCAAACGCTTTTGTAAGCATTGAGGATGAACGTTTTTACAAACACAGTGGAATAGATACTAAAAGAATACTTGGTGCATTTTACAACGACATAAAATCAAAAATTCACAAACAAAATAGTATCCAAGGTGCATCAACCATAACGCAACAGCTCATAAAAAATAGAATGTTTTTAAACGATTCATTAGAAAATAGAATTTCATTTAAAAGAAAAATACAGGAAGCTTATTTATCCATAAAGCTTGAACAATCACTCAGCAAATCCCAGATACTGGAAGCGTATATGAATACAATTTTTCTTGGTGTTCAAGCTAACGGTGTAGAGGCAGCTTCACGACAATATTTTAATAAAAGTGCTAAGGATTTGAATTTAATTGAATGTGCCTTTATTGCAGGCCTTGCACAAAGTCCATCAGCATATTATCCTTTTTCGCAAAATGTAGCTAAAAATCCAAATATATATTTAGATAGAACAAAGCTAGTTTTGTATAAAATGAGACAAAATAACTATATAGATTTTTCAACTTATCAAAATGCTATAAATGACCTTAACAATAATAAATTAGCTTTTTCTCAGCAAAAGATTTCTAACAAGTATACCTATGAGTGGTTTTCTATACCTGTTGTAAACCAAGTAAAGCAAGATTTAAAATCTCAATATCATTATACTGATGAAGAAATAGATTCACTTCTTAGAGATGGTGGACTAAAAATATATACTACTATGAACACATCAATGGAATCAAATGTACAAAACATATTAGACAACAACAGCACATTAAAAAGCTATAGCTATGCAGATAAAAACGGTATTATTCAACCTGAAGCTGCTGCAACTTTATTTGATTATCACACAGGAGAAATAAAGGCTATTGTAGGTGGAAGAGGCCAACAACCACCTTCATCGTATAATAGAGCGGATTCAAGTAACTATTTACGTTCTGTAGGTTCTAGTATAAAACCTCTTACAGTTTATGCACCAGCAATAGATACTAAACTTGCGACAGAAGATACTATAGTTAATGATTCCCCACTTTCATCGGATGTTGCAGAAAAGTATGGGTCAAATGGGGTTCCATATAATCCTCATAACGATGATGGTGGTTATTCAGGTCCAGTAAATTTAAAGACAGCATTAACCAAGTCAATAAATCTTGTAGCAATAAAGTTAGAGGATAAATTAGGACTTTCAACAGGAGCAGCTTATGCTCAAAAATTTGGTCTTACTCTTAACAATGATGATAAGAGTAGTATTGCTGCATTATCTCTTGGTGAAATTAGAGGTTCAAATACAACTACTATGGCTGCCGCTTACGGTGTATTTGGAAATAACGGATTATATTCAGAACCTAGGCTATATAGAAAGGTAGTAGATAAAACTGGTAAGGTACTTCTGGAGAACAACTATTCAACTAGAAAGGTTATTTCACCACAATCTGCTTACATAATGTATGATTTATTAAAAGGTCCTGTAAGTGCAGGAGGTACTGGTAGTTATGCTAGATTTGGTGACATGCCGGTCGCTGGTAAAACAGGTACTGCATCTGATTCTAAAAATTTGTGGTTTTGCGGTTTGACTCCATATTATTCTGCTGCAGTATGGGTCGGAAATGACCAGCCAACTAAACTCAGTTTAGGAAGTAATGATGTTGCTGAAATATGGGGCGAAATTATGAAAATGGCAAATGTAAATTTAACTGTTAAAGATATCGATGCTCCTGGTGGGGTAACAAAAATTGGAGATTCATATTATATAGATGGTACTAGTCCATCTAATTTATCTGGGGATGATTCTTCATCTTCAACTGCTAGTAAACCTCAAACACCAACTACTAACACTCAAAATAATACGAACAATAATGTTGCTAATCCAAATAGTAACAATACAACTAATAGTAATACCAGTAACTCAACAGAGACACCAGCACAAAATACTCAGCAACCTACTCCTACACCAACACCTTCTACCAATAATACGCCTGGTAATACAAACACTAATACCAATACTAACAATAACACGAATACAAATACTAATACTAATAACAATAACACAAATAACTCAAGTTCTGGAAATAACAATCCACCAAATAATAACACAACAAATACTAATAAATAAAAAAACAGTATGTGCAACCAAAGATAAGGTTGCACATACTGTTTTTTATTTTAATTTTTATATACACTTCTCTCATTATAAACATTGATAAGTAATTTTATTGCATTAGTTAGTATAGGACACCCTTTATTAAAATCATCACATCCATCCATTTTTCCAGGATCACCTATTCCAATAATTACAGGTATTTGATTTGGGTTTATTGTGTTTACAGTGTCACCTATTATTACTTTATTATGTCTTGCATTTCCATATTTATCAACAGCACATTCTATCTTATTTCCACATTTATCTATAGAATAATCAACCTTTATGCCACTTCCTAATGTGTTAGAGGCTACGGCTATCATGCCAATTACTTTTATTTCTTGAGACTTAACAATATATTGTACTATTTCCTCTCCCTTTCCTCTGCCTATATCCCCTTTATCATCTACCATTACAATTACAGGATCTTTTTTTGCACATTTAATAAGTCTCAGCACCTCATCTCCTGTAATTTTACTTGGATTTCCACTAGAAATGGAAATGCATCTCCCATTTATATTACCTGCAGCCTTCTCCGCCGCTTTTTTAGCAATTTTATCTCCGTCAGTTATAATTATAACTCTATATTTCATATTAATTTTTCGTCTTAGAATTAAATAATAAAGCCATTAGATATCCAAAGAAAACTGCCCCGGTAATTCCAGCTGCTGTTCCCTTTATTCCCCCTGTAAACGCTCCTATAAGTCCTTTCTTATCAACTTCCGCTATGGTTGATTTTGCAAGTGAATATCCAAAACCCGGAAGTGGTACTGTTGCTCCAGCTTTACCATACTTAACAAGAATATCATATATATCAAGCGCACCGAGAATTACTCCAAGCGTAACAAGGGAAACTAGTATCATAGCTGGTGTAATTGAAAACTTATCCATAAGTATTTGCACAATAACACACATGGCTCCTCCAACTAAAAAAGATGCTATATAACTACTCATTTTTCATTCCTCCAAACTCTATAGAAACAGCATGTGCAATTCCTGGTATTGATTCACCTTGAAGATTTGAAGTTGTGCTCATAAGGGCTCCTGTAGAAATAAGTAATGCTTTCTTAATTTTCCCACTTAACATATTCTTATATATATATCCACAATCCACAACTGCCGAACATCCACATCCACTTCCTCCTGAATTTGTATCCTGTTCATCACAGTTAAAGATTTTCTCTCCGCAATCCATATAAATATTACTCATGTCATAGCCATATTCTTTTTTTAAGAGATCTTCGGTTATTTTCTTTCCTACTCTTCCAAGATCCCCCGTAGCTATAACATCATAATCCTGAGGAGTTCTACCTGTATCCTTAAAATGCTGTTTTATGGTATCTACCGCTGCAGGTGCCATTGCTTCTCCCATACTATCAGGACTTGTTATTCCATAATCTTTAACCTTACCAGCAGTTACAAACGTTATGTAGGGAAAATCACCTTGTCTTGCAAGAAGCATCGCACCTGCTCCCGTAACAGTCCACTGTGCATCAGGCTTTCTCTGACTTCCATATTCAAGTGGGTATCTAAATTGTCTCTCAGCCGCAGAAAAATGTGATGAGGTAGCTGCTATTGTATAGTCTGCAAAACCACCATCCATAATCATTGCTGCAATACTTAAAGACTCAGTCATTGTAGAACATGCTCCATATAATCCATAAAACGGTATTTTAGCATCTCTTGCCGCAAAACTTGAAGAAGTAATTTGATTCAAAAGATCACCTGCAAATAAATAATCTATATCATTTTCAGTTAGATTAGATTTTTTTATTACTTCTGTTATCACTGTGTAAAGCATATTGCTTTCTGCCTTTTCAAAACTTTCTTCTCCATTCATATCATCGCTTAATATAATATCGAAGTAATCTTTAAGCGGTCCTCTACCTTCTTTTGGACCAACCATTGATACTGCTGAAACTATTCTTGGTTTACTATCAATTCTCGCCGTTTGAGAACCTAATCTTTTTTTCAAATTAATCACCCTATTTCATTAGATTAATTAAATAATATATTACTCCCACAATTACTGAAGAGCTCAAACCGTATACTAATACAGGACCTGCTATTGTAAACATCTTGGCACTTACACCAAAAACAAATCCTTCTTTTTTAAATTCAATTGCAGGAGCAACTATAGAATTTGCAAAACCTGTTATCGGTACTATACTTCCTGCACCTGCAATATTTGCAATTTTGTCATATATTCCTATGCCAGTTAAAAATGCTCCTATAAATATAAGCATTGTAGATGTATACATACTTAAATCTGATTTTGCAACACCATACCTAGAAAAAATATCTGAAACGAGCTGACCCACATCACATATTATTCCTCCTACTATAAATGCGCTCAAACAATTTTTCACTGTATTGGGTTTAGGTTTTGCAGCCTTAGCCAGGTTATTAAAATCAGTTTTTATTTTTTCCTCTGGAACGTCCATGTAGTTCCCTCCCTAGATATTTTTATTACAAAATTAGTGTTTACATTTAACCTATTTTTTAAACAAAAAAATAGTATACACTTAATTGTGCATACTATTTGGTTAGTTTTTCCCTTATAGCCTTCAGTATTCTTTTCTCTATTCTTGAAACTTGTACCTGACTTATTCCCAGCATATTTGCGACCTGAGTTTGAGTTTTATCCTTGAAATATCTAAGCATTATTATTTGTTTTGACTTGTTATCTAAACTTTTTATAATTTGTTTAAGCACTATTTTATCTATAACGTCTGAATCTTCAGAATATGGGTCACTTAATTTATCTATTAAAAGAACAGGAGACCCATCATCTTGATGAACAACGTCATATAAGTACTGCATACTAGTAGTAGATTCTGTAGCCATTATTATTTCCTCTTTATCTATTCCTGAAAACTTAGATAACTCATCTATTGTAGGCTCTCTATTTAATTCTTTGACTAACTTTTCTCTATCATAGTGAAGTTGTCTTGCCGTACTTTTTACACTTCTACTAACTTTTATTATTCCGTCATCTCTCAAAAATCTTTTTATCTCCCCCATAATCATAGGAACAGCATAGGTAGAGAATTTAACTTTATAGTCAGAATTAAAATTATTAACAGCCTTTACGAGTCCCATACAACCTATTTGAAAAATATCGTCATATTCATAACCCCTATTTAAAAATTTTCTACTTATTGCTGATACTAGCGGAAGATTATTCTCAATAATTTTGTTTAAAGCTTCCTTATTACCTTCATGAACACTTTTTATCAATTTCTCGTTATCGTTATAATTAGGCTCTTCTTTTTTTAAAGTATTTTCTTTTCCCATAACATTAGCTTCCCCGCTGTTTCCCTCCTCATATTAATCTTCAATGAGAGCGAACTTTTTTTTCATTATTATTTTAGTTCCCTTTCCTTTTTCAGATTCAACTTTTATATTATCCATAAAGCTTTCCATAACCGTGAATCCCATACCAGATCTTTCTAAATCAGGTCTTGATGTATAAAGGGGTTCCATTGCCTTTTCTATGTTCTCTATCCCTATTCCTTCGTCCATAACCTCTATTGTCAGTTCCCTATCTTCTATCACTGCACATATTGTAACTACTCCTCCTTTATTTTCATATCCATGGATAATAGCATTTGTAACTGCTTCTGATACTGCCATTTTAACGTCATCAATTTCCTCTAAAGTGGGATCAAGCTCTGACGCAAAAGATGCTACAGTGACCCTTGCAAAACTTTCATTTTCAGATTTTGCTAAAAACTTTAGTTCCATTTTATTTTCTAACATTGAAATCCCCCCATTAAATACTTGTGACAGCTTTATCTAAACTGCCATAAATGTTTATTATCTTAAGCATTCCAGACAACTCAAAAATTCTTCTAACTGACTCTTTTGGTCCTACTACACATATACTACCGCCAGAAGAATTAAGTTTTTTATACCTTCCAATTACTACTCCAATTCCTGAGCTGTCCATAAATGTAACATTAGAAAAGTCTAAGATTACATTTTTATATCCTTTAAATTTTATATGATCATCTATTTTATTTCTTATCTCTTCTGAACTATGATGATCAAGTTCTCCAATTATAGAAACCACAAGCTTACCATTGATATCCTTAAAATCTAAATTCATAATTAATTCCCCCTGAAATTATAAATCAAATGCACTAAGTATTTATTCTATAAACTTATCCAATTTCCTTTTTTATACAATACTTTATATTTGTATTTTTTCCATTTTATATATTTTTATACATGTAATTATAAAAAAACCGGGATTTTATCTAGAATTTCCCGGAAATTTTTATATTATATTATTTATTATCTTGATTTCTCTTTCTGTAAAACCGAACTTTTCATAAAGCATCTCTTCCTTAAATTCATGTTCATAATTTAAAGGGGCTGGAATACATAATTTCATAAGTGTGTTAGGATAATACTCATATATGTTCTCTCCAAGCTTCTTGGCAAAGGTTTTAAAGTAAAATTCATAAGTTTTACTATTTAAAATATCTGTTAAATAATCATAAGTAAATATTGATTCATCATTAATTACAATACAATAAACATCCGCACTAAAATAACTTCCTTTATCTATAGCAAATCTGTTTTTGGAGGCTTTATATGGGAAAATAATTTTTTTTCCTTCAAATACCTGACTTTTTCTTCCCCATTGAAGCTGATACCATTTCCTTATTCCCTTTAAACATTCACGCCTCATTTGAAGCTTATATTTATATTCATTAATGTAATTTATGGCATTAGGATACTTAGATGGTTCATCAATAAAATCCGAATAAATTATGTACAAATCATTTTTATTAACATTATACTTTGTTACATTTTTATTCTTAATCCAAGTTCTTAGTATTTCTTTTTCTAAATTTTTTCTTAAAGCTGTTTCTTTGTCTACTATAAATGCTTTATCGCAGCCAGTAATAATACCTTGATAGCTTTTACAAATGCTTCCCAATGTAGCCATGCTATTTTTCTCAATTTTATTAATTATATCTATTTCTTCATCTTTTCTTAATATCCATCGCTTACTGTCTAAAGCTTTTATATTAATGTAAAACTTATCAATTCCTTCATTTGTTCCATTAAAAAGTGAATAATAGAACTCATCTTTTCTATTATTTTTCATAATCTTGGGTTTTATTATCTCTATACTTTTCCTATCCCCAATTCCCCTTTCAAGAAAAATCATTACAGTATCTATTCCTGCCTTTTTAAATGGCCTTATACCATAAAAATCAACAATTTTATATAAAGAACACTTTTCAACTAAAATTCTTCTAAGTTCCTCTCCGCTCTGGGACTCCAAAAAATATCTTGAAGTTATGAATCCAAGTTTTCCATCAATCTTTAAACAAAGTATAGATTTTTCAAAAAAGCAATATGATATATCCGCTTTATCCTTGTAAGATGGGTACATTGTCTTTAGTATTGCTGAATATTCCTTATTTATTGACTTTAGTCCAACATATGGTGGATTGCTTAAAAATATATCATACTTAATTCCTATCTCATCCAGTAAGAAATCTTTACACAAAAAATTACTTGAAAAACACTTTGATTCACAAAACAAATCTATAGTAAGCACTTTTATTGCATTTAAATCCACATCATACCCAAATAAGTTATTTTTAATTATATGGTAGTTTATATTTTCTTCTCTAAGTTCTAATTTATTTATATTATTTATCTTATCTAAATTTTTTATATATATATTTCTTAAATAAATAAAGCATGGTATTATTATATTCCCACATCCACATGCAGGATCTACTATTTTTAAAAATGGATTCTTTATTATATCTTCTTCACTAATAGTACTATCTATTATGTAGTTTGATATTTTAAGAGGAGTATATACCACTCCTCTTTCTTTTTTCATCGATACAAAATTATAGTATTTCTCGGAAAAACTATAATTCACATCCAAATCTTTTCTGAACTTATTTATATATTTTAATTTTGTTTCTATATCCCCTGATTTTTTTATTTCATTGTATATATCATCTATTTTTTTAAAAAAATCCGCTAACATATTTTCTCCAATTCTAATTATAAATAGCTCTATATATTCGAATATACTTCACTTAATATTTTATCTTTCCATTCTTTACTATCTAAAAGTAAATCTCTGCAAGTTTTTTCAAGTCTTGCTTTTAACTCCTTATCCTCTATAGATCCTATGTTTATCTTTATATTCAATATTGATGTTTCAATAGCTGCTTCAGCCATTATTGCAGCTGCCCCAGCATCTGTTATAAGATTTTTATTTCCTAACTTTGCTGAAATCCAAATCAATTCAAAAAGTTCACGTGCATTATTGGCTACATCTTCTGGTACTTTTGCTGCAAATTTTGAAGCTTCTTGTATACATTTATGCCTATATGCTTTTTCTTCTTCTGTACTTTGGGGAAGTTTGTAACTATTTATTATTTTTGAGAAAGCCTCCGCATCTTTATCTATACCACATAAGAAATAATCCTTAAGCTTGTCTGATTTTTCTAGACTGCTATTGATTAATTTTTTAGTTTCTTTATCATAATTTTCATAAACTTTTTTTCCTACGGTAAAGTTAAACACCATACAATTAAGCGCTGCTGAAAGTGCTGCTGAAAGTGCTGCCGCTCCACCGCCGCCAGGAGTTGGTTTTTCCGATGCAAGTTCTTTTATAAATTCCTCTATAGATATATCCTGTAACATAAATTCCCTCCAATAGTTTATAGCATTTCTATAATTCTTTGCACTTATTAGAAAACTATAATTTTTATTTTAACTTATATTTTATCATGTTTTCTAAATAATAAAAGCATAAATTATGTATGAGAGCAAGAATTTAACCTAAGTTCTTGCTCTCATATTAATTATTTCATAACAAGATGCTTTTTTTCAGAGTATGGCATACTCCAGTAATTTCTGTATATATGATTTTCAATATCCTTTGGTTCATAATGTGCTTTAGATTCTCCTACTTCGCCTACAGGTGTTATTGCAACAACTGAATATTTATCTGGTATTCTAAGCTCATCTTTCATACGTTTCTCATCAAAGGAAGCAATCCAGCAGGTTCCATAGCCTTCATTTGCAGCTGCTAAAACAAAATGTTCCATAGCAATTGCACTATCAACTAAATAATATTCTTTTCCATTTATATGACCAGATTCAGTTGTATCTCCCACAATAGCAACTACCATAGGAGCATCCTTTACAGAATTTTTAGCATCCTCATCACTATTTATAATGAAATTCGCAATTGCATCTTTTTTTCTTTCGTCATCCACAATAACAAAACTATATGATGTTTTGTTTTTCCATGATGGTGACATCATAGCAGCATTAAGCATATTATCAAGCTTTGGAGCCGCTATTGGTGTGTTTTTAAACTTTTTTGTACTTGTTCTTGTTTTTATTACTTGATAGAAATCCATAAAATCACACTCCTTTCAGTATATTTTGTGTAAAAGAAATATCTTTATGTATTTTTTTATTTAATTTATTTTTAATATAAAATAAGATTTCTAAGCTCCTATTAACTTAGAAATCCCTAAATAATTTTTACTTTACATAACTTTTAACATCTATAACATCTATTGATTCCTTATTACTTTTAAAGCCACCAAGTATATATTTAAATAAAGTTAAAGGCTCTTTTCGTATAACAATTCTTCCAAAGGCTTCTATAAATATATAAATTGCAAAAATAATTTTTTGATACCATTTAGAATTTCTTCTAACAAATATAACTCTATTTCTATTTAAGTAAGCATAGGAAAGACTTCCAAATTTATTTATAGTGGCTGATCCTTTGTGATATACTTTGCTTTCATATATACACATAATTTTATAGCCAGCATTTATAGCTCTAGTGCAAAACTCCGTTTCTTCAAAGAAAAGAAAGTAATTTTCAGGGATTAAGCCTATTTTCTCAAATACTTCTGATTTTACTAAAAAACAAGCCCCTTCAAGATAATCTACAAAAATATCTTTTTTTTCAATTTCGTTGTAATTTTTCCCCTTAAAGTATCTTCTTGCAGCTGCAAAGTATAAATTTATATGTGCTCCCATTCCCTGAATAATTTCTCTTCTATAATAATCACATATACAAGACCCTACTATTCCGACATCCTCTTTTTCAATTATCTTATCAACTAATTTATTTAAAAAATCTTTTTCTACAACAACATCATTATTCAATATACATATGTAATCCGCACCATTTTCAAGAGCATACTTTATACCTATGTTATTTCCATTTGCATAACCTAAATTTTCCTTAGACTTTATTATATTGTATGAAGGCAAGCTTTCTTTTAATTTAACATATGAATCATCAGTAGAAGAATTGTCCACTAAAACTAACTCGTAATTATCATAATCTATATTTCCAATACTCTTAACGCACTCCAAAGTGTCCTCATAAGCATTATAATTAAGGATTATTATATATATTTTAGGATTTCTAATCATCTATTTCCTTACCTCTTATTTCAATTATCTTTGTATACAAAATTTCCGTAATTTTATTCCAACTGTATTTCCCTTTAACAATTTTTTCAGTTTCTTTTCCTTTGTTCTCAAGATTATTGCCTTGCATTATTCCGCAGAGAACATCAGTAAGGGCCTTTGAATCTTTAAAAGGAATTATTTTTCCATTACTATTCTTTATTATTTCAGATGCTATTCCCACATCAGTAGAAACAATAACATCTCCAAAGGCTCCAGCTTCGATTAAAGAAAAGCCGAAGCTTTCATACTCAGATGTCAAACAAAATATTTTAGCCTTTTTATACTCATTAAATAATAATGTTCTGTCATATATAGGGCCTTTAAATTCTATATACTTCTTTGCATCAGTATACTTAGAAAAAAATTCAGTTATATAATTCTTAAAACTTTCCTCAATAGGTCCTATAAAAACTAACTTCCAATTAGCTCTAATGTTTTTATCAATGTTTTCAAATGCCTCCATTAAAGTATTCATTGACTTTTCAGGACTTCCTATTCTCCCTACTGTTATAACTACATTTTCTTTATCTTTATAGTTTATATCTTCCTTAAATATAGGATTATCAAAATCAAGTCCATTAGATACGTTTAAAAGCTTATCTTTGTATTTAAAAAGACTTTTTTTTAACTTTTTAAATATTTCTTCCTGTTCTACTCCTATTATATCTACCCTTTTCAAATATGAATTCAAAATAATCTTTTCAATTAACTTTAGATTTTCAAGCTTTAAAACTAAAGCATTAGAGCAGTCTAGCTTTAAAAATATAGTACCTCTTCTATTAAAAAACTTATATAAGAAGGCATACACTACAGACTTAAGTGTAACATGAAATATTTGAAGTACATCTATATTTTTAGCTTCCTTTTTTAAATATTTAAATACATTTACAAAATGACTATGCTTTTTCTCTATAAAATTTATCTTTAATCCCTTTACTTCACTTTCAAGATAATCATACTTGTCATTATTATAGCATGCTATGAATGAATCCACATTGTGAAGTCTGTTAAGTTTGTAGGCGATCATACCCACATCCTTTACTAAATGTACATTCTTAGCCTCAGGATAAAGCACACAATATTTCATAAAATCAACTCTTTCTCACAGCAAATTTTTTTATATCCTCTATAGTAAAATATTTAAATAAAATCACAAAAGTTACATAGCAAAGTGCACTTAGAACTATATTAAAAATAATATTTACGTTATAATATTTTAAAGTACACGTTATTATTCCCATGCCAATACACGGAATTGATATTTTTAAAAACAGAGTATACTTTGAAACTTTAATTATTTTGTCCGAATAGTATTTCATAATCAAAATTGTAATAACTTCAGATAACACTGTAATAATGGCCGCTACATTCATACCAAACTTGGGTGTAAGAAGCAAATTTATAATTAAGTTAAACAAGGAAGAAATTACTACTGCTCTTAAATATTTTTTTTCCATGTTCCATGCATTTAAACCATATGCATATATCTCTCTAATGAATAATATTAAACTATATATTAAAAGTATTGAAAAAGGCATATATGCACTTTCATATGCTTTTCCAAATAGGAGTATTATTATCTCTTTAGATAGAATAATTCCACCTAAAACTATAGGAACAATTACAGCTATAATTACCTTGGAAACATTTTTAATTAGTCCATGCAGAGAAGCCATATTTTTTTCATTAAAGTAACTTATCATAAGAGGAAATACAACTCCAAATATTATAGTAACTATATTGGTTAAAAAGGATATGACGTAATATGCAGAGGCATATATACCTGCCATTGAACTTCCCCAGGAAAATCTTATTACAATTCTATCAACATTAACATTTATTGTAGCAAGAACTCCTGCCAGTAAAAATGGCCACCCGTATAAAGAGTATTTTTTTATTTCATCAAAGCTTATTTTAAAGTTGATTTTTAATTTTTCACGAAAGAAATATATATAAAACTGATAAATTGTTGCAACTGCAAGTCCTAAAACTGTAAAAACAGCATAATAGTTAACCTGTGATGGATTTTTCAAGAATAATACTATTAAAACAAACGGTATTAGACTTTTAATAATGTTGTATAAAGCATTATATTTCATCTCCTGAAGTCCATTATACACCCAGTCTATACACAATGCATTCGTCAGCAAAGTTAAGCTATACAAAACTAGAAGCCAAGCTATACTTCTTGAGTTAAATGACAGCACTAAAGCCAATATTAATATAACAATGAAACTAAAGCCAAAAACAATTATTCTAAAAAGCGTTATCTCACCAACTATATCTTTAATATTTTCCTTATTTTTAGAAATCTCTCTTGTACCATAGGTTTGAAGTCCAAAAAGCACCACAATAGAAAAATATAATGTGATTGCCTGAACAGTTGTTATATCTCCGAAACCAGATTTACCTAAAACATGAGCAGCATATGTTCCTGTAAAAAAGGTTAAAAATTGTGATACAAGTGTAGAAAATCCCATTGAAAAGAAATTTTTTGCTACTTTATTCATAAAAACCATCCTTATGTATGATGAAACCACTTAACCTTCTCACTTAATATATAAGGGAGTTAAGTGGTTTTATATTTTATATACTTTTTACTATTTTATTAGACTACATTTGAAGTAAGTCTATATATTCTTTTAGAGACTCTTTCCACTCTCTTGTAATATCACCTGTTGTAAGTTCTAACATATAGTTTCTAAGTACTGAATATTTTGGTCTTTTAGCTGGTCTTGGAAATTCTTCAGTAGTACATGGAGTTACCTTTACATCAATTCCTGTAAGTCTGAATATCTCTACAGCAAAATCATACCAAGAACATATTCCTTTACATGTACAATGAAATGTTCCATAATTTTTTTCGTCTATTACTTTGAGAACTACTCTAGCTAAATCAACTGTACTTGTAGGTGTTCCAACCTGGTCATGCACAACTTTTAATTCATCATGAGTTTTGCCTAAATTTATCATGGTTTTTACAAAATTATTTCCATCTCCATAAAGCCACGCTGTTCTAACTATGTAATATTTAGGATTTAATGCTTTTACAAAGTTTTCTCCTTCAAGCTTTGTTTTTCCATAAGCTGATTGAGGATTCACTTCATCAAATTCTGTTATAGGTTCCTTCGCCTCTCCATCAAAAACATAATCTGTTGAAATCTGAACAATTTCAGCTCCAACACTGTATGCTGCTGCTGCAAGATTTTTAGGTCCTATAGCATTTATTTTATAAGCTAAATCATACTGTTCCTCACATTTATCAACTGCTGTATGTGCTGCACAATTAATTACCACATTTGGTTTCTTTTCATTAAAAAATTTATTTACAGCTAAAACATTAGTTATATCTAAATCTTGTACATCTGTAGGTATAACCTCTACATTTTTTCCTTTTAGCTGTTTTTGAATTTCTCTTCCTAATTGTCCATTTGCTCCTGTTATAAGTATTTTCATATGCTAAACCCTCCATATTAATTTATGAGTCTTTTAAACTCTTCTAAACTATAATTGTTACTTATATAAATCCTCTTAAGTTCATAATTCCCATCTGCCTTTGAAGCAAAACCTTCTTTAGTACATGCTGCAAGCCTATAACCAAGCTTATGCGCTATATCTATAGTATCTCTATTATACTTTCCGAATGGATAAGCTAAATAATATTCCTTCTTATGTAAAATTTCTTCAAGCCTTTCCTTTGAACGTTTTAATTCATCATACTGTCTATCATATGATAAAAAAGAAAGCTTAGAGTGACTTGCTGCATGAGACTCTACATCTACATTATTTTTCGAAAGTTCTATTATTTCTTTATCAGACAGATAGGGACATGTATTTATTAAATCTGTTATTGCAAATACAGTTGCTTTAAATCCAAATTCTTTAAGCACAGGATATGCATTTACATAATTATCTTCATATCCATCATCAAAAGTTATTAATATTGGCTTTATAGAAAATGGTTTTTTATTATTTATGAAGTCATAAAGTTCATCAAAACTTATAGGTGTATATCCACTCTGCTTTACTATATCCATTTCGCCTTTAAACTTTTCTTTTGACACCTTAAGTTCATCACCTTTACCGTCTTCAATCCAATGATACATTAAAATTGGTATCTTCATGGTATTACTTTGGTCTTCATAAATTTTGAGTTCTCTTTGCTTTTTAGCAATTTCTTGTTTTTTTAAATCTTTACTCTTCTTTACAGCAGATAATCCTTTAGCATAATTAGCTTTTTTTTCATTATAGTTAAAAAAACTAAAGCCGACTATAGATGCTAAAAAGATTATAATCATAAAAACTGTAATATACTTTTTTTTCTTCTCCATAATACATAGCATTTAGTGAACTGTCACTAAACTAATTCATCACCTTTCTCACTAACTACTATGTATTATGTATTAATTTTCACTAAAATATACATTTAACCTAAGCTTCTATATTTAGAGTATATGCCTATTATTTTCAAGTCATCAAAAAACACTCTCTTAAATATTTTTTTAGGCTGTCTAAACATTCTATAGAACCATTCAAGACCAGATTTTTGCATCCATAAAGGTGCTCTTTTTAAAGTTCCAGCTTCTATATCTATAGATGCTCCTATAGCTAGTGCTACCGGTACCTTAAGTTCATCTCTATACTGTGCTACAAACTTTTCCTGTTTTGGAGCACTTACTCCTACAGCTAATATATCTGGCTTTATATCATTTATCATTTCTATAATATACTTTATTTCTTCTGGCTTTTTTTCAAAACCAAAGCTTGGAGAATAAGTTCCTGCAACTTTAAGACCTTTATATTTAGCTTTAAGATTTTCTCCTGCCTTATGAGCAACTCCCTCTGCTGCTCCAAGTATAAATACTGTATACTCCTTTTCTGCTGCAAGCTTACATACTCTTGGAAACAAATCAGAGCCAGATACCTTCTCCTTTACAGGGGTTTTAAGCCACTTAGATATCCAAACTAAAGGCATGCCATCTGTCAAAATTAAATCTGCATTTTCGTAAACCTTTTTGAATTCTTCATCCTTTTCAAGTCTTACAATATGATCTACATTAGGAGTAACCACATAGTGATATTTTCCATCTTTTATAAATCCATCTATTATTTCTATTGCCTCTTTCATATTAACATTATCTACATTTGTATTTAAAAACTTCATTCTGTACTTTGTCAAACCTATCCTGCCATAAACTTTGGCAGTTCACCTCCCTTTATAAACCAAAACTAATGCCTATCTCCTATTGCAACAAACATCCAGAAAAATGAAGTGATTGATGGAACAAATAGAAGGTTATCTGAGAAATTCATAAACAAAAATGCACTGGTAGATGCAATAAAACCTAAATAAAATGCCTTCTTTATCTTAATATCAGTCTTTTTGTATGTGTTATAAAGTTTCAAAAACACATTTACAATAGTGGCCACAAAGAATATTCCTCCAAAGATACCAAGTTCGGATTCTATCTTCAAATAAGAGTTATGAACAGGAAATCTTGAATAGTCAGCATATCTAAGCTCAGGATACTGTTTCACATAAGCATCGTAATTAGCGATATAATTACCATTTCCAACTCCCGATAATGGATGATCTTTTATCATCTTTAAGGCTGTCTTCCAAAGCTTTATTCTCGCATCATTTAAGTTCTTATTATCTATAGATCTAAGTCTACTTGTAACCTGCGGAAGAAACATAGAAGCTCCCCCTAAAACTATTATTGGTAAAATTAGTTTTATACTGTAGATTAATGCTAATACACAAAAGCCTAGTGCTAACCCCATATAGGAATTTCTTGATCCTGTTAATGCAGCATTATATACAATAAGCACGGAAAGTATACTATAAAATGCTTTCTTCTTTAAATTTTTTTCAAAAAATGCAAACATGACAATGGGGAAAATTGATAAAATCATAAATGCCGCTAAGGTATTAGGATTTCCAAAAACAGCGGCAACCCTTACCATTGTTACTCCATTAACTTTGTAATCATATTGGTGCGGAATGCCCATTCCTGTTATCTTTTGAAATATTCCAATGATGCTAATTAAAGTAACAGAAGCTACAAAGCTTGTAACAAAACCCTTAAAATGTTTTTCTTCTCTATAACTTAAAGATAAAATTATGTACAGCCCTATGTAGCAAAAAAATCTTAAAGATTCCTCTAGCGCAAGAGGTTTTTCCTTCGCATAAGTAACAGAAATCATCATAACAATGAATAAAAGTATCAAGCAAAATAATGTTTTGTCACCAAGCATTATATAAAAACATTCCTTCAGTTTTTGTCTATTTCTTAATATCTCCACCAAAAATAGAACAAAAATTACTAGAAGTAATATATCACTTACCGTAATATTATTATGTATCTTCACATTATAAGGAATCAGTGGATTTAAAAATATAAACAGACATATAAATAAATAATTAATTTTCTTAATGCTATCATTCATAAAAGACTACTCTCTCCCTTTCAAAGTATTTACATCAAACCCTAAACCTATTTTTATAGTATTAAAATATATCTTTATTACTGATAACGTATATTTATCCCTTTTAAAAGGAATCAAAATAATATTACCAAGCATTCTAAGGGTAAGTCCTATAACAAGATTAATCCTAACTAATACTTCCTTTAACTTGCCGTGATTTTTTCTAAAATATTTTATCATACTTTTGTATCTTTCATAAAAAGTTATATCCTTGATTTTGTCGCTGCTTGCCCTATATAGTGTATTATCTCTCCATTCGGATAATACACAGCTTTAAATCCAGCCTTATTTGCTTGATAACAAAAATCAATTTCTTCATAGTACATAAAATATCTCTCATCAAGCATTCCTATTTTATCTATAACATTCCTTCTTACAAGAAGTGCCGCTCCAACAAGTACTTGTACCTCACGTGGCTCATCTATACTTTTAAAATTCATCATATACTGCTCTACATCCTTAGAACCTATCTTGCCTGACATAGCAACAATTATTTTCTTTAAGATGGGAATCTTAAGAATGTTTTTTAATTTATATATGTGATAAAACTCTCTTTTGAAGCTTGGAAACCCTGACACAGAAGTTTGATGGGACATATCCCTATTTAAAAGCTTTGGACCTAGAAGTCCAACATCTTTGTTCTCATCCATGTAATTAACCATTTTTTCTATAACATCTTTTAATAACACTGTATCAGTATTAAGTAAAAATATGTATTTTCCACTACTTTCCTTTATCGCAAGATTATTCGCATAAGCAAATCCACCATTAATTTTACTCTCTATAAGCTTAACCCATGGAAACTCATTTTTTATCATAGTAACACTGTCATCCTTTGAATTATTATCTGTTACTATAACTTCATATTTAACATTTTTCACCGTCGACTTTATTGAATTAAGACAGTTTCTCAAAAACTCCTCTGTGTTATAATTTGCTATAATTATTGAAATATCCAATACACTCATCCCTTCTAACCTTTTGATCCAACTCTATTCTTAGGTAGAATGGCAAGCTTTATTAACGCTATAAATAGTAGGAATTTAACCCCCAGCCAAACAATTGAATCAAGAAATATATTGCCCTTATTATTCTTCTTATAAAAAATCCACATAGCTCTATAAAATTCGTATGTAGCCTTATGACTAAGCTGCTTACTACTTTCACCCTTATAATGAATTATAGTTCCAACAGGACAGTATCTTACAATATATCCTGCCTTCCTTGCCCTAAGACACCAATCCATCTCTTCTCCATACATAAAGAATGTTTCATCTAAGTATCCTATTTTATCTATTACTTCTTTTTTTATCATTAAATATGATCCTGAAACTGAATCCACATCTATAAATTCATCTGCTGATGCATATGTTAAGTTGTATCTTGTAAACTTTTTATTGTTTTTAAATATTTTACTTAATCCAAAAATCTTATAAAAGGCATCCTTAGGCGTTGGAATCATTCTTCTACACGCAAGCTGAAGTGTACCGTCAGGATTTAAAACCTTGCATCCAGCAACCCCAACTTTATCATCTTTCATAAGACATTTATAAGTTTCACCAATTACATTTCCATTTACAACTGTATCAGGATTCAAAAGAAGAACAGCCCTACCCTTGCTTACTTCTATAGCCTTATTATTACCAGCAGCAAATCCACAATTTACTTTACTCTCTATAAAAGTAAAATCTTCTTTTCCAGTGAATTTTTCTTTTATAAATTCTGCGCTATTATCTGTAGATTTATTGTCTACCAAGATCACCTCAAATTTAATTTCCTTTGTATTCTCATATATAGAATTAATGCATTCTTCTAAAAATCTTTTTGCATTGTAATTTAATATTATCACGCTTAAATCATACTCTACCATATACTTTCTCCTAACTGTAGACATCTAAAACTAAAGTTCATTTAATAACATAGTAAATTATAGCATAAATCATTATGTTATTGTACATACAATTAAACTATAAAACTTATTCAACTATTCTAATAAAATTATATACTTTTTATCATAATATACATGAATTTAGTTTAAATGATAATATATTAATTTTCAAGCTGCACCTTAACTCTTATTTAGCCTCAAATTTCACTTCACTTACAATTGAATTCTTTTTATTCTTTATTATGCCAACTTTTAAAACCAGCTTACTTATCCGAAATATACATATTAAATATTTACATAAAATTTTTAATCAAGTATAATGTTTATTGATATAATTATACTCAATTTTGTGATATACACTTTAGGAAAGGTTGTTTTTTATGATCAAACTCAAGAACTTAATGAATAAAATTATTAAATTTAGATATTTAATAGCCTTTATTATTTTTATTCTTTGCGTTGCTTCAGATTTCAATTTTAGCTCTTTGCCTGCATGGGAAACATATGTTCCACAAAATAATAATATTTCTTCTAAAACACTTGGCAAAATTAGGTACATAAGAACTGATGAATGGTTTGTTCAAACCCCATTTTATATGGCACAAGCTATGAACAAAAATCATTATCCAGTTAATAATAATAATATTGGCGTATCCGGTCAAAACATGATTTTAAATTATAATGCTCCAGTACTTGATATTACAGTACTATCGAAACCATTTAACTGGGGTTTTTTGCTTTTAGGTAAAGGTTATGGTTTATCATGGTATTGGTTCTCTAAATTATTGTTACTAATTTTACTTTCATATGAAATTTGTTACATAATAACAAAAGGTAATAAGCCAATATCCGTGCTTGGAAGTCTTTGGATAACATTTTCTCCTGCTGTACAATGGTGGTTTATGCAGCATATAGGCGATTTGGTGTTTTATTTTGAAGCTATTATTGTTACCTATTACTATTTTTTAAAAAATCTAACCACAAAATTCAAAAAAATATTCTTTGCATTTGCATTTTCCTTAAGTTGCATAGGTTTTACTCTTGTAATATATCCTGCTGTTCAAGTCCCACTTTTTTATCTAGGAATAATATTTATGGTTATTCTTTTTATGAATTTGAAAAAAGATTTAACATTTAAAATTAGTGACATATTAATTATTATTCTTAGCTTCGGATTTATAGCCTTTAATCTAATTCATTTTTATCTAATTTCAGAAGGATCGTTAAAGATTTTATTGAATACAGCTTATCCTGGTAAAAGAGTAAGCACGGGTGGGGATTTACCTTGGTATGTGCTAAATATTTTTCTAATAAATCCATTCCTCCCATTTAAAGATTCAACTTACAAGAACAATTGTGAAGTCAGCAACTTGTATAATTTTTTCTTTCCACTAATATTTTGTGTGCCACTTTTAGTAAAAAACAAATTAAAACTTAAAATTAAAGATTTAAAGTTTGGAATTTGTCTAATTGCATTTGCTCTTATTCAAATTTTCTTTATGTTTTTTAAGATACCAACTTTTTTATCAAAAATTACATTGTTCTCGTATGTTACTGGTGAACGTCTTTTAGTTGTATATGCTTTAACGTCTGTTTATCTAAGCATATGGGCACTAGCTTTAATTTCTAAGAAGAAACCTTTTACACCAATATTCTCATTAATTGTAAGTGCAATAACTACATTAATATATTATATTACAATTTTTCATTCTCCATTTAGAATATATGTTACTCCTATATACTATTATTTAATACTAGCTATATTTTTCATTTTAAGTTTTCTATTGGTATATGGTAAAAAAACTTATTTTACTATTATAATGGCTATTATGATAATAGTAACTGGCATAACTGTAAATCCTTTAACAAAAGGTGTTAATTCCTTGTATAATAATAATTTATCAAAAAACATTATCTCAATATCACAAAGTAACCCAAGTGCTAATTGGATATCTGTAGATAATACTGGCGGTATTATGGGAGCCTTTATATATGCTAATGGAGGAAAATGTCTAGATGGTGTAAATTTTTATCCTGATCTAAAAAAATGGAAATTACTTGATCCTAAACACCGTAACAACCTTATATATAATCGCTATTCACATTTTTCTTTTAATTTAACCGACAAAAAAACATCATTTAAATTATTAGCTCCTGATAATATAGAGGTAATTTTGGATATTAATGATTTAAAGAAATTAAAAGTAAAATTTATTCTAGCACAATCTAGTTTAGATAACTATGCAAACTCTAATGTTGTTTTTGACAAAATATATCAAGATAGAGTAAATAATTACATAATATATAAAGTAATTTATAAATAAAAAATCTATTTACTTGAATTTATTGCAATTTTATTTTAAAATAAAATCTGTAATAAATCCAAGTACTTATGTTAGGCAAAACTTATAATCAGTTTGAAAGGGTGTTAATTTTGAAAATAGCAGTTTTAATTCCATGTTACAACGAAGAATTAACAATAAAAAAGGTTATTACCGACTTCAAAAAGGTCTTACCAGATGCGTATATTTATGTTTACGATAATAATTCAAAAGACAATACTGCAGCAATTGCAAAGGAAAGTGGTGCTATAGTTGTAAGAGAACCTCGCCAAGGTAAAGGAAATGTTGTAAGAAGTATGTTTAAGGATATAGATGCTGATTATTACATTATGGTTGATGGTGACGATACATACCCTGCAGAATTTGCAAAAGAACTTCTTAAACCAATAATAAATGGTGAAGCTGATATGACTATAGGCGATAGATTATCAAATGGTACATATGAATCCGAAAATAAAAGAGCTTTCCACAACTTCGGAAACAAATTAGTAAAAAATCTTATTGGAAAACTGTTCAAAAATGATATTAACGATATTATGACAGGTTATAGAGCATTTAACAGATATTTTGTAAAAACCATACCTGTACTAAGTTCAGGATTTGAAATTGAGACAGAAATGAGTATACATGCGCTTGATAAAAAATTTCTTTTAAAGGAAATACCTATAGATTATAGAGATAGACCTGAAGGAAGTTCTTCAAAACTCAATACATACAAAGATGGTTTAAAAGTAATTAAAACAATTTTATTCCTTTTTAAGGACTATAAGCCTCTACCATTCTTTTCCATATTGGCGCTTTTAATATTCTTAATAGGATTACTAGTTGGTTCACCCGTTATAATAGAGTTTGTAAAAACTCATCGTATATCAAAATTACCTTCTGCAGTCCTAACTATGGGTCTTATTACTTCTGCTATTATGTTCTTTGTAAATGGGCTTATTTTAGATACTTTAGTAAAGCAGAACAACCAAAATTACGAGTTATTTTTAAATAATTATAAATCTACTAATCCTGTAGAAAATTATACTGATAAGTAATTGTAATTATATTTTTAACATTATTTATATATAAAAAAAGAAGAAAGCTTATTTATAATGAGCTTTCTTCTTTTTTATTTTTATAAATTCTTTGCCATAAATCTTCAAGTTATAATATTACTCTTAATTAAATGAAGGTATATCAAATTTTAAAATTGGACTTGTACACATATCAATTAATTTTTTGATATTATATATTTGATTATACGCCCATCTTACATCAGTAGCATATTGATGTGTTCCCGGATTTGCCGGATTCCATCTCATCTTATATAGAGTATTTTGAGCATAACTTGAATTATTTATATAGCTGGATCCTATCCAACTAGCTCCACCTATAATAGCCTTATCTACAGTTGTCCATCCCTGTTTATATGCAAATTGGGATCCATAGTAATTAGGATTTGAATCTAGTGCATTTATTCCAAACATATTGTAAACAATTGTACCATTTACATTCATTCCTTTTGCTAAGGCAGAAGTTCCATTTCCTGTCTCTAAAAGCGCATGAGAAACTAAATAAAATACACTGATATTATTTTGCTGAGCAGATTGAAGAAACGCTCCTCCATGTCCCTGCAACACGCCTTTACCTACAAGCATATTATTAACTTCATCAACAGTTATCCCTGATTGGTAGTTCAAAACTAAAAATTGATATATACCATAACTATCAAGAAAATTATTAGGATTAGCATAATATTGGACTGTACTTCTATCTGCTGAAACCCAAGAACTTCCTGATTCTGTAACTGGCTCTCCATACTGCATTTGCTTATCAACTAACTGTGATAGTGAAGTGTTGTACTTTGTACTTGAAGCATCAACTCCAACCAGCTTAGTAATTTTAAAGCTTTGAGAAGTAGTTTTACCACCATTATCATAAGCCGTTAGAGTAACAGTATGTAGTCCATTTGTTAACCCAGTTGTATCTAAAGTATAATTAAATCCACTTACATCTGCATTTTGATACATAGGATATGCATTCTTAACATCAGGTCTGGAAGAACCATATGAGGTATCTGCCTTATACTGTCCATCTACAGAAACAGTCACTTTTTGAATTCCTGTAGAACCAAGTGCCCATCCTCTTAAGTTTAAGTTATTTAGGCTAGAATCCTTAATAATAACATCTCCACTTGGATCATCTATACACATCATAGGTTGTAAAACCTTATACGTTATATTCATAGATTTGTTTAGTATCTGTGAATCCTTTCCTATAACTTGAACTTTTAATGTCTTGTTTCCATCAGTTAATATATTTCTTCCTATTGAAAAAGAATAATTAACTTGTCCACCATTCACAGAAGTAATATTTGCTTTTCCAAGTAGGCTTGTGTATTCGTACACATCAATTTCTTGAATTCCATTGGAATTAGTAGCACTACCACTTAAGTTAATAGTTTGATTATCATAAAATACACTTCCAGCACTTGGTGATGCTATACTCACACTAGGAGCTACAGCTTGAGATAAATCTCTAACAATTCTCATTCTAATTGCCTGTATATTCTGATTGGGGTCTCCAGTTATAGCACCATCCTGAACCCAATCCATCCAACCTACATTAGCCACATGTACCTGATATTGAATATGATAGCCGGATATATTATTCAACTTTATTTGTATTTGCCTCATTGCCAAGGCTTGTCCTACCGTCCCTACGATATTACCATTTTGAACTTCTGACATCCAACCCTTATTCTCTACGTTAGCTTGGTAAGATATGCTGGATCCTGTTGGTAAATTATCGCTGTTTATTTTAAGAGCTTCTAGATTTACGCCCTTTCCGACAGTTCCTGCAATATCCATGTTACTTGTAGGATTCATCCAGCCTATATTTTGAACCTGTGCTTGATAATTTACATTTATGTCACCAGTAGGCTGAGCTGGCTGAGGTGTAGGCTGCACTGTTGTACCATCTTTTACTATTTTTATTCTTATTGCCTCAACTCTTAAACCTCTACCACTAGTACCTGCAACTGCACCATCTTGTACCCAATCCATCCAACCTACATTTTGAACATGGACCTGATATGCAACATGGTAATTTGGAGCCCCAGCAAGATTGATTTTTATTGCCTCAACCCTAAGTCCTTGACCCGTCGTTCCCGCAACTGCACCTTCTTGTACCTGCGACATCCAACCTATATTCTCTACATGAACCTGATAGTTAATAGTAGCTCCAGGAACAACATTACTATTTAAGAGGTTCATTTTTAACGCCTCAATTCTAAGATCTTGTCCTGTTGTGCCACTGGTATCACCATCTTGAAATGCTTGCTGCCAACCAATATTTTGTACATGTGATGAATATTGAATTCCTAAATCATTAGTCTGCGCATTTACTTTGCTTGAAAATATAGATATAAACATTAAAACGAACATAGCAAATATTATGTTCATTTTCTTCGTCATTAATGTTCACCTCCTTTCAACCATAAATAAAACAGCATATATTATTTTTCGTAATATATACTCATAAATTGAGTAAAATATAAAATTTATATATTAAAATAATATCTAAACTTAATTGATATTACTCTATTTATCTTTTCATTTTGCACTTTTGATTTAAGGTGTTAAATCATATGTGTATGCAAGTAACTTATTGTAAAATTAATACATAAATTCACTTAAAATTTTTGCCACACACGTATAATATTATTATTTTATGCATTCTAAGTCAAGTAAAATTAGCGGTTAATTCGCCACAATACATTTAATTTACTTATTTTTATACAATAAATACACAGTAATATATTATTTCATCATTTTTTACACTAATTATATTTTTTTTGGATAAAAAGTATAATTATAACTTTAATATTTTAAATAATAACATACATACTTATCACGAACATGGAACTAAAAAAATAACCATCCACTTTAATTGGATAGTTATTTTTAATTCTATTTACGAAACTTTTTTTTTATTATACGCTTGATTTTTGATATAACTCTAACATAATAATACTTTATCAAGCCTTGACTTTTGTAAAAAAACTTTACCTTTTTTATTTTATCAGAAGATATATATGGATTCTCACAAAATTCAATTAATGGTTTAACAACGTTACTCCATTTATACTCTTCTTTTATCTTACTAATGTTCTCTTTCGCTTCTTTATACTTATCAGTATCATCAAGCAGTTTAAGTATTTTATCAGCTAAATTCTCATGATCGCCCGCTTCATGACAAAATCCCAAATTGTTTTTTTCTACAAGCTCAGACATATAATCACCACTTGTAAGAACCATAGGCAAATCGCACCATAAATAGTCCAAAATTCTGGTTCTAAAAGAATACCTAGTCTCAAGATTATTCAGATATGTACTTACACCTATATCAGCCTCTAAAAGATAATTTTGTCTTTCATTGTAATCTACCCATTCATTAAAAAATACATTTTTATTATAAATACCGTATTCTTTACTTCTTTTTATACATTCATCTGCTACAGTAGTATCTACATTTAAGCTTGGATGACCAATTCCCATAAAAAATAATTTAACATCCTGCCTTTTACAACATATATCCTTCATTGCTTCAATTAGGGTAATAGGATCAAACCAATTCCAAATGCCTCCTCCCCATATAAGTACTTTATCATCAATACCTATATTAGGCCATACACCCTTTAAAACATTCTTAGTTTTTTTAGGAGCTTCATCATTAAATCCAAATGGTACAACATCAATAAGTTTTTTCATTTGAACATCATCTGTATAAGTAACTGGATTAACTCTATTTATTGCAGAAAGCATTCCCATCCAGTAATCTTTTTGCTTTTCACTAGCACATATAAAAAAATCTCCAATGGATAGTTGTTCGAGCAATAAGTTTATATCTGTTTCATGATAATCAACACGTTCCTTTATACTTAAAAACTTTCTAAGCTCCAAATTTTCCAACGTTATTGGGTCATATATATCAACTGCTATAGGCTTTTTCACACGTTTTAAAAATGGATACAACCTAAAGGCTATTCCTTGAACAACTATAGAATCCACATTACTTGCTTTTTGTTTAAGAACATCTTTATCTCCAATAATAATTTCAAAGCTTTCATTTTCAAAGCTCATATCAGTTGTTTTATTAGGTATAAATAAAATAACTGATAGCTTTTTCGACAATTCCCTTGCAAAATTTAAATATCTTATACCTGGTCCCGACATTTTCTTTGCAACATTATCAGGACTAATTAATAAAACACTTTTCATTTTTATACTCCCATTATCTCCTAAATATTTTCTTAAAAGCCCTAAAAATATTTAAATTCTTAATTCTGTTAAGATTTCTATCTATTTTTCCAACATGACTCTCGAGCTCATTTACATTTACTTTAACTTCACTCAATGAATTTTGTAAATTTAATATTTTTTTATTTAAAGAATTTATTTCTTTCATCTTTTTAATCATTATAGTATTTACATCGCCATTTTCTGAGCCTTCTGAAAGCATAACCTCTTCTGAAATATCGAAATCAGATACTAGCTCTTCTTCATCCAGAACAACACATTTTTCTTTATCTAAAGGATTAACCTTATATACACATTTACTCTTAAATAAGAGACTTCCTTTAAGCTCTTTTCCATTCTCAATTATAGATCCAATATATTCATTTAAATCCTCTTTTTCTTCTCCATCATTTTTCCATATAGTTATGCAATTAGTAAAATCGTCTGTATCAGCTTCTAAGATAAATCTAAACTTTCTATTTTGAGAATTCATTATAGGCTTAAACTTGATACTAATCCATGAATTATCTGTAAGAGAACTAGCATCTATAGTTTGTTCTGCAACTATACTATTATTACTGTCCTCATATAAATAAAATTTTATATCATGTTCATTTTTTCTTCCATATGTTGCAACCTTCAAATCAATACTCGTTAAATTTGGATATCTACATATGAATTTTTGACCTATTTTTCTTCCTTTAGTTAACTGACCAACGTTTGAAGTTTGCCTTTCTTCTGAAATATCTACAATTACATTTTTAGTTCCTTCTATATCCATTTTCATCTTTTTGATAGGATCATTACAGAATTTTACTAAAGGTTTCATTACTTTTTTCCATCTATATTCTTCTCTTACTTTTGCTATATTTGCTTTACATTTCTCGTAAAAAGCTTCATCTGAAACTAATTTTAAAATACCATCTTTTAAGCTAGCCACATTTCCATACTTTACAACAACGCCCAACTCATCCTTCTCTATAAGCTCTGCAAAATAATCTCCCTCTGTTGCTATTATAGGTAGTTTAGCCCAGAAATAATCAAGTATTCTTGTTCTAAAAGAAAACCTAGTTTCAAGATTATCTAAATGACAACTAACACCTGCAAAAGATTCCATAAGGAAATTTTGTCTATCATTATATTCAACCCAATCCATGTTAAAGAATACATATTTATCTTTTAATTCGAGTTTTTCAGCTAATTTTATAGCATTATTACACATTTCCATCTCTGGTACTCCTGGATTAGGATGTTTTACACCCAAGAAAAATAATTTAATATCATCTCTTTCCTTAGATATTTCATTAATTGCTTTAATCAAAGTGATTGGATCAAACCAATTCCATATTCCTCCACCCCAAATAAGTACTTTATCTGTATCCTTTAAATTTGGTATTTTATCTTTCATCATTTTTTTATTGTTTACAGGTTCTTCATTACTAACACCAAATGGAACTAAATCAATAAGCTTATCAAGTTTATATGATAAATCATATTCATGTGGATTTACTTTATTAAGTGCAGAAAGCATTCCTATCCAGTAATCCATTTGCTTGTCATTTGCACATATGAAATAATCTCCTAATTCTAGCTGCTCCAACTGTATCTTTAAATTCAAATTATTTGCTTCTACTCTATTTTTTATACTTTTATTCTTATATGTCTCCAGAATTTCTATAACAAATGGATCATATATATCAACTATAAGTATCTTTTCTCTGCAAATATCCTTAAGTTCAGGTATTATTTCAAGTATAAGTCCCTGTAGTATTATTATATCACTTTCATGCGCTGCTCTTATAAGTTTATCTGCATTTCCCGGCTCGTATTCTACCATCTCAATATTTAACTCAGAAGTATCTATCTGATTTTCGTTAGGTATTGCTAAAACAACCTCATTATATTTACCTAATTCTTTGGCAAACTCCCAATATCTTATTCCTGGTCCTGCCATTTTTTTAGCTATTGGTTCATTAGATATAAGCAGTATTTTTCTTCTAAATTTAGCATCTAATTTTTCTTCAACATTATATGTATTTAATAATCTTTGGAATTTGTCCAAGTACTTATAATCATGATAATACTCAACTGGAAATGGCATTAAAGGATTAGGTATTAACTTCTTTAAATCAGTATCTTTAACTTTTCTATTCCTTTGTATGTACTGTCTTTTTTCATTAAGTCTTTGTAAGTTATCCGTAAGATTATTTATGGCAACTAAAGAAGAAAAGTTCTTTTCATCAGAATCAATTTCAAAAAAACTTTCTTCAGTATTAGTTATATCAAATACACCTTCATCTAACTTTAAATCCATTTGTATCCTTTGAATCATTAAAAGCAAATTACATAGAACAATATCAAAATTATCACTTGAATAGTTTTTATATATTGTATATAATGCATTTCTTTCAAACAAAGTTTTCATTTTATGTTGATTAAATTTCTTAGACGTACCATTATGCCTATGATAACATATAGCTTTAGAACAAAATCTAACTTTATATCCTAAAACCCATAATCTCCAACCAAGATCTACATCTTCATAGTAAGCAAAATAATCCTTATCAAAACCTCCAATTTCAATAAAAACATCTTTTCTTATGAGCATAGAACCACCACAAGCAAAAAGTATATCTCTATCTTCATTATACTTCTTATTAGCTTCCTTTATATCCATGCCATAATCATATTGGTAGCCGTATCCAGCAAAACTTACACTTCCACCAGCAAAATCAAGTTTAGAACCGTCCCAATTGACAATCTTACTTCCTGCACATACGTAACTATTATCGTTACAGTTTTCAAGAGTTTCAAACATGTCATTAAGCCAATTTTTATCTAACTTCATGTCATTGTTGATTAATGCTAAATACTCTCCCTCTGCTATCTTTGCAGCATCATCATTAGGTTTTGCAAATCCTTCGTTTGAATCATTTTTTATAATTTTAACTGCTGGATAGTTTTTTTTCAAAAACTCAACTGAGCCATCCTTTGAGCCATTATCTACAACTATATATTCAATTTTATCGCTTGGATAAGATAAATTTTTAAGCTCACTAAAACAATTTTTAAGATGCTGCAATCCATTATAATTTACGATTATAAAACTTACTTTAGGATAACTATTCAAAATATTTTCCCCACTTTCCATTTTTAACGATTATTAAAGCATCCAATCACAACTAATTTTAACTTTTCCATCCTCTTTTATGTTTCCTTCGTGAATTGTAAACCAATAATGCTTATGTCTAAAATCGTATATCTCTTGTAAATTCTCATCCATCAGTGCAATTGAAAAATAATATTTAGATTTTAACAAAAGTTCATTTTGTAAAGAAAAACTCACCATGTTAGTATCCTTCATTTCTGTAATCAACATTCCATCTTGTTTACAATCATGGTATATAAGCTTATATCCTTCTTCTGTAATTATTTCAAATGCCATAACAGCTGCTTTAATATCAGTATTTTTCCTAAATTCAACATTTACCTTTATATTTTCTTCAGTTCCAAAAAAGTTCCTAGGTCTACCCTCTTTATCAGAGAAATATAATTTAGTTATTTCTAGTTTTTTGTTACCTTCTCTATTTCCATCTTTAAATTCATCTGCCTCATGAAGCTTAAAATCAAAATCAGCTAGACTTTCCTCGCTTTTTTGCTCTTCTTTTTTATGTTCTTCACTTTTAGCATATAATAGCTTCATGTATAGTCCAACCATTCTATCAGTAGATCCCTCTATTACTTCTCCACCTTTTCTTATGAATATGCATCTATCACATATACGTCTTACCGTGCTCATATCATGAGAAACAAATAAAATAGTTTTACCCTGTTCCTTAAATGCTTGTATTTTATTAAGACACTTTTTCTGAAAATTTGCGTCTCCAACCGCTAAAACCTCATCAACAAGAAGTATATCTGGATTTACAGTTACAGCAACTGAAAAACCAAGTCTCATATACATTCCAGAGGAATAATTTTTAACTGGTGTATCCATGAAATTTTCAAGCTCTGCAAATTCTACAATTTCATCATATCTCTCATCTATTTCTTTTTTACTAAGTCCCATTATAGAACCATATAAATATACATTTTCTCTACCTGTCATATCTGGTTGAAAACCAACTCCAACCTCAAGAAGAGAAGATATTTTTCCTTTAACCGTAACCTGACCCTCATTAGGTCTTATAATGTTAGCAACTAATTTTAAACTAGTACTTTTACCTGTTCCATTTTCTCCAATTATTCCTATAGTCTCACCTTGACCAATTTTAAAAGAGGCATTTTTAAGAACATGAAGCTGTTCAACTTCAAGCTTATTTCTATTAAGCACCTTGTTTAAAAATTTTTCCTTCAAGGAATAGCTTTTGTTTTTATATAAATTAAAATGTTTTGAAACGTTTTTAAATTCAATAACTACCATATTATTTTCACTCCAATTTATTGTAAAGCTGTTCACCTAAGTAGGTTAATGCTTTAATTAAACTTCCTCTGCAAAATCATTTTCTATTTTTCTAAATATCCTATCGCCTACATATAAAAGCACTATATCCCATACCAATATTACTACTATGTAAAAAGGATTTGGCATTTTGCCTTCTAATAAAACACTTCTTATACATTCTACAATCATAGTCATAGGATTTATTAAAAGTATATTTTTGTACAAAATAGGAATACGATCCAATACATACACGATTGGTGTCAAATAAAACCATAACATAAACAGAACCTCTACAAAATGTGAAACATCTCTATATAATACATTAAGAGACGATAAAATAAGAGATAATCCAACAGAAAAAACTAAAAGCAATAGTAATATTATAGGAAGCAATAGTATAGTAAAGCTAAAAGGCACTTGCGATACTATCATAGCTCCAAATAAAATAACAAGAGTTATTAAAAAACTGACAAAGTTTGAAAATATTATTGATAAAGGCATTATCTGCCTAGGAAAATATATTTTCTTAATTAAATTTGAATTAGAAATAATAGATGTAGTACTTCCTTGAACAGCGCCTTGAAAAAATTGCCATGGGAGAAGCGCTGCAAGTAAAGTAACCGTATAATTAGGAGTAGTCTGGTGCATTATATATTTAAATGCAAAAGTATAAACAATCAAAAGCATTATTGGATTTAAAAATGACCAAAAAAAACCTAAAGCAGAATTTCTATACTTTAATTTTAATTCTTTCATTGTTAAGTTTTGTAAAAGTTCTTTATATTTTAATATCTCTTTGATAGAATTAATCAAAGGTTTCACCTACTTTTTTTCTAATATATTTTTATTTTTATATTCTTTTTCTTCAATATTTCTTCAAGCTCTACATCGTCTTTAACAGCCTCAGTACTTTCTTTCATAAACATTATTTTAACAGTTTGTATAATAAGCTTTATATCCAATAAAATAGAATAATTTTTTATATACATTATGTCGTATTTTATTTTATCTTCTGGCGTTGTATTATACTTCCCTAAAACCTGTGCTAAACCTGTAAGTCCTGCTTTTACAAAAGTTCTATACTTATAATCTGGTATTTCCTTTTCAAATTTTTCTACATAAAATGGTCTTTCTGGTCTTGGGCCAACTATGCTCATATCACCTTTTAATATGTTAAACAGCTGTGGTATTTCGTCTAACCTTGTAGCCCTCATAATTTTACCTATTTTAGTTATTCTAGAATCATTTTCTGTAACCAAAACTGGTCCTGAGTGTTTTTCTGCATTAACTATCATAGATCTAAATTTTATTAATTTAAACTTCTTACCACCATTTGTAACCCTTTCTTGAAAATAAAACGGACTTCCTCCATCTGTACATTTAATAATTATAGGAAGTATTATAAGGAATGGTGAAAATACTACAGTAGCTATTATCGCCACAACTATATCTAGTAATCTTTTTACTGTTTTTTGTTCTGCACTAAGTTCTAAAGTATCTACCTTTAAAATAGGAACGTCGTCTATCTGCTCAAAATTAGCTTTATAAAAAGCAATATCAGTAACAGATGGGACTATAAATATATTCTTATTCATATACATGCTTTCTTTTATAATGGTGCTTTTAGTATTTTCATCTAAGTCATCCGATATAAGCACTATATCTGCTTTTTCTACGATACTTTTTTTATCTTCAGTATAATTTTTAATTATACTGCTTATACTATATAAATCATCATGCTTAAGCAGTATTTTTTTTGCAATACTTTCTCCATTTTGACCTATTATCACAGTATTTTTTGTTCCATAAATCTTTCTTTCAAGCTTCCACCACAAGCATTTAAATATGGATAAAAGGAAAAATTGAAATACAGAACTAAGAAGTATAACTAGTCTCGGATAAGAAAACCCTCTCAATGAAAATGTAATAGCCATTGTAAACACAAAAAGCATTATTACTGTTAAAAAAATTGAATATACAATCTCCCAGAGGCTCTTCTTAAGTATATCAACAAGTCCAAATATATACATAAACACCATATACACAATAATTGTAAATGGTAGTGATCTTTCAAAAGGAGCATAATTAAATTTTGGAGGTATAATCCTAAATCTAAACCTAACCATGTAAGCTAAATATATGGAAAATGCCACAATAAATATTTCAAGAACAATAGATAAAATTCTGTAGAAATTTGAAATCGCATTGTTTTTTTTCAAGAACTTCACCTCTTTTACCTAATTTTTAAACAAAAACAATCACTAATCTACTATAACAAATTAAGTATATTATTTCAAGTGACATTTACCAACGCTTTTCCTATTAAGACAAATTCTAAACTAAAATCCACAAAACCTAATTTAACTATAGAAATTTAATCCACATTATAAAATCTATAACTTAATATAGGGCTTCTAACTCAATCATAAATCTACACACTAATACTTACCTTATAAATAATGTATAAATCAAATTTCAGTATAGAAACCCTATATGTGAAATAAAACAGTCTTAGTATCAAAGTACCATATACTAAAACTCTCTAGAAATTCTAACTTTAAATATGTTTAAGTCTAACTTCATTTTAGTTTAATTATATTCAATATCAGAACAAGAAAATAAATTAAATACTATTTACTGAAGCGTTCTAAAACTTAATTCCACATTCGCTTAGTTTAGGCCATTTTTGATCTTTTTCTGAAAAAATCAAGTTTTCTATGTCATCGATAGGCCATTTTATTCCTACTTCAGGGTCATTCCACAATATTCCGCCTTCTGATGTTGGATCATAAAAGTCAGTACACTTATAGCAAAATTCGGCTTCTTCAGATAATACTACAAAACCATGTGCAAAGCCTTCAGGTATATAGAATTGTTTTTTATTTTCTTCACTTAAAGTTACTCCTACCCATTTACCATAGGTTTTTGAACCTTCTCTAAGATCAACTGCAACATCAAAAACTTCTCCCTTTACAACTCTAACAAGCTTACCTTGAGTATGTTTTTTTTGAAAATGAAGTCCTCTTAAAACTCCTTTTCTAGACTTTGACTGATTATCTTGAACAAAAACCATATCAAGACCTGCTTCTTTAAATTCCTCATAGTTATATGTTTCCATGAAATAACCTCTGTTATCTCCAAAAACACCTGTTTCTATTATGTATACTCCATCGATATCTGTTTTTTCAAATTTAAACTTTCCCATTTAAATTCATCTCCAATTTATAATTTTATATTCCATTTTTACAGTAAAATCAGTAACTATTTGCTTTTAGCAAACAATTACTGATTCAATAATCAATTATTTGTTGTTATACATTTTCTTGTAATAATCTTGATATGTACCAGAAGTAACATTTTCCATCCACTCTTTGTTTTGAAGATACCATTTAATAGTTTTAACTATTCCTACCTCGAACTTAGTTTCAGGATACCAATCAAGTTCATCTTTAATTCTTGTTGGATCAATTCCATATCTTCTATCGTGACCTTTTCTATCTTCAACATATTTTATTAAACTTTCATCTACTGTGCTATCAACATTATCATGGATATATTGTATTACAGTTTTAACTATAAATATATTTGTTCTTTCGTTATGTCCACCAACATTGTATACTCTTCCAAGTTCTCCTTCATTTAGTACCATATCAATTGCTTTACAATGGTCTTCCACATAAAGCCAATCTCTTATATTCATTCCATCACCGTATACAGGTAATTCATTTTTATTAAGGCAGTTATTAATTAATAATGGTATTAATTTTTCTGGAAACTGATAAGGTCCATAATTATTAGAACATCTTGTAATATTAATAGGCATTTTAAAAGTATCGAAATAAGCCTTTACAATCATATCTGCACTTGCTTTACTTGCTGAATATGGACTGTGTGGATTTAAAGGTGTTGTTTCAGTGAAAAATCCTTCTTTTCCAAGTGAACCATAAACTTCATCAGTTGATATTTGAAGATATTTTTTACCTGCTTTAAAACCATCTTTAGTCTCCCAATTGTTTTTAGCTATATTCAATAAATTAACAGTACCAAGTACGTTAGTTTGAACAAATATTTCAGGCATCTTGATACTTCTATCAACATGAGATTCTGCAGCAAAATTCACAACATAATCTATATCATAATTTTTAAATATGTCTTCAATTGCTTCTTTATCACATATATCTGCCTGAACAAAAACATAGTTTGGATTTTGTTCACAGCCCTTCAAATTTTCAAGATTACCAGCATAAGTTAATTTATCTACATTTATTATCTTTATGTCATTATACTTGTTAAGCATATAATGTACAAAGTTTGAACCTATAAATCCAGCTCCACCTGTTACCAAATAAGTTTTCATATATTTGTTCTCTCCTTCACAACTTATAAATTACAATTTGTTTTATTCTTGTACTAAATTAAACAGATATTTACCATAGTCTGTCTTATGAAGTGGCTGTGCAAGCTTTTTAACCTGCTCTTTTGAAATATAACCTTTTCTATAAGCTATCTCTTCTATACAAGCAACATATAACCCTTGTCTCGTTTCTATTGCTTCAACAAAATTAGCAGCATCTAAAAGGCCTCTATAAGTTCCTGTATCAAGCCAAGCCATACCTCTTCCAAATAACTCTACTTTTAACTTTCCGCTTTCAAGATAAGCGTTATTAACAGCTGTTATTTCTATTTCTCCCCTATCAGAAGGTTTAACATTTTTAGCTATTTCAACTACATTGTTATCGTAGAAGTAAAGTCCTGGAACAGCATAATTAGATTTTGGATTCTCAGGTTTTTCCTCTATTGATATAACATTATTATTATTATCAAACTCAACTACACCAAAGGCTCTAGGATTGCTTACATGATATCCAAAAATTGTAGCTCCTTCTTCTCTTGATGCAGCATTTTGAAGTCTCTCAGAAAATCCATAACCATGAAATATATTATCTCCAAGTACAAGAGAAACTCTATCGTTTCCTATAAACTTTTCTCCTACTATGAAAGCATCTGCCAATCCTCTTGGCTTATCTTGAACCGCATACTGAATCTCTAATCCAACATGACTTCCATCTCCTAAAAGTTCTTTATAAGCATTTACGTCTCTTGGAGTTGATATTATTAAAACTTCTCTTATTCCAGAAAGCATAAGTACTGATAAAGGATAATATATCATTGGTTTATCATAAATTGGAAGCAACTGTTTTGATGTTGCCATAGTTATAGGATAGAGTCTTGTCCCAGATCCTCCAGCTAAAATTATACCTTTCATTAATAAGTAACCTCCTTGATTTATCTTAATATATGTCCATATATAGTATTTTCGGCATTGCAGAATTCATTATACTATATAATTTTTTTATTGTCTAATTTAAATTAAAAGCTTTGAATTGTTTCCTTTATACCTAGCTTTAAATCGTATTTAGGCTTCCATCCGCATGCATTATATATTTTATCATAAGACATATAACTTTCAAAGATATCTCCTGCTCTCTCACCCTTATGCATTATTTCCACTTCTTTTCCATAAGCTTCACACATTAGCTTAGCTAAATCATTTATGGTTGTTTTAGTATTTGTAGAAACATTATATATGTCATTATCTAATGAATTTAAAGCGAGAATATTAGCTTCTGTTACATCTTTTACATATACAAAATCTCTTATTTGATTTCCGTTTCCATATATGCAAAGAGGTTCACCCTTTGTAAGTTTCTCCGCAAAAATTGAAACTACTCCACCTTCTCCACTACTATCTTGTCCCGGTCCATAAACATTTGAATACCTTAACACTGTATAATTAATATTGTAAAGCTTTTTATATACATTTAGATAGTGTTCTACCGTATGCTTTGAAACACCATAGGAAGATATCATATTAAGTGGATGTTTTTCATCTATTGGAAGATACTTAGGTTCTCCGAAGATAGCAGCAGATGCTGGATAGATTACTTTTCTTACTGCATACTTTCTGCACATCTCAAGTATATTTATGCTACCTAAAACATTTACCTTAGCATCATACAATGGATCTTTTACAGAATCTGCAACACTTATTTGGGCTGCATTATGTATAACAACTTCAGGTCTTTCTATTTTAAATGCATTTTCTATTTCAGCTTCTGATATATCATATTTGTATATATTGACTTCATCTGGCAAATTGCTCGAATTTCCATGTACCATATTATCTATAACTGAAACTTTATGACCATGTTCTAGTAGCGATTTAACCACATGTGATCCTATAAATCCAGCACCACCTGTTACTAATATATTCATTTTAGTTCTCCTTCTCCATTTAAGAATTCTATTTACTCTTTTTGTTTAATTCGTCATATAAAGATTTAAAATTAGGATTATCTTTTATAGTAAATAAATAGTTCATAAATGGTTTTTTAAGCTCTTCTCTCTTTAATGCATACTCAACTGTAGCTTGAAGGAAACCTAATTTATCTCCAACATCATATCGTCTTCCTGAGAATACATAAGCGTACATTGCTTCTGTTTTCATAAGTGTTTTAAGTGCATCTGTAAGTTGAATTTCATCACCCTTACCTGGTTTAGTGTTATCTAATATATCAAATATAGATGGAGTTATTATGTATCTTCCTAGTATAGCTAAATCGGAAGGTGCTTCTTCTTGTTTTGGCTTTTCAACCAAATCCTTTACCTTATAAACTCCATCTTCTATATGCATGCCATTTACTATACCATATTTTGACACCTCTGAATTAGGCACCCTTTGAACTCCTAATATGGAAGTTTTATACTCATTATAACAATTTATAAGTTGCTTTAAGCATGGTACCTTTGCATTTACTACATCATCACCTAATAAAACTGCAAATGGTTCATTACCTACAAAAGTTCTAGCACAATTAATTGCATGTCCAAGGCCTCTTGGTTCCTTCTGACGTATATAGTATATATTAGCTAAATTAGATATATCTTTTACAACCTTAAGAAGTTCTTTTTTGTTATGACTCTCAAGTTCACTTTCAAGTTCAAATGATTTATCAAAATGATCCTCTATAGCTCTTTTGTTTCTTCCTGTAATAACAAGTATTTCTTCTATTCCTGATTGTACTGCTTCTTCAATTATATACTGTATTGTAGGCTTATCAACTATAGGAAGCATTTCCTTAGGTTGTGCCTTAGTTGCTGGTAAAAATCTTGTTCCTAACCCCGCTGCTGGTATTATAGCTTTTTTAACTCTCATTGATAAAAAACTCCTCTCTCTTGCTACCACGATTAAATATCACCTCTAAATTATTGTTGAAACCCAATTAATATTAACATTATTTATATTATACTACTTTTCTAGAGAATTTCCTAATTTTAAAACAATTTCATCCTCAGGATTTAATTTTTTTGCTATTTCATAGTGTAATTTAGCCTGATTTAAGTCACCCTTGTTCATATAACATATAATAAGGTTAGTGCATATTTCTATAGATTTAGTGACCTCAAAGGCCTTTCTTAAGTAGCTTATTGCATTATCCATATCGCCTAATGCAGCATAATTTATGCCCATCTCATTAAAAACTTCTACCATATTACTATCCAATGACATAGATTCGTTTAGATAATAAATTGCCTTTTCATGATTACAAAGAATCCTATAAGTAACACCTATATAGTATAAAAGCACGGCATCATCTTGAAACTCATCTAAAAGCTTTATAAATATTTTTAGAGCTTCTTTAGGATTTTCACTCATAATTTCTTTAGCATTTTCATAATTTCTTATGTCTTGAAGCGTGTGCTTTAATCTTAAAGTATCCTCATTTTCTTCTCCACCATTTTCTGTATAGGTATTTATTGCATACCATGCTCCCTCATAATCTTTATTTTCATTCTTTATTATGGCCTCATAAAAATAAGGCTTTATATATCCTTTAAGCTCTTTTGCTTTTTCTATGATTTTCAGCTCTTCCTCTTTAAATTCCGGCTTTTTTTCTCTTATAGCTTCGCTAATCATCATGATCTTGTCGTAATTTTCTTCATTTTTTTCTACCGTAACTAATCCTTTGAGAAGTATGTACGCATCCTCATAATTATTTTCTTTAACTTCAGTATATATAATCTCTTTTATATATTGTGTTGTAGTTTTCAAATTTTTATTCATAAGTTCACTATATATAGCATTAAACTTAAAGTTTTCATCTCCACCCAACACATAAAACATACCTTCTACAAAAAATGATAAAGGTATATTTTCAAATTTATTTCCTTCTTTAACTTTATCTATAAGCCTTTTAGGCCTTATTGGCGAATATATATTTTCCTTTACCTTAACATTAAAAATGGATTCTACACTTTCTTTTTTAAGCTCAAGAAAAATTAATTTGGCCACCTTATCCTTAAATTCTTGCTGTATACTCATATTTCCACCACCATTTGAACATGAAAATGGAAGGCAGTATACACCTTCCACTCCATTTATAGAATAACTTTATTATTTGCAAGCCTGGTTAATGATATCCATAACATCATTGTTAAATTTATTCATTCTAGCTTCAGAATCCTCTTTATTTGTACCTGCTACTGCTAGATAAACTTTCATCTTAGGCTCAGTTCCAGATGGCCTTACAACAAACCAAGAACCATCTTCTAAAATAAATCTAAGTACGTTAGACTTAGGGAGCTCAATCTTCTTTTCTTCATTTTTAGGTATATCCTTCTCTACACTACTCTTATAATCAAACTTTTTGACTATTTTTACTCCTGCTACGTTATCTGACATATTCTCTCTTAAGTAATTTAAGGCTTTTTGTATTTTTTCCTGACCCTCTTTACCTTGAAGCTCTATAGATACTAATTTCTCCTTATAGAAACCGTATTTCTCATATAATTCATTAAGAGCATCATCGAGACTTAGTCCTTTATTCTTATAGTACAATGCCATTTCACATACCAATGTAGCTGCAACAACAGCATCTTTATCCCTTACAAAAGTACCTGCAAGGCATCCATAGCTTTCCTCGAAACCAAACAAATAAGTATTTGAATTAGTTTCTTCAAATTCCTTAATTTTTTCTCCTATATATTTAAAGCCAGTTAAAACATCTATAAGCTTCATGTCATAATCCTCTGTAATCTTACGTGTCATTTCAGAGGTTACTATAGTTTTTATTACTGCACCATTAGCTGGTAGCTTACCAGTATCTTTAAGAGATGAGATTATATAGTGAGTTAAAAGAACTCCTGTTTGATTTCCCGTAAGCACTTTATATTCTCCACTCTTATTCTTAACTAAAACACCTATCCTATCGCAATCAGGATCAGTTCCAAATATAACATCTGGATCTACTTTTTTTGCTAACTCAAGAGCTATATTAAATACTGAAGGCTGCTCTGGGTTAGGATATGGAGCTGTTGGGAAATTACCATCTGGCTTTTCCTGTTCCTTAACCACTGTTAGGTTTTCGTAGCCTAATTCCTTTAACACTCTTCTTACTGGAATATTTCCAGAACCATGAATAGGTGTATATATTATTTTTAAATCTTTTGCGCTTTCCTTAACCATATCTTTTCTTATTGTTAAATCTTTAACCTTATCTATGTAAACCTTATCCACTTCTTCTCCGATGATATCAAGAATTCCATCCTTCTCAGCTTTCTTTATATCTATAAGCTTTACACCTGAAAAATCTTCTGTTTTTTCTATAAAATCTAAAACCTCAGCTGCAGCATTATCTGTAAGCTGATTTCCGTCCTCGTTATAAACCTTATATCCATTATATTGTTTTGGATTGTGAGACGCAGTTATTACTATTCCTGCTTTGCAATTTAAATGTCTTACAGTAAAAGAAAGCATAGGTGTAGGTCTAAGTGAATCAAATAAATAAGTTTTTATACCATTTGCACATAAAACACTTGCTGCTCTTTCTGCGAACTCTCTAGACATTATTCTAGAATCATGTGCTATGGCTATAGACGCATTATTATAGTTTTTATTAAGGTAATCTGCAAGCCCTTGAGTGGCTTTGCCAACAGTGTATATATTTATTCTATTACTTCCTGCTGCAATCACTCCTCTAAGTCCACCCGTTCCAAATTCCAGGTCCTTATAAAATCTATCTTCTATTTCCTTTTCATCCTTTATTGCTTCTAATTCCTTCTTAGTTTCAACATCAACATATTCAGAATCTAACCATGCTTTAAATTTTTCTTTGTATGACATGTACGACACCCCCTAAAATTTTGGTTATAAATATTATACTATAAAACAAAGGAAATTAAAACTTGACTTACTGTTTAAATGTAAACTTAATATTAATTTCCATAGTATAATTTTAGTTTTAATGAAATAAATTATAGTATTCACCATAAAAGACAATCTTATACACTATAAAATCATATTAAAATTTACCACATTTATTAACCTGTTTTTAATCATATAAATTTAGAATTTATTATTGCATTTAAAACCATACTAAACTATAATTAGTATGTTTTTAAACAAGCATAAAATTACATTTTAATACTGAGAAAGAGGGTGCCATAGCAGGTTGTATAAATTAAATCAAAATGAAACACCACTTTTTAACGCTTTGATGGAATATGTAAATAGAGATACTATTCCCTTTCACGTACCAGGACATAAAAAAGGTAATGGAATTGATAAGGAATTCAAAAACTTTATCGGTGAGAACCCTTTTAAAATTGATGTAACTGTATTCAAATTGGTAGACAGCTTACACCACCCTACAGGTCCTATAAAAAAGGCTCAAGAATTAGCTGCTGATGCCTACGGTTCCAAGGCTGCTTTTTATTCTGTAAACGGAACTTCTGGAGCTATACAAGGTATGATTCTATCTGTAGTAGGTGATGGAGATAAAATAATAGTGCCTAGAAACGTTCATAAATCTGTAACTGCCGGAATCATTCTAAGTGGTGCTGTACCTGTATATATGCATCCAGAAGTCGATAGAAGAGTTGGAATAGCCCATGGTGTATCTCCAGAAACTGTTGGAGAAACTCTTAAAAATAATCCTGATGCAAAGGCTGTACTTCTTATAAATCCTACATATTACGGAGTATCTACAGATATAAAAAAAATAGCTGATATAGTTCACAGCTATGATATACCTCTCATCGTTGATGAGGCTCATGGACCTCATTTGAGTTTTAATGATAGACTTCCTGTATCAGCTTTGAAAGCCGGAGCAGATATGTGTGCTCAAAGTACACATAAAATAATAGGTGCTCTTACTCAAATGTCTCTTCTACATGTAAACTCAGATAGAATAGATATGAACAGAGTTCAGCAAATAATGAATCTACTTCAAACCACATCACCATCCTACATATTGATGGCTTCTATGGATTGCGCTAGACGACAAATAGCTCTTCACGGAAAGGAACTATTAGATGGCACAATAGATTTATGCAATTATGCAAGGCGTGAAATAAATAAAATACCTGGCTTCTATTGCTTTGGTGAAGAAGTTTTAGGGAAACCCGGATCATATGCTTTCGATCCAACTAAGCTTACAATTACCTGCACTGATTTAGGAATAACAGGTTATGATCTTGATATGCTTTTAGCCAATGATTACCACATACAAGTGGAGCTTTCTGATTTATATAATGTACTTGCTGTGGGTTCTTTTGGTGATACAAAAGAGAATATTGATGCTTTAATTAATGCTTTAAGACAAATAAGCAAAAGTATTTCTTCAACTGTTAAAAATAAGAAGAATTCATTTATCGATATTCCCGATGTACCCGAGAGAATACTTTCACCTAGAGATGCATTTAATGGTGCAAAGGAATCCATGCTAATTAAAGACAGCGTAGGTAAAACAAGCGGAGAATTTTTAATGGCTTATCCGCCAGGCATACCTGTACTATGTCCAGGAGAAATTATAACCCAGGAAATAATTGACTACGTCAGCGACTTAAAAGCTGCTGGTCTATATGTTCAAGGAACAGAAGATCCTGATGTAAATTATATAAAGGTACTAAAATAAATGAAAATAGAGGTTTGCTAAATGCATTCCTCTATTTTCATATTAATCTAATTCTGTCATAACTTCTATTCCATTTTGCCTTAAAATCTCTGCTGTAACACCATTACCATCTATTATATTTTCTTTAAAGTTTCCATCATATATTTTCCCTAAACCACAGGAAGGGCTTTTAGCCTTTAAAATCGCTTTACTACAATTAAAAATTTTAGCTAATTTAAGAGTTTCTTCTGCCCCTAAAAGAAAATACTTAGTTACATCATTACCTTCTTTATCAATAACTCTAGCCCTTTTTTCTAAAACATCTTTTCCTGTTCCGTTAACAATCTCAGCCGGATTTCTAGGCGTTGTCATTCCTCCAAGCTGTTCAGGACACACTGGAATGACTTTTTTATCTCCGCACAATTCTTTAACTTTTTTACTAAAATTATTAAGTCCACTATACTTGCAATTCACTCCCAAAAGACATGCTGAAACAATAATAGTATCTTCTTTCATTTTTTCTCCTCACTTCAATTCAACAACAGTAACTCCTGTACCGCCTTCTCCAAAATTTCCAAGCCTATAACTTTTAACATGTGAATTCTTTTTAAGCATTGTATTTATAGCGTTTCTTAAGACTCCTGTGCCTTTCCCATGAATTACTGTAACAGACCCCAATCCTGCCATATATGCTTCATCTAAGTATATGTCCGTTTTATATATAGCTTCTTCGGAATCAAGCCCTCTTAAATCAATAGATTGAGCAACTGATTTTAAATTAAGCCTTGCTTCTCTCTTCTTAACAGCCTTTTCTTTTTTGGATATTGGGTTATTATTGGTTTTCCTTAAATCTTTAAGTTTAACATTTATCTTCATTATACCAGCTTGAATTCCGACTTCTCCTTTACTGTCCTGAGTAGATATTACAATTCCCTTCATATTAAGAGATGGTATAAATACCTCCTCTCCTTCCTTAACTGACTTAAGCGCCTCTCCTTGATCCCTCTCACTTATGTTCAAGCTTTCCTCTGCATTGTTAAGCTTTTCCTTTAATTTCTGTCTGCTTTCTTGAAGTCTCTGCCTTGCTTCAGAAGAATACCCAAGTCTCTCCATTTCCCTCATGTCTTTTAAAATCTTGTCTGCTTCTGACTTAGCTTCTTCTATTATTTTTTTTGCTTCACGTCTTCCTTCATGCAGTGCTTTCTCTCTAGTTTCAGTAATAGATGATACCTTTTCTTCATATTTTTCTTTGAATTTTTCTGCTTGTTCCTTTAAAAATTCTGCTTTTCTCAAATTTTCTTCCGCCTTTACGCTTCGTGTTTGAAGGTTTTGAATCAAATCCTCAAACTCAAGCGTATCCTTAGATATACCTTTTCTTGCTTCTTCAATTATATAATCAGATAACCCAAGTCTCTTTGAAATCTCAAAAGCATTTGATTTTCCAGGAATTCCTATTAAAAGCCTATATGTAGGTCTTAAAGTCTCTACATCAAATTCAACTGAAGCATTTTCAACATTTTCAGTTTTCAGCGCGTATGCCTTAAGTTCACTGTAATGTGTTGTAGCAACTATCTTTGTTCCCCTTTTCCTCAAAGCCTCAAGTATAGAGATAGCTAGTGCTGCTCCTTCTGTAGGGTCAGTTCCCGCTCCCAACTCATCAAATAAAACCAAAGAATCTTCATCTGCATCATCAATTATTCTAACAATATTCGTCATATGTGAAGAAAAAGTAGAAAGACTTTGTTCTATACTCTGCTCATCTCCAATATCAGCGTATACCTCTTTAAAAAAGCTTATAGTTGAGTTTTCCCTTGCTGGTATCATAAGACCGCTCATTGCCATAACTTCAAGAAGTCCTGTAGTTTTAAGAGTTACAGTTTTACCTCCCGTATTCGGTCCCGTTATTACTAATGAAGTGAATTCTCTCCCCATATATATATTCAGAGGCACTACCTTAGCTGGATCTATTAATGGGTGCCTTCCCATAACTATATCAATTACTCCTTTATCATTTACATGAGGAGCTGTTGCGTTTATGGAACTAGCGTACTTGGCTTTTGCAAATATAAAATCTAATTCTGTTACTATTTTTTCATTATTCTTAACAGCAACTATGCTTTTATATATTAGGGCCGATAATTCTCTAAGGATTCTCTCTATCTCTGCCTTTTCCTTTAGCATAAGTTCCTTTATTTCATTATTTAAATTAACAAGTCCCATAGGTTCTATAAAAAGTGTAGCTCCCGTAGAACTCTGATCATGAACAAGTCCTGGTACTTGAGCTTTATATTCAGCTTTTACTGGAATAACATATCTTTCCCCTCTTATAGTGTATAAGTTCTCCTGAAGATATTTTGAATAACTCCTCATCATTGCATTAACTTTATCTTTTATGGATGCATTTTTGTCCTTAAGACTTCTTCTTATGCTATAAAGTGCAGTACTGGCTTTGTCAGATATTTCTTCTTCACCTATTATCGCATTAAAAATATTATCCTCTATATTTTTTAGTGGTATTATTCCACTGCATATATCTTCAATTATTCTATAGCTTTCTTCTTCCTCTTTATGGCTTATGTACTCTTTAAATTTTCTAGCACATCTAAGCATGCTTCCTACCTTTAATAGCTGCCCTGGTGCCAAAGAGAATCCCTTTTCAGCCATACTGACTGCCTCTGTTACATCATATGCTCCCTCAAATGGAGGTGCACCTTTTTTCATCAACAATTCAAATGCCTCTTTAGTTTCTTCTATGTGTTCTTTAACTTCATATAAACTACCATAAGGCTCAAGTTCATCTATAAGCTTTTTTGCTGCACTAGTACTTATATATTTCTTAATTCCATCCTTTATCTTAAAATATTCAAGTACTCTAAGTGATTTCTCGTTCACCTTATTCAACTCCTCTTTTATAACTTCCTCTTGTAAAACCACTGAATTCTCCATCAATCTTACCATTTTTCATCCATGAAAGAACTCTTTTAACACTTTCTCTATTTTCATCAATAAAATCTATTCTATAAGAATTCACGCCTAAATTCTTTATTTCATCTAAATTGCCTATAAGATTTAATGGTAATGGATTATATATATGACTTCTGCAATATTTGTCTGTTACCACATCAAAAGATACTCCCATCTTATCTTTAAGTACAAAGTCTGATTTCATGCATGTACCTTGGCAATTGCTTTTAGAAGATTTACCTCCAAAAACACTTCCTATAGGACAATACTCACTTACCATTGCTTCTATTTTACCATATATAAGCATTTGGGTATCCATGCATTTACATTTATTCAATGCCTTTATTTCATTTTTACTTAACTCTGTGCTAATGCAAAAACCATCTAGATCTTCCTTATAAAACTCTAATGCTTCGCTATTAAATATATTTCCTTTATAGTCTCCTATTATATTAACTAGACCTTTATATTTATTTATTATTCCTGCATTAACCGTTACTATGCCTTTAATGTTTTCTATATTTTCATCTATTTTATTGCATATATCGTTAAACTCTTCTTTAATTACATTAGGAACCTTAATATAAACATCCTTAAGTTCCTTAAGCTTCAAGTCACATTTTCTTTTAAATAAGTCAACTATTATGTTCTTAAATCCCTCTTCTTTAACTGCAAGATACTGCTCCTTATTCGAAACTAAAACCATGATCTCTGGGATTTTAACTTCTGACCTCTTAGAAATCTTTATTCCTTCAAACTTTAAATTAGCTTCTCTTTTATAGCTTTTCTGAATACTATTTTGAAATTTTTCTAGAACTTCTCTCCTTATTGAATTCAAAGCAGATATCGGTATATATCCTTCATCAAAGCAGGTAAACTCTATGTTTCTGACCTCAAAAGGAGTACCTCCTGTTTTCCTTAAATGTTCCTCTACTTTTTCTCTCTTTACAGGACTTTTTTCAGCCTTGCAAACCATATCCCCTAAAACTTGTATACTAATAGCCCTATTTTTTTCATTTGCCCCTAAATCATTTACTCTTGAAAAACTTGCAGTAATCTTAAATGGCTCTCCGATTTTAAATTCAATTTCTAAATCTAAATATACTTTTCTCTTAAAATCCTTTTTATAACTTTCCTCAATTTCACGAGTAAGCTTTAAATCAAGAGTCTTGTATATATAATCTCCAGACTTGTAAAAGCGAGGAAATATTTTCACCTTTTCTCCTGGCTTAGCCTCTTTAACTTCAACCCCATCAAGAAGTATCTTTGACACAACAGTACCCTTGACATCATTTCTAACTCCATCCTTTAAGTTTAAACTTTCTTTAAGAACTATACTTCCATCACTTATTACCTTCCCTATAAAAACCCCTGTATTTTTAGGGAATTTATAAGCCATCATATCTTTTCCTGTATTGCCCAAAAGATATGCTCTTGAAAAACCCTCTCTATTAAAAAGCTTTAAAAGCTTTGCTTTCTCTTCTTTATAGTCTCCATTAAGCTTATTATCAATGGCTTTTCTATATGATGAAACAACTCCTCCTGCATATTCAGGCTTTTTCATTCTTCCCTCTATCTTTAAGGAAGAAGTTCCGGTATCAATGAGCCTATCTAAAATATCCACAGTACACATATCCTTGGTACTTAGAAAATATCCTTTTTTACTTTCCAAACTGCTTTTATCAATAAGTGTATAACTTTGTCTACATGGTTGAGCACATCTTCCTCTATTACCACTTCTACCACCTATTATAGAACTCATAAGACACTGTCCAGAATAACATACACATAATGCACCATGAACAAAAACCTCTGTTTCTATATTAAGTTCTTTAGATATGTATTCAATTTCCCTTAAGGACAACTCCCTCGAAAGCACAATTCTTTTAAAGCCTCTTTCTTTATAATACACAGCTCCTAATGCATTGTGAATTGTCATCTGAGTTGATGCATGTATTTCAAAATCAGGAACGTATCTTTTAATAAGTTGCAATATAGCAGTATCTTGAACTATAAGTGCATCTACTCCTATTTTATAAAGAAATTCTATATATCTAATAACTTCTTTTATCTCATCTTGTTTTATAAGCGTATTTACTGTTACGTATAGCCTTACTCCATAATCGTGACAATAATCAACTGCTTTTTCCATAATTTCATCATTAAAATTTTCAGCATAAGCTCTAGCTGAAAACCTACTTCCACCTACATAAACTGCATCAGCACCGTTTTGAACAGCTGCATATATGCTCTCAATACTGCCTGCTGGTGCTAGCAATTCAACCTTATTCATAAGTACCTCCAAAATTATTAAATTTTATATAACTATGATATTATCCACTAATCCTCTTACTATGTATGGTCCTATAACTATTATACATAAAGTATCTATTATTACAAATAAAAGTTATAAGGTAAATTTTATTGCAAAATAATAAGGAGGGTTTCCCCTCCATTTACTTATATTAATTTTTAAATACTAAAAGTTAATCTTTATCTAATTCTCCAATCTCTTCATTTAAGTATTGATGTGAACAATTTTCATCCTCTGGTAAAGCAAAATCCTCTTTTTGAGGTGGATCAAATATATCAAATGGAAATTCAAGATTATTAAAGTATTCACATGGATCTTCAGATATTTCTTCACATACGTCTGGTTTACAGAATCCTGTTGATGGAACAATAAGATTTACCAATCTGAACAATTTAATTATAGTAAATAATCCTATAGTAACATTAACGGCATTAGGTACAGGAGCTGCTTCTCCACTACTTACAACTGGAATAGTATAGCTTAAGGTAGCATCAAGAGGATACCCATTTGCTTCTACTAAAACAAAAGGAGCTGCTTGTAAGTTACTAAAACTGCTGTTAACTAAATCTGTAAATATATTAACCGTCGCTCCAATAGAGCCGAACAAAGTAACCTTTTTGTTGAATATACTACTTGCTGGCACAGTTGCTATAACAGTTCCAACACTATTCCTAAACTGTAATGTATACAAAAACGTGAATTTAAGCTCAATATCATAATACCCTCTTCTGAAAGGATTCTCAGCTTTATTTACTAATATTATACTTCCTATAGAAAAACTATTTGGCACTATAACTACTGCTGCTGCATCGTCTGGTGGGTTAATTGGCTGACCTGTTGCATTATCATATGCTAATTTCTCAATGCAATCCTGCTGCCTACATTGATCATAAACCTTATTAGCTATAATGCATTCTTTTTTAGTCCTTCCATTGGTATCGCTAATAGCCATTGTAATACCTCCCTGTATTGAATTACAAACATGCTCACAACATGACAAATATTTATCTTACATTTATATAATATGAATATCATAAAAAATTGTGCTTATTTTTTATCTACATATTCGTTTAAATACTTTTTCTCAAGGGCTAATATCTTCTCTCTATCCATATTCTTTATCTTTCTTATAGGCGAACCTACATATAGTGAGTACGGTTCAGTTATAGTATTGGCCTTTATTAAACTGTTGGCTCCAACATACGTACCCTCACTTAAAACAGCCCCTGGAAGCACTACACTATTAGCTCCTACAATAGAAAACTTTTTTAATATAACAGGGGCTGAATACACATTCTTAAATTCATCAGGAACAGTAGAATTAGTTAAATATGAATTTGTGTAATCATCTGTACTTGTCAGTACTTTGGTCCCTGTTGCAAGAGCAGAGAAATTTTCCATTATAAGTTCTTCATTTCCTGTTATACTTACAAAACTGGCTATATGAATATTATTTCCTATTTTTACTCTCTTTTTAGCGTTTATAAAAACAAAATCATCTATTATAACATTGTCCCCTATCTCTACATTTTCAGGAAATGTTATTTTAGCTTTTCCATATATAATTACATTCTTTCCTATGCTTTTAAAATTCATAATTAGCCATCTCCTTAATATCACATAAAACTTTTAAGCAGATTTACCCTATGCATCATTTGCTGATCAATATTAAATATATTTAAAAACTTAATTCTTCCCCTCTGGGACAATTCATATAATTTAATAGGATTATTTTTGTAGTATATTATCTTTGATACTGTTTTTCCAATATCTTTATCTAAAATAATAATATCAATTCCATCTATAAAACTTCTATTAAGTTTTAAAAAATCCGTACAAAATACAGCTGTACCACTCATACCGGCCTCAACTGCACAACCTGTTGGAAATCCATCAAACTCTCCAGTACCCCTAAAAAATGGAACTGTAGGAGCTATAACAATATCCATATGAGAGTAGAACTCAGGAAAAAATTCTTTTTGTCTATATCCATAGAAAATTATCCTATCTTTTATATCTGATACATCAATATCACTACTTGAAAAACCACCTACTACGTGAAACCTAAACTGATCTGATATTTTAGAAAGCCTTTTACATATCTCTATAAAACTATCATATCCTTTATCTATCCCTTTGCTTGTGTATTTACCGGCTACAAAACATATATCAAATGTCTGTTTATCTTGAGGATAACATGATTTTATTTTGTAATTTTGAAGAAAATATTTTGAATCATCTACATATCCATAAATATACTCAATTTTATCTGTAGTTGTTATATTATTATCTATAAGATATTTATACGATATTTCTTGAGTTACAATCACTTTTTTGAAAAACTTAGAGGAGCATACCTTTATAAGGTTACTTTTACAATTTAAGTCACTTAGCGAAAATCCACCTCCTGGATAAAGTGTAAATACAAATGGTGTAGCTTCCCTCTCGAAATACTTCAAAAAATAGGAAGCATTGCCTGCAAAAACAGTATAAAATAGAGAGCAATTAAATTGAATGTTATCCGTAAAAAATTTAATTCTGCCCTTAAATTGGGGATAAATTTTAGCATACTGATTGTAGAACGTAGTATAACTTTCATAAGGCATGCTCGAATATATATAACAATTAGGGAACACTGTCATATAATAATTAAATTCCGCTACTCTGAAACCTGTTAAAGGATTAGGAAAATAGTCATCTAAAATAATTAATTTATTATCCATTTTCGTTCACCATTACCAATCTGCGGAGCGCTTGTAAAACTTCTTGCTTATTCTGAGAAAATTCTTTTCTATACTTATACTTAAAAAAACTATCGTATTGATCTATACATTTTGATATCATTTGCAAATTTTCCATTTTAGACTTTCCACTCCACAATCCGGATTTTAAAATTCTATGTGAAGTCATATAATTAGGTATATATCCAATTAATCCAAATTGAGCTACTGCCATGTTAAACATCCAATCATAAACGACCATATCATAAATAGATTCTCTCAGCTTCCTTATGCTGCTTTTTCTATACATACAGCAAGAAAAATTCTGTATAAAATTACTTCTTACAAGTTCCCTTGCACTAAATTTTTTTCTTATATCATTAAATGGATATATGAGGTTATTGATTTTTTCATCACCATAATCTAAGACTATTTTATTAAAAACTAAAGAACAATCTCTATTGCTTTCAAGGAAACTAACTTGCCTCTTAAGCTTTGATTTTTGTATCCAGTAATCATCTCCTTCAAGCACAGCTATATATTCACCTTTACAGTTTTTAAACCCATTTTTATAGTTTAAGGTTATACCGAGGTTTTTATAATTTCTTATAAGATTTAACTTACTGCCCAGTTTACTTTTATATTCTTGAAGTATATTAAAAGTTCTATCGCTCGAACAGTCATCACAGACTACTATCTCATAATTGAAATTAACCTTTTGACTTAAGACACTTTCAAGTGCTTTTTTAATATATTTTTCTTGGTTATAACACACTATAAGCACGCTCACTTTATAATCCATATACATCCACCTTTTTTCCTATGACTTATTTAGGTTTTTCATACTCTTTTTTAAAACTCAGTAAAAATCTTTTATAAAATTCACTATCAATTATCTTTTTTCTGTATCCATAATCGTTTAAATCCTTCCATTCAAGTAGAAACCTTCCTGAAACCTCCGGTCTATTGGTATTTTGCCCTTCATGAATTCTAAAGTAACTTAACGTATCAGCAATATACACACAATAACCCTTAGAAAGTAATTCAAACCATGTTGCAGCATCTATTAACGAATAGTATTGCTTTCCATTAAGTGATCCAAAATTTTTAACGTCACTCTTTTTAAACAAAACAGTAGTTGGTTCCCCTATAAAGTTTCCAAGGTTAAACATTAGCTTTGCAATAATTCTCCCACTAACAGGTCTATTAAGATAACGTATTCTTTTAGTCGCATTTATATCTGGAAGTATATTATCATTTTTATCTATTACTGATCTATGAGAAGTAACCAAGGTTATTTTCTTATAATTCTGAAAATACCTAATCATTCTCATTATTTTACTTTTATGAAACATATCATCATCATTCAAATAATTAATATATTCACCTTTTGAAAGCTCATAGCATTTCTTTACATTATTTAATCCAAAATTCCCGAGAGGACCGTTATTAAAATAGTATCTTATATTCTTATACCTTTTCATATAGCTTTCTACAACTGTTTTACTATCATAATTAGTACTATCATCACATATTACAATTTCGATATTCTTATAGGTTTGATTTACAGCACTTCTCAGTGATTTTTCTAATAACATAGGTCTATTAAAAGTAGGTATAAGTATACTTACAAGTGGATTATCTCTCATTTTAAAATCACCTTTTCATCCTTAAACTTATTAACGTTAAATTAGTAAAATCTATAAAATTTATAAATTATATTATTCATCCCTTAATTTATATGTTATTATGATTATTGTAATTATGTGCTAATAATATTTAAACCAGTTTATCATAGGATTTTCCCCACTTTTTTTCAAGCTTACTCTTGTTTACTTCAAGAAGTTTTAAGTACTGGGTATTTTTAAAAGACACACTGCCATAATGATGAACAAATGTATCTTTACAAAGCATTAGTCTAAATCCAATCTTTCGCATCCTAATACAATAATCATCATCTTCAAAATTTCCTGGAGTAAATCTTTCATCAAATAAACCTACTTTCCTTATTACATTTCTTTTTATAAGAAAACAAAAACCTATTAATCTTTTGACTTCAGTCCACTTTTTTTTATTTGAAATATTATATTTTTTAGAAAACCTATGCATATCTTCTATTGAATCATATCTTACATTTATTTTTTGACCATTAGAGCAGTTATTTGAAATAGGTCCCACTGCACCTATTTCATAACTGCTATATAGGCAATTTCTAAGATTATTTAGCCAATTATGTGTTACCACAACATCATTATTTAATAAAAGCACTTCACTTCCACATGCAACTTTAATTCCCATATTACAGCCTCTAGGAAATCCTACATTTACATTATTGTATATTTTTTTTATAGCCTTCTGTTTACTAAGCCAATTTCTTGTTCCATCGTTTGAATTGTTATCCACCACAATTATTTCGTAAGCTTCTTTTTCTGTATATTTTTTTATACTTTCTATACACCTTCTAGAATATCTAAGGTTATTACAGGTTAATATTATTATACTTGTCTTCATATTAATCCCCCTGCGAATTTCTGTGTATATAGATTGCTCCTTCACTAATTTATCAATTGTTTGTATACATTTTTCTTTAGCAACTTAAAATTAGAGTTATATTTAAACCCAAAAAAAGCATTATAAACATCTATAAGTTTTATTGTAAGTGCAAGTCTATTTTTTACACTGTTTCCCATCCAAGTTCCTCTAGAATGAATTCTATACACAGAACATATTTGAGGTAAATACGCTATAGGTTTTTGTTCTGCTATTACCATATTAAACATCCAATCATATACAAGCATATCATACAGCGATTCTTTTACTTTATCTACACAACTTTTTCTATACATACATGTTGAAAAATTACCTATAACATTACCTCGTGTAAGTTGCTCAATTGTTATGGTTTCATATGAAGTATTTGATCTCCACGCTTGTGTTGCTTTAGAATTATTTATAGCATTATAAATTATATATCTATTAAATACCGCAGAAAAGTTCTTGTGCCTATCTAAAAAATTACTTTGAATTTGAAGCTTCTGCTTATTATTCCAATAATCATCACCTTCAAGTACCGCTATATATTCACCTCTACATTTTTTGAAACCTTCCTTATAATTCTTAGTTATACCTAAGTTCTTATTATTGGAATAAACTTTTATTATGTCTGTGTACTTTTCAGCATATTTACCTGCTATCTTAATTGTAGAATCACTAGAACAATCATCCATAACTATTATTTCATATTTAAATTTTGTTTTTTGCTCAAGTGCACTTTCTATAGCTTTTTTTATAAACCTTGCCTGATTATAAGTTATAATTAATACGCTTACTTTAATTTCATCATTCATCATATCACCTTTTTATTTATAAGTAATTTTCTTACTGCCATTAAAACAATACACAGTAAAATCGCAATACTTATTATGATACCAATGCTGTTTATGAGATTTAGATAACTTATACCTTGTGTAGGAGTTACTCAAATTAGAATACAAATCCCATGTAAGATGCTTCACCTTATTTTTTTTAGTTTTTACCCATATCCTTCCTAAAACATCATAACAATACTTAAGCATTTCTGAATCTTTAAATTTAAGTTTATTTCTTTTCATGTAACGTAAAAAGCCTTTAAATTCCTTAGACCTCATCATAAGAAGCTGATTGCCTGTTGCACATTCTTCGCAGTCATTTAATATTCTTCTGCTCTTAGGAATCCAATTTTTAGCTTCTCTAAAATGCTGTATTGGTAAGTTATTAGTCTTAAGATTTATGCCGCATGCAAAAACTTCTTTACGCCTTTTTAGAATATCTCTTTCTTCATAAAACCAGTCATTAGAATTACCTTGTAAGTCTCCATCTGTTACAATAATTTTGTCACATTTATGAATATTAATTATTCTTGAATCAAAAAATTCTTCTACCGCATTATTACTTATATTCTCATCGAATTCAACATACATATAAATTTGTTTTTTCTTAACAAGTTCCATTAAATAAGGCTTTATTTTTTCTGTATTTACACTTTTATTTTCTAGAACTATAATATCTATAAATCTATTAGCTTTTAATAAAAATTGTATTGATTTTTCTATTATTTTTTTATCGTAATATACAAGCACTATACATGGAATTTTAATATTATTCACATTTATCACCTAAATTCAAAACACTATTTACTATATTTATTATTTTATTTTGTTCTGTTATATTTAAAGAGTCATAAAGAGGTAAACACAATATCCTTTTTGAAATATCTTGTGCCACAGGAACTTTTCTGTAATCTTTTATATAAGATAAATCATTTAAGCATGGATAAAAATATCTTCTTGGGCGTACACCTTCATTTATAAGCTCTTTCATAACTCTTTTAAGGATATTCTCATTTTTAAAAATTATAGGGAAATAACCATAATTGCAAGTACAGTCTCTACTACGACTTTGAAAGTATATATCGCCTTTTATATAGTTCATATAGTTCTCATACACTTTTTTTCTTCTTTCAAATATCTTATCTATATCATCTAAAAGGCAGAGACCCATGGCTGCTTCAAATTCATTCATTTTTGCATTTATTCCCAAATCTTTTATACTATCCGCGCTCTCTATACCAAAATTCCTTGATAAAATAGCTTTCTCATAGAGCTTATCATCGTTTATTACAAGAGCTCCTCCCTCTATGGTATGAAATATTTTAGTTGCATGAAAACTTATTATTGATATATCTCCATAGGACAATATATTTTTATCTTTATATTTAACCCCGAAAGTATGAGCCGCATCATAAATTACTTTTAAATTATACCTCTTGGCTAACTTATCTATTTCCTCAATGTTACAACTATTTCCAAAAACATGAACTGGCACTATAGCTGACGTCCTTTTTGTAATATTTTTTTCTATAAGCTTTGTATCTATATTAAGGCTTTTCTTATCTATATCAACAAATACTGGATTAAGTCCTTCCCAAACTTGACTGCTTGTTGTTGCCACAAAGGAAAACGGTGTTGTTACTATATCCTTTTTTAAATTTAAAATTTTATATGCAATTTGAAGAGCTAATGTTCCATTTTGAACAAGTACTATATTTTTAACCCCAAGATATTCTTCAAGACTCTTTTTTAATTTTCTTACCATCTCACCATTATTAGTTACAATTCCTGAATTAAATATCTTTCTAACATAATCACTATACTTATCAAATGGAGGGAGGTAAGTTTTCGTTACATTTATCATATTATCCTCCTTATATAATCTAAAAAATTAAATTGTTACAATTGGCAAATAATTTTTATACTTCCCAACTTTTTTTGTAACCTTCATTAAATCTTCAGAACTTATTTTCCATGTATGGTCGTTTAAACTCCTATGCTTAAAGTACACATAGTTGAATCTGTTACAAGAATATATTTTTATACCTTGTTTACAACAATCCTCTATAAAACATGCGTCTTCAGCCAAACTTATATTTCTGAATCTCACCTTATTAAAAACGCTTTTCTTAATTAAAAGTGTAGAACCTGCAACATTAGGTATATATTTTTCATTTCCTTCTGGATACATTATTTCAAGCCTGCCGTATCCCTCATAATAGACAAAGAAAGATGCCTTTCCAACAATATCCGAGTTTGTATATATAAGAGATGTAATTTCATCACAAATATAATTTTCTCCATAATAGTCATCATCATCCATTTTGAATATATAATTATACTTAGAAATGTCTACCCCATAGTTCAAACATTTACCTAGCGTAACATTCTCAGGTTTCTTTATTATTCTTACATTCGAAAATCTTTCAGCAACTTTTTTATATTTAGATATATTTAAATTCATTTTATTTAATATAATTATCATTTCTTTTATTGGGTAGTTAATTCTACTATAATTAGAAAATATATTTTCAATATACTTCATTTTATTAGTACAAACTATTATGGATACTCCCGGCTTATGGAAATATCTATATCTGTTTCTATTCTTGAGCAATATTTTCTTTTCTCTTTCTAGATTAAGTTTCATAATACCTTTTCAAACTTATTCTTACTTACTTAATTATTATATGTGTTTTTAAAACTACGGGTTACATATAATGAATTTCCGCAATAATAAAATAAGAGATTTCACTTTTTAAGTAAAATCTCTTATACCTTAAATATAATTTAGAAACTATAACTGAATCTTTTTATAGGTTTTTTTTGCACCATTTCTTTCTATTTTATATATACCTTTTATCTTTATGCTACTATTTTTTATCTCAGTTATCACTGCATCTACATTCTCTTCATTAAATCTAACACTGTGCGTACATGAAGTAGATATTGAACAAGGTGTCTGTATTATCTTGGTTTTTATCTTTTTATCATTTAATTTACTATATATATATATAGCATGATTTTGAGATTTAAAAACCACTAAATATTCATTTTGTAGATCTTTTGTTTTCAACATATCCACCCCTTCATCAGAGGAGTTTTCTAATCCAAACCCACTCTTTTATTTTACGGGCGTTGTCTATACTCCCTATTACATTAATATGCCTTTGCTCAATTAATGTATATAAATTTTTCACATTAGATTTATTAAGATAATTCACTAGTGTATAGTATACACTCTGAGTATAGTCTGCTTTATCTAATTTGTTTTTATCAAAGTACAATTTTGCAGAAGCCTTGTCTTCCCTTATAGCAATTTGTGCATAAAACTTTCCTCTTTTAGTTGTAAATTTGTAAAGTTTATTCATAGCCGCTTTTTCTTCAAACCCTTCAGGATACATTCTAAAGACAGCTGTATATCTACTGCTAATATGGTGTCTCGATGACTTTTCATATTCACTAAAATTATAATTTCTTTTATCAATATTAATTTTCAAATAGTAATTTCTATAAAGCTCATTATATCCAATGTTTTTAAAGCCGTTAACTGCTGTATCGGCAACCACTCTGTCTATCCTACGTGCACCAAACTTTCTAGCCACGTCAGCTATGCCCTTTTCTATAATTTGATATGCTTTTTTATAACTTGGATTTACTTTAATATAATGTACAAAAACATACTTAGCATCTACAGTGCCTAAATTTTCAAAACTAACTATACTAGATGCAAGCTCTATAGCATCCTCATACATTCTTAATATTATTGTTTTATCACTTAATATTATGTTTATAAGACTTGAACTTATATTGTCCATACTTTTTAGATACTTTTCCTTTTTATCAACTTCCTGAACTATGTCAACTGAAAATGACTCTTTTCTATGAGTCTCTATAGCCTTATCAATATTATCATCCACGCTAGATAAAATAATATGATTCTCTTTAATAAATTCATTCAACTTCTTTCCTAAATCATAATATTCTACTTTCCCATCCTCTACGAATTTTCTATAGAATTTTAAAGCTTTAATTATAGTTTCTTGGTAGCTTACTCCTTTTTTTTCAGAATAACCTTTTACCCATTTTTCAAGCTCATCCATATTTCCACCTCATAAAATCACTTTCATATTTTCCCTTTATTTATTTCAACTACAGCTTCTATTAATTTGTCTATGTCCTCTATGGTGTTAAAATATCCAGGACTAACCCTTACAGTACCCCTATTTTTAGTTCCAATAATTTCATGAACTAATGGAGCGCAATGATATCCATTTCTAACACAAATACCTTTTACATTTAAAATTGCAGCTACATCTGAACTGTCAATTCCATCTATATTAAACGAAACTACAGCACCTCTATTTTGTAATTCATGTCCATAAATCTTAACATAATCTTTATTTTTCAAATTCCTTATAAGATATTCAGTTAGTTCCATCTCATGCTTCTCTATATTTTTTAAGCCGATACTATTTATAAATTTTATTCCAGCATTTAATCCAGAAATCCCTGGAGTATTTAGAGTTCCACTTTCGAACCTGTCTGGCAAAAATTCAGGCTGATCAACTGAAAATGAATTGCTTCCTGTACCTCCACTCTTAAACTCTGTAAGTTTTATTCCTTCTCTTATAAAAAGTCCTCCTGTTCCTTGTGGCCCCATAAGCCCCTTGTGCCCTGGAAATGCTAACATATCTATATGGCTTTTTTCAACGTCAATATTTAGAACACCAGCACTTTGAGCAGCATCAACCATAAAGCATACTCCATTCTTATGTGCTATTTCTCCTATTTCATCTATATTCTGAATAGTTCCTGTTACATTTGATACATGATTTACTACAATTAGTTTTGTATCACTTCTAATCAACTTTTCGATTTCTTTAGGACTTATAAACCCATATTGATCTGCTCTTACTATACTGCACTCTACTCCCTTTTTCTTCAAATGGCTTATAGGTCTTAATACTGAATTATGTTCCATGCATGTGGTTATAACATGATTTTTTCTCTTAAGTAAGCCTTTTATTCCTATATTTAGTGCTTCTGTCGCACTACAAGTAAATATCACATTAAACAAATCTGAAATATTAAATAATTTAGCTATTATTTCCCTAGTTTCTGTCACCTTATGAGATGCCTTTATTGCCATATCATAAGAACCTCTTCCCGGATTAGCGGCATAATTTTTCATGCAATCCAAAACCTCATTATAAACCTCATCTGGTTTAGGAAATGTTGTTGCTGCATTATCAAGATATATCATAAATCAATCTCCTAAAATATTACTTACAATATTTTATGACTCTTTATATGATTATATTATAAAAAGTAAAAATCCCATTCATTACTGAATGAGATTTTTACTTTTTATGCTTTGTTTTAGTATTGTTATTTAGTACCTCAACTACTTCTTTTTTCGCTTTAGCTAAATGAATTTGATTCTCTAGAAATTTATTTTCTAAATCTATTATTTTGTACTTCAATGTATGTATATTAAATCTTAATTCTTTATTTTCCTTCTTGTACTTGTCCTCGTTTTGCAAATGCCTTTTACTTTCTTCTTTAACCTGAAGATTTTCATTTATAAGATTATTAATTTGACTCTTCAAAACAGAGATTTCATCACTTGAATTATTATTTTTTAATTCTTCTATTTTCTTTAAGAGTTCCTCATTTCTGATATTTGCATTTTCTATCTCAGATTTAAGCTTCCTCTCAACTTCCTCAAAGGACGCTATTTTTTTCTCCATGAGTTCTATACTATCTGCCAACTTTTCATTTTCGCTGCCAAGCTTAAACATATCATCAGTAACATTAATAGCAGTTAATATAGATGCATCAGATGTACTGAGCCTTTCATTATTTTCCAAGATATTCTTAATTTTCTTATCCACATAATTTCCAATGGTTCTAAGGTACTCCTCTTTTTCTTCTCCCTTTAGATTATATTCCATGCCGTTTATTGTTATGGTAATTATATTCATATAAACACCCTCTTAGTTTTATGTGTACATTGTCTATTTGTTCTTTATATGATATTTGACCAATATACTTTAGATATATTTTAACACATATAAGGTTTCTAACTCAACCTCAAAGTTATATCACTTATAATTATTAAATTAAGATATCTTTGATTTTATAATTAGAAACCCCATATGATAAATTTTAAAAGCTATAGAATAATTATCTAAGCTCTGCACCTAAAACGTGCTCAAGAGTCTTTATAACCTTATTTTGAATCTTTTCTACATCTTTATCTGTTAGTGTTTTGTTTTCATCCCTATAGGTAAGTGCATATGACACGCTCTTTTTACCTTGAGGAACCTGTTTTCCCTTATAAACATCAAATAAGTTTAAGGACTCCAGTATAGTTCCTCCTTGTCTTTTTATAACATTCTCAATTTCTTGGACAAGTATATCCTCATCAACTAATACTGAAATATCCCTCGTTACCGTTGGGAATTTTGGAAGAGCTTTATACTTTCTACTTAATGATACATTTTCAAGTAATAAATCTAAATCTATTTCTGCTACATAGCATCTTTCTTCCACTTCATAGTTTTCGCATACATCAGGATGAACTTCTCCTAAAGTTCCTAAAACAGTATTTTTTATTTTTATAACTGCTGTTTTTCCTGGATGAAAAGTAGGATTTTCGCTTTCACGAGCATATGAAATCTTGTTGACTCCTAAAATCTCCACTAAATTCTCCACAACACCCTTTAAATCAAAATAGTCTACATTTCCATACATACCTATTGTTATAACATTTCTCTCTTTAGGAATCTCTCCTTCATTTTCTGAAGGAATATATACTTTTCCAATTTCAAATAATTTTGCAAGCTCATTGTTATGAGAATAATTTCTTGCAAGAGATTCCATCATGGAATGAAGAGTTGTAGTTCTCATAACACTAAAATCTTCACCCAAAGGATTTCTTATCTTAACAACATTTCTAAGTTCACTATCTTCAGGAACCAGTATTTTATCAAATATTTTAGGACTTACAAATGAGTAGTTTATAGACTCATTCAAGCCACTAGAAATTAAAATGTCAGTAACTACATCTTTTATTTGCTGAATTTTGCTTTTTCCAGTTCTTATACTTTGAGATTTGACTGTAGTTGAAGGAACCTTGTTATATCCATAAATTCTGGCAACCTCTTCCGCTACATCTTCTTTTATATTTATATCACATCTAAAAGTTGGAGAAAAAACTTCTAATTTGTCTCCCTTTATTTCTGTAGTTAATTCTAACCTATCAAGATACTCCTTCATTTCCTCCTTACTTATTTTAATTCCAAGGAAATTGTTTATCCAATTGTAATCAACCTCTACTATGTTAGGTTCACTTTTAACAGGATATATATCAATTACGCCTTCTACAATTTCTCCAGCATTTAATTCCTGAATAAGCGTACAAGCTCTATTAAGTGCGATCTCAGCGAGATTAGGATCCAAATCTTTTTCATATCTTCCTGAAGCTTCTGTTCTTAAGGCTAACTTTTGTGAGGAGACTCTTATATTGGTTCCATCAAAATTAGCAGATTCGAATATTATCTCATGAGTGTTCTCTGCAACTTCTGAATCAAGTCCACCCATTATTCCTGCTATAGCACAATTCTTATCTCCATCTTTTATCATAAGAACATTTGAATCCAAGCTTCTCTCTTCAGAATCAAGAGTAGTAAATTTTTCTCCATCCTTTGCTCTTTCTATAACTATTTTATTTGAAGTTATCATTTTTTTATCAAAAGCATGCATTGGCTGACCTACTTCAAGCATAACAAAATTTGTTATATCAACTATATTATTTATTGGTCTCACACCTGCAAGCATCAATCTTTCTTGCATCCATGCAGGAGAGTCTTCTATTTTAACATTTTTAATTACTCTAGCCATGTATCTTCTACATAACTTATCTTTAACTTCAACCTCTAGCTCTTCCTTTATATTTCTTCCCTTTGTTTCAGAAAAATCTATCTTTACATTTCTATACTTTGTATTAATTGTAGCTGCTGTTTCTCTAGCTATTCCAATTACACTTAAGCAGTCCGGTCTATTTGATGTTATTTCAAAATCTATAACAGGATTATCAAGTCCTAAAACTTCCTTTATATCTTTTCCTATAGGAGTATTCTCATCTAATATCATAAGTCCATGAACGTGTTCTTCATCTGCTATCCCAAGTTCTTCTTTAGCGCACATCATGCCATTGGAAACTACTCCTCTAAGCTTACCTTTTTTTATTTTCACGCCCCCAGGAAGAGTCGAACCATGAAGTGCAACTGGAACAATATCATTTTCTTTCATATTTTGAGCTCCAGTCACTATCTGAATAGGCTCATTTTTGCCAACATCCACACTGCAAATCACAAGTTTTTCTGCATCAGGATGAGGATCTATCTTTAATATTTTTCCAGTAACCACATTTGTTATTTCGTCCCCACTCGTTATTATTTCCTCAACCTTAGAACCTGAAAGAGTAAGTCTATCTCCAAGTTCTTTAGCATTTATATCAAAATCAACATAATCCTTTAACCATTTAACAGGTACTTTCATTTTTATCCTCCTAACAAAATACTAAAATTGTTTTAAAAATCTCATATCACTTTCGTACAGCTGTCTTATATCATCTATTCCATAGTTAAGCATAACTATTCTATCAAGTCCCATACCGAAAGCAAATCCACTATAAACTTCAGGATCTATACCACAGTTTCTTAAAACATTGGGATGAACCATACCACAACCCCAAAGTTCTATCCAACCTTCCCCTTTACAAACTCTGCAGCCTTCTCCTCCACATGCAAAACACGTTACATCTGACTCTGCTGAAGGTTCTGTGAAAGGAAAATGGTGTGGTCTAAACTTCATTTTTACATTTTCTCCAAACATTTTCTTAGCAAAGGTTTCAAGTGTCCCCTTCAAATCAGCAAAAGTTATTCCCTTATCCACAACAAGGCCTTCAACTTGATAAAATATAGGTGAATGTGTTGCATCTGCTGCATCTGATCTATACACTTTTCCTGGAGAAATCATTTTTATAGGAGGCTTTTGATTAAGCATAGTTCTAACTTGAACTGGTGAAGTTTGAGTTCTTAATACCACATTATCATTTATGTAAAAGGTATCCTGTTCTCCTCTCGCCGGATGATTTTTAGGTATATTGAGCATTTCAAAATTGTACTTATCATACTCAACCTCAGGTCCTTCCTCGATTACAAAACCCATATCTCTAAATATATTTTCAACTTTATTTAATGTTAAGTAGGTTGGATGTCTGTGACCTATAGTTTGCCTTTTTCCAGGCATAGAGATATCTATAATCTCACTCTCAAGTCTAGTCTTTTTTTCTGCATCCTTTATTTTTTCACTAGCTTCTACAATAAGGCTTTCAAGCTTACTTCTAACTTCATTAGCAAGTTTTCCTATGATTGGTCTTTCCTCTGAAGATAGAGCCCCCATACCTCTTAATATTTGAGTAAGCTCACCTTTTTTTCCAAGATATTTTACTCTTATTTCTTCAATATTCTTTTTGTCTACTGCACTTTTTAATTCATTTAAGGCTTTCTCTTTTATAGCTTCAAGTTTCTCTTTCATTGAATTTGTAAACTCCTTTCCATTTATATAAAATAAAAACCGCCCCTAATAAAAGGGACGGAGAATTTCCGCGGTACCACCCAAATTGGATAACCCACTCAAAATTTTAACGATATGTAACCGCCATTTACTAATTTGTAAGACTCACATTTCGCAAATGGAACTCCAGAGTGAACTTCAATATAACTCAAACTTAAAAAGGCTTCCAGCCATTAACCTTTTCTCTCTTAAAGTCTCATTATATTTACTCTCTCTTTCAATGTTTTTATTATTAATATTGACTTTTATTATAACATATAAAAATCTTTTTTCAATACTTTATGAAAATTTTTAATAAAACCTACATCATTTTCCTAACATATTCAAACATCATAATAGCAGCCGCCACTCCAACATTAAGGGATTCCACGTTTCCTGGCATAGGTATTTTAACCTTAGTGTCACTTATATCTACTATTTTATCACTTATTCCATTTCCTTCATTTCCAACTGCAATAATAAGTTTTTCATTAAGTGAAACATCATAAAAATTATGTTCTGTATCAAGTGAGCTTGCAATAATCTTAAATCCGTTTTTCTTAAGTTCCTTTATCTTTGAAAAATTATCATCCTCAAATATTATGGGTATTTTAAATATAGATCCCATGGTAGCCCTAAGTGTTTTGTTGTTATAAATATCAACTGTTCCCTTTGTAATTATAACTCCTAAAGCTCCTGCTGCATTTGCAGTTCTTATTATTGTTCCCATATTCCCAGGATCTTGAACCTTATCTACAAGCATATAAAATCCTTTAGTTAATTTCCAAGCTACTTCCTTATATTGCACTACTGCCACTATACCTTGAGGTGTTTGTGTATTACATATATCTTTCAGTATGCTTTCAGTAACCTTAATCACCTGAAATTCCTTTTTTATTAGCTCTTTAAGCTCTTTTAAAATAAATTTATCGTAGTTTTTCTCAGAAACAAACAAATATTGTATTTTAAAATCAGATTCAAGAGCTTCTCTCACAAACCTTAAGCCCTCTACAATAAAACTTTTCTTTAAATCTCTATGCTTTTTTTCATTCAACTTCTTTACTTCTTTTATAATAGAGTTTTCCTTACTTTTTATTACTGTATCCAATTTATCTTCCTTCTTTTTTATAAAATTAATGCAGCCACAAGTGGCTGCATTAAATAAGTACTATGCGTTAATTTGTTTTTTTGCTACTTCAACTAATTCTGAGAACGCTTTAGGATCATTTATAGCAATTTCAGAAAGCATCTTTCTATTCATATCAATTCCTGCTAATTTTATTCCATTTATAAATTTAGAATATGAAAGACCATTTATTCTTGTTGCTGCGTTTATTCTTGCTATCCAAAGCTTTCTAAAATCTCTTTTTCTTAATCTTCTTCCAACATAAGCATTTCTAAGTGCTCTTATTACTGATTCATTTGCTGTTTTAAATAACTTACTTTTTCCACCATAATAACCTTTAGCAAGTTTTAAAACCTTTCTATGATTTTTACGTGCATTTACTGCTCTTTTTACTCTAGCCATACTAAATTAACCTCCTTCAACCTTTCCTATTATAGGTATGGTAACAATGTTTTCATTGTTTTTTCTTGTGTCTCTGAAACGTATCCACCTTTTCTTAGGTTTCTTTTAGTTTTTGTACTTTTCTTAGTAAGTATATGGCTTCTAAAAGCTTTACCTCTTTTTAACTTTCCAGTTCCAGTAGCTTTAAATCTTTTAGCTGCTGCTTTTTTAGTTTTCATTTTTGGCATGTGTACTTCCTCCTATACTATTAAGCTTTTTTAGGTGCTAATATCATTATCATATTTTTACCTTCTAATTTTGCTGGTTTTTCAATAACGCCAACATCATTTATCTTTTCAAAAAAATTGTCAAGTATCTTCCTACCTTTAAATGCGTAGTCAGTTTGTCTTCCTCTAAATCTTACTGCAACCTTAACTTTATCACCGGCTATTAAGAATTTACGTGCATTATTTGATTTTATTTGAACATCATGCTCTTCAATAGATGCACTTAATCTTACTTCCTTAACATTTACAATCTTTTGGTTTTTCTTATTTTCTTTTTCCTTCTTAGTTTGCTCATATACAAACTTACCAAAATCCATTATCTTACAAACCGGTGGAACAGCATTAGGTGACATAGCAACCAAATCAAGTTCCTTCTCTTCAGCCAATTTTAAAGCTTCACTTGTAGGAATTACTCCTAGCTGAGAACCATCATCACCTATTACTCTAACTTCTTTTTGTCTTATTTCCTCATTTACAATAAAATTTTTATTCTTACTTATGATTTTCACCTCCGAAAACTCAACAAATATACATATATTTATAATAAAAAAAGACGGTTATTCACCGTCTCAAATATACATAGCAAAATAAGCTGCATATCTTTAACCTTACTAGCTTTGCTGTAAGGTGAGAAACGGCAAGTTTCTTCTTCAATACTTAATAAATTATACCACCTACTAGCTACTTTGTCAACAATTAGATTGAACTTATTTTTTCCTTAACTTCTGCATTTATTCTAAATATGAAATCCTCAATATTCATAGATCCCAAATCTCCTTCTTTTCTGCTTCTTACTGAGATTATACCTTCTTTTATTTCCTTATCCCCTATTACAATCATGTAAGGAACTTTTTTAAGTTGAGCCTCTCTTATCTTATATCCTATCTTTTCATTTCTAACATCTTTTTCAACTCTTATTCCCGCTTCTTTTAATTTTTCACTTATAGCATCAACATATTCTACTTGACTGTCAGTTATATTCATTACTTTAACTTGAACTGGTGCAAGCCAAGTTGGAAAAGCACCTGCATAGTGTTCTATTAAAATACCTATGAATCTCTCTATACTTCCAAAAACAACCCTATGAACCATAACAGGTCTATGTTTTTCTCCATCTGCTCCAATATAGTTGATATCAAATCTTTCAGGCATTTGGAAATCGAGCTGTATTGTTCCGCACTGCCATGTTCTACCTATACAATCTTTAAGATGGAAATCTATTTTAGGTCCGTAGAACGCTCCGTCTCCTTCATTAACTATATACTCCAAGTTTGCAGCATTAAGTGCATTTATAAGTCCATTTGTAGCTGCTTCCCAATCTTCGTCACTTCCCATTGAATCTTCTGGTCTTGTAGATAATTCAACATAATATTCAAACCCAAATACTTTATAGAAAGAATCTATAAGCTTTATTACTCCAAGTATCTCTTCTGTTATTTGTTCTTTAGTCATAAATATATGAGCATCATCTTGATTAAAACATCTTACTCTCATAAGTCCATGAAGTGCTCCCGACTTTTCATGTCTGTGAACAAGTCCTATCTCTGCAAGCTTTATAGGAAGTTCTCTATATGAATGTATATTATCCTTATAAACAAGAATTGATCCTGGGCAATTCATAGGCTTTATAGCGTAATCAGCTTCATCTATCTTGGTAAAATACATATTTTCTTTATAATGATCCCAGTGGCCTGACTGATGCCATAAAGCTTCATTTAATATTATAGGTGTACTTATCTCATCATAACCAGCTTTATCATGAACCTCTCTCCAATAATTAAGTAAAAGATTTTTTAGTACCATTCCCTTTGGATGAAAGAACGGAAAACCAGGCCCCTCTTCATGCATAGTAAATAAGTCTAATTCTTTTCCTATTTTTCTATGATCCCTCTTCTTAGCTTCTTCAAGCATATTTATATAGTCATCAAGATCTGCTTTTTTAGTAAATGCAGTTCCATATATTCTTTGGAGCATTTTATTTTTTTCATTTCCTCTCCAATAAGCACCTGCTACAGACATAAGTTTTATAACTTTGACCTTTGCAGTTGATTCAACATGAGGTCCTGCACATAAATCAACAAATTCCCCCTGCTTATAGAATGAAATTACAGCATCTTCTGGAAGATCTTTTATAAGTTCTACCTTATAAGGTTCTTTTTTCTCTTCCATGTATTCTATAGCTTTTTCTCTAGGCAACTCAAATCTTTCAAGCTTAAGATTTTCTTTTATTATTTTGTTCATTTCCTTTTCTATCTTAGCAAACATCTCTTCTGTAAATGAAAAATCTGCATCGATATCATAATAAAATCCCGAATCAATTGCAGGTCCTATAGCTAGCTTCGCTTCAGGATAAAGTCTTTTTATAGCTTGAGCCAATATATGTGAAGCTGTATGTCTTAATGTCCATTTTCCATCCTCATCATCAAAAGTAAGTATTTCAAGATTGCAATCTTTATCAATGTTGGTCATTAATTCTGCTCTCTTTCCATTGATTTTAGCAGAAATAGCCTTCTTGTAAAGCCCTGGACTTATTGCTTTTGCAACATCGCCTGGAGTTGTTGTATTTTCAAACTCCATAACTTTTCCATCTTTAAGTGTTACTTTAATCATATTAATTCCTCCTATAAAAATTATTTATCAAAAAAAATAAAACTCCTCCCATACAAGGGACGAGTTACCGTGTTTCCACCCAAATTAAAAGAAGAAATCTTTCCTTCCTTTCACTCAAATCAATAACGCAGATATGCGGAAATGCCTACTATAATTCAACACTCAGCTCAAAGGTGGTTTTCAACAATACACGTTTGGGAAAATTTCAGCTAATAATTCCCTCTCTTTAAAACAGTAATTTGCTTACTCTTCCTTTTCAAAGCCTTTATTTAAGTAAAATTATATTCCAATAGAAATAATAAGTCAATACAAAATTAATTTTTACAATTATATTATTAATATATGTTTATTCTTTATCTACACTCTATGTTCTACCCATAGTAATTTCACTGCAATATGTTACTCTGTTTTCAAAGACATTTTGTATAGTATTTAAAATTTCCTTATTCAAGAACTTATCAATATCATGGATAACTATCTTTTCTGGACATGCAGTTATCAAACCACTTATTAATATATCATCTTCATTTATATCACTTCTAAACTTAGCGCCAGAAAATTCTACCATTACTTTATCAGTTATATCATTATTATTTATATCTGTAAGTCTATAGTCTCCATTTTCTATCACATAAATATTAACGATCTCAAGCTTGCTTTCTTGCATTTCAACAAAATACTTAAGGAGTTTTATAAACTCATCATACTCTTTTTCAATCATATATCTCTCTATTACCTTATCTATTATAACTTTTAAACTTTCAACTATATCTTTTGCTCTAAATGTTATAAAACCAGTTACATTTATTTCATCATATTCATTAATACACTTGTTTATTTTATCTAAAATTTTATTCTTTTTATTTATATAAAATATCTCCTCATCATTTATAATATTATCTTTTAAAATTTCGTTAATACAAATTTCCCTTACCTCGCTCATTTCATCAATGTCTAGAAAAAAATATGAATCTTCTAATATATCATTTAAACCCATCATACAGAAATCTATAGCCATAATATCGTATAATACTTTAGCAAAACACCTATCAAATTTTTTCTTAACAGTATGATCATATTCATAATTGTTACACATAATTTTTATAAAATGACTGTCTTCTTCCATACTTTCACATAAACCAATATTTATATTTTCTTCTTTTAAGTTATCTTTTATTTCCTCTATACTGCTTATGACATAATTAACTTTATCCTTAACCACTATAGTTTTAATAAGCATTTTACCAATCCTTTCTAATTGGATGTAATGCAAATTCATATTTATTTCTAAAAATATAAATCCAATCTTAGTTAGTATGCATCTAAAAAATTAACTATATGCATTTAATTTAATAAAAAGATATAATAGATTATATTAATATATTATTTATTGTGAGGTGTTTTTTTGAAAACTGTTATTGTAGATAATAGAATAAATGAACTTGAAAGAAATAATTTGAAAAAACTAGATTTGAATTTAATTTTTGCTCCTACCTGTAATGATATTTCTGAGGCTATTTCATCTCATCCTGATGAAATTATTTGTAAGGTATCTGATTCTTTGCTTATTGCTTATAAAAATCTGCCTAAAGAATTCATTTCATCTCTTGAGTGTTTAAATATCAAAGTACTACAATCTTTTAACACCTTTAAAAAAGAATATCCATATGATGTAGCACTAAATGGTGTAGTTTTAAAAAATTTCTTTATACATAATATCAAACATACAGACCCAATACTTCATAATCATATTTCTAAAAAAACTATTATAAATGTAAAGCAAGGTTATACAAAATGTTCAACAGCTGTGATAAGCGATTCTGCAATTATTACAAGTGATATAGGTATTGCACGTGCTTCTTCGGCCTTTAATTTGGATGTCCTACTTCTTCCTCCTGGTGATATTCTTCTTCCTGGTTTTGATTACGGTTTTATAGGCGGTACTTGCGGTCTAATTGGCAAAAATCTTCTTGCCTTTTATGGATCTCTTGAGAAATATAAATTTAAAAATAAGGTTTTGAATTTTTTAAACAAACATAATATAACACCAATATATCTTAGTAATGAAAAACTTGTAGATAGAGGAAGTATCATTTGTATTAATCATTAATATTATATAAAATAAGACTGCCTCAATTGAATTTTTCAATCGAGGCAGTCTGTGTGAATCAATTTAATTAAAACTTACTATTTAAGGCTGCTTTCATATTCTTGAATCATTCTTTTAACCATCTGTCCGCCTACAGATCCATTTTCTCTTGAAGTAAGATCTCCATTATATCCTTGTTTTAAATTTACTCCTACTTCCTTAGCTGCTTCCATCTTGAACTTATCTAATGCTCCTCTTGCTTCTGGTACTAATGTTTGGTTATTTCTTCTTGACATAATCAACTACCTCCTTTAAATTTAACTTGTATTGAATTTACGTTATAAGTTTGTGCTTTTTTAAGATATTTAATCTATTAAATTAAATGAAATATGCCCAATACTTGTATAGTAGCTTACCTTTTTAGCTTTAAGTTACTTTATAGAATATAATCTATTTTTTTCAATATTACATGTTGATAACATCTGTTATGTTTGTTATAATACTCATATAATTATATATTCTAGGAGGTATTTTAATGGAAAACGAAAACGACTCAAAAGTAGGAGCTGGAATCATAACTATATCTGTTCTTCATTTTATAGGAGCAGCTTTTACTCTTATTGGTTCCCTTATATTATTAGGTGCCAAGGACAATATCAACAATATATTAGCTCAAAGTGGCCAGTCTGCCAGTACTGTAACTAATGCATCTATAGCTATATCACTAGTTCTTGTTATAGTTCTTGTTATAGGTATAATTTTAATTCTTAACAAAAAAGCTTTGGGAGTATATTTATATTTCTTATCTGAAATAGTATCTATAATTTATAATATTGTACATTCAGGTTTTTCTTTTATGATGGTATTGTCCCTTATTCTTCCTATTCTTATGGCAGTATTTATATACCAGAAAAAAAGCTTATATGGATTTGGAAATAAATCAGCTTCATAAATATTACAAAAAAGATGAATTATATATATAATTCATCTTTTTATACTATATAATAAAAAATTCTTCATAAATATTAAACTTTTATTTAATATTGTGAAGGATTTTCTCTTTTTTTGTAGAAGTAATTAGTAGTATTTTTGTCTAAAAATATATTTGCTGTGCTTTAATAAGACAAACATATACTTAAGGGGGGAGATTAAAACGAAAAAACTTTTCAGTACAACATTCATTGTCGGCTTATTTTTTATGCTTTTAGGATTTAGCACAAATGTATTAGCCGACACAACAACTGCAGTTCCTGATATTACATATCAGTCACAAATTCAAAACATAGGCTGGCAGGATATTAAAACAGCAGGAAATACTTCAGGAACAGTTGGACAAAGTCTAAGGGTTGAAGCATTTAAAATAAACCTTATAAATGCACCAGCTGGAGCCAAAATAAAATATAGTGCTCATGTTGAAAACATAGGGTGGATGAATCCAGTCTATAGTCCTGATTTAATAGGAACCGTTGGCAAAGGTCTTAGAATGGAAGCTTTCAAAATTTCATTAGAGAATATGCCTGGATATTCAATTCAGTACAGAGCTCATGTGCAAAATATAGGTTGGCAAGATTGGGTTAAAGACGGTGCCATCGCTGGTACTAGCGGTCAAGGCCTCAGAATTGAAGCCTTAGAGGTTAAACTTGTGAAATCACCAGATGCTCAATCAATATCAGTTGATCCAAATCAATCTAACTTAGTAGTAGGCAATACTACAACATTAAAAGCAACTACAAATCCTACAGATGCATGGATAGCATCCACAAGTTGGAATTCTTCTAATACAGCTGTAGCAACAGTAGATGCTGATGGAAAAGTAACAGCTATAAGTGCAGGAACTGCTACTATAACTGCTACAGTTAACGGAAACTTAACTGCTTCTAGTAATATTACTGTTACTAGTCCAATTACTGTAGCTAGTGTAAGCCTAAGTAAAACCACTGATTCTCTAAATGTAGGAGACACAGATACTTTAACAGCAAATATATTACCTACAAATGCTACAAAAAAAGATGTTACTTGGAAATCTTCAAATAATTCCGTTGCCACAGTGGACAATACCGGAAAAGTAACAGCTATAAGTGCAGGAACTGCCAATATAACTGCTACTTCAGTTGATGGAAACCAAACTGGTTCTTGCAGCGTTACAGTTAAAAGTACACAAACTGATGGAATATCTGTTTCATATCAAGCTAATGTACAGGGTCAAGGATGGCAAAGTCCAGTTAGCGATTCTCAAACTGCTGGCACTGTAGGTCAAGGTTTAACTTTAAACGGCCTAAAAATTCAGCTGCTTAACGCTCCATCAGGCGCTAGAATAAAATATCAAACTCAAGTTCAAAATCTTGGATGGCAACCAATCGTGTATGATGGTGATGAATCCGGATCTGGTGGACAAGCTTTAAGAGTTGAAGCAGTTAAAATTTACCTTGAAAACATGCCTGGATATATTATTCAATACCAAGCTCAAGTTCAAAATGTTGGATGGCAAAATTGGGTTAACGATGGTGCTCTTGCAGGTACTGTTGGCCAAGGTTTAAGACTTGAAGCTTTAAGAATCAGAATAATAAAAGATGTTCACGTCCAATACCAAGCACACATCCAAAATATCGGATGGAAAGATGCAGTTACAGATGGAACTATAATAAGTACAAATGCAAAACCATTTGAATTTGAAGCATTTAAAGTAAACCTTCAAAATGCACCAGCTGGTGCAAAAATTCAATATCAAGCACATGTACAAAACATTGGATGGATGGATCCTGTTTATGACGGTGCTCTTGCAGGTACTACTGGACAATCTCTTAGATTAGAAGCATTAAAAATTCAACTTGTAAATGCTCCTGGTTATAGAATAAAATATCAAGTAGATGTGCAAGGAATAGGTTGGATGAATTGGGTTAGTGATGGCCAAACAGCAGGTACCATAGGTTTAGGTCTTAGGATACAAGGAATAAGAATAGTTGTATCCTACGATGACGGAGTACAAACTGTACCTTCCACTCAACCTTCATCTTCACTTTTAAATACAATAAACTTTAAAGGTGCTGAGTACTTAAGCTATGCTTCCAACATACAAAGTACGAACAAAACTGCTATACAATTACACGGTGGAATTAATGAGAATAACTGCGTATACTTCTCAAGTACAGCTCTTAGAGCAGTAGGTTTCAGCAGCATTCCTCTTTCAATGTGTAATACAGGACAATATACTAACTTCCTACTTGGAAAAGGATGGACAAAACAAACAAATAAAGATTTGTTGACACCTGGAAGTATATGCTTTACTGTTAATGATGGTTTAACTTATCCAACTCATACTTATATGTTCTTGGATTGGGTTAATCCAGACGATCATACTATGGCATATGTTGCTGATAATCAAGGAAGCGATGTTCATATAAGGAGTTTACTTGACGCTCCTGGTATAGATGCTTTTGCTTACTTCCTTCATCAGTAAAAAACAATAAATAAAACTGCCCTTAAACTAGGGCAGTTTTATTTATTGTTTTTTCAAATAATTATATATTTAATCCACTTATATTAAGGTAATTTTCTCAGTTCACTATCACTAGCATATACTAAATTATTTTTATTTATAAATTCTATTTTTCTTTGTATCCATGGGTTATTTCCCCACTTCTCAACTTTAAAATCAACATTAATAATCATTGATTTTTTCACATCATACCCTAATTCTATTATCATTTAATTGTTCAGAATTAAATGTTTGTATCTCTCTACAACTTAAATAAAATAGATTTTTAGCATAGTATGTTCCCATTTCCTTAAAATCAATTTCATAGTCACCATTATAATTAAATTTTTCACTGAACTTAATTGATGTCCTACTAGCTAAAGCATATCTTAATTCCAAAATGCTATATATGTTATAGTTGTTATCCATGATATATCCGCTGTACGTTGGATCTAACATAATCCATTTCCTTTTCTCACTAATAAACACTTCGCATACAACATGGTTATCACCATCATATGGAGAAAACGGTATTAGATATACAATCCTAGCTTTCATCCCCATAGCAAGACAGCACTCCGTCAATATAATAGATAAAGCCGCGGCAATTTATGCCCTATTTAGATCCTTTATTATAAGAATAACTCAGTAAATCCAACGCATTATTTACACTATATTTATTACCATAGTCCCCTTTATGGTATACATGGTCAGATAACCAATTTAAAAGATTGATTGCCATATTCTCTTCATTAACTCTTCCAGCTACTTCATCAATATGGTACTTATCTTTTAACTCCTTTGCTTCCTTACCATCATAAATATATCTAATTCTAATGCAGTCATTATCTTTTCTAAACTTGTCCGTCATCTTAAGTATGCCTGTATAAACATCATAATTCACATATATTCCCCCTGCATAGTTCCATTTTTTCAGTGCGCACACCTTAAAGTTCTTGATAATAAAGCAAAATAGCTTACAAGAGAACTTTTTTATAAGTCCTTTTGTAAGCTATTCTAAGTAAATTGGAGGCGCCACCCAGATTTGAACTGGGGATAAAGGTTTTGCAGACCTCTGCCTTACCACTTGGCTATAGCGCCCTATGCTATGGAGCGGAAGACGAGATTCGAACTCGCGACGTTCACCTTGGCAAGGTGACGCTCTACCACTGAGCCACTCCCGCACTATAAAAACATGGTGGCCAGACCAGGAATCGAACCAGGGACACGAGGATTTTCAGTCCTCTGCTCTACCGACTGAGCTATCTGGCCAAAATGGCGACTTGGAAGGGGATCGAACCCTCGACCTCTGGCGTGACAGGCCAGCACTCTAACCAGCTGAGCTACCAAGCCAAGTTACCATGTTAGACATATAAGTGGTGGGCACTACAGGGCTCGAACCTGTGACCCTCTGCTTGTAAGGCAGATGCTCTCCCAGCTGAGCTAAGCGCCCACACATACGTCTTAATCAAGACAAGAAAAATTATACAACAAAATAGATTATATGTCAATATGTTATTTATTATTTTCTAATCTTTTTATGAGACTTCCTACCTCATCATTGGTAAATACATATTTTTTGTTGCAAAAGTTACATACTACTTCTTCCTGTTTACCATCATCATATATCTCTTTTAAATCCTTCATTCCAATACTTATAAGTGCCTTTTCAACTCTATCTCTTGAACAATCACATCTGTATTCAGGAACTATACCTTCATCTAATATTTTCAAATCCATATCTTCAAAAATAAACTCTAGTATATCCTCTACGGACATTCCTTTGGCTATAAGATCTGTTATTGAAGGTATTTCTTGAAGCCTATAGGTTATAAGATCGGCTACTAAGTCGTCTGCTCCTGGCATCATCTGTATTATAAATCCACCTGAAGCTTTTATTGATAAATCCTTATCTACAAGCACTCCAAGGCCAACTGCTGAAGGTGTTTGTTCCGAATTCACATAGTAATATGCAATATCATCACCTATTTCACCAGTATATATAGGTACTTGACCGACATATGGTTCCTTTAACCCCATATCCCTAATTACAAGCAAATTTCCATTCTTTCCTATAATTCCTCCAACATCTAGTTTTCCTTGACTATTAACAGGCAAATCTGCATTAGGATTTGCTATATATCCTTTTACATGAGCATCGCTATAAGATGTTACTGTTACACTTTTAGCTATTCCGCCACCATTTATCTTAAGAGTAATGCTGTCAGATTCTGCTTTAAGTTGTGCTCCCATAAGAACTCCTGCAGTAAGCATTCTACCAAGAGCCGCTGCTGCTGTAGGTGCGCACTTATGAGTTTTAACCCCCTCATTAACCATATCTGTTGTTATGGCTGCAATTATTCTAACATCTCCATTTTTAGCAGTTGCTTTAACTAATTTATCTGCCATTACTTTTACCTCCTAATTTAACTAAATACGTTATTCTTTCTGTGAATTTTTCAACTTTTTTATTACTATAGCAATCAACTTTATCTAATATATTAAGTTGTCCATGTTTTAAATACTTTTCTATATCCTCTTCCTTGTACGCCCTTTCTTCATGTTCTTCATCAAATCTTTTATAAAACTCACCATCTCTCACAAAAAAACTTATGTACATTGACACTAAATCATCTTCAAATTGATTTTCCCAATAATAAAAAACTTCATCATCATCATAATTAAAATCATTATTACCCAAAACCTGTGAGAGTTTATAATATGAGTTTATATCAAATATAAAAACTCCACCTTCTTTTAAATGGTTACTCACAGCTTTAAAATATTTTTTCAAATCATCACTATCTATTATATAATTTGTAGAGTCAAGGCAGCAAGTTATAAGATCAAATTTTCTATTAATATTTAAATTTGATATATCCTGACATGCTAGTCTTGGTTTTAATCCTTGACTCCTAAATTTATTTTCTGCTTCTGAAAGCATTTCTTGAGAAAGATCTACTGCCCATGTATTTTTGAACTTAGGGCATAAATTTTCTGTAAGATTTCCTGTACCACAGGCTAAATCGAGATAATCATCAAACACCAAATTATTTTCTACACACTTTTCAATTATAAAATCGCTCCATTTCTTATAATCAACATCAGCTCTTATAAGCTTATCATAAATATGTGCAAACTTATTATAACAATTCATTTATGCACCTTCCTCAATTATAATTATTGGAGTTTTTTAGTATTTCCTCATTTTTAGGCATCTTTAAGTTCTTTTTAACTCTTGTCATTATGCCACCTATCCTTCCAGTCTCTTCAGCAGTTAAATATCCCCATCCATATTTATCGACTTTGTCCTTTAATCCTAATTCCTCAGCTATCTCATATTTTAATTTTTCTCTTTGCTTCTCTAGTTCAGTAAGCTCCTTATGTGATTTTATTTTAGACTTAATCACCTTTTTAAGCGGTGTTTTCCCCATATAAATCCCTCCAAAATAGTATAAATAGAATTTTAACACGCTATACTATTTTGCTCATAATAACGTTTTTTATTCTAATTTATGAGAAGAAATCAATCCGCCGTTATTTTATCATAAAATGGTTGATGAAGCGCTTATAAACTAAGCATAAAATTTAAAACCAAAGCTTTAAAAGCAATAGAATTACCAAAAAAGTGCCTCCTATAACCAATAAAAAAATTGGTAAAAAGGCTTCAAATGCAGCAATTATAAACGCTAGTTTATCTTTAAATCCGATTTGAACATTTTCATCTTTAAATTCCGAATGGTCTTTAACACCTCTCACTAAAAACACTCCTCTTGCTATTATCCCACAAACTATATTAAATTACATAACAAAAAATGTCCACCATAAAATATAACTTTTTATTTAGTATCAACAGCTTCCCTTAGAGAATCTCCTAGTAAATTTATTGACATAACAGTTAGAAAAATGCATATTCCTGGAGGAATCCAAAGCCACGGATAATGATCAAAGGTATAAAAATCTCCCACAACCTGTATCATATTTCCCCAAGATGCAGATGGTTCTGTAATCCCAAGTCCTAAAAAGCTCAAGGTTGACTCCATCATAATATTCCCTCCTACAGATAGTGTAGAGAAAACTATGATTTGTGGAAGAACATTAGGAAAAATATGACTAAACATTTTTCTTCTATCACTTATCCCTAATATATCAGCAGCAAGCATAAATTCTTTATTTTTCAATTTTAAAACTTCTCCTCTTACAATACGTGCCAAAGACGGCCATTGAAGTATACTCAAAATCGCAACAATTAAAAATATTCTTTCCTTATCTGAAATCTTCATATCAGAAAATATTGCACCTAAAACTATCAATATGGGTAAAACTGGTATTGACATAACTACATCTGTAAATCGCATAATTAAAGTATCTAGCATGCCTCCATAATATCCTGAAACAATGCCAAGTATAACTGCCATAATTGCTTGTAGCAAAACGGAAAATATACCTATCATTATTGATATTCTTCCTCCATACATTAGTCGTGTAAGTACATCTCTCCCAACCTTATCTGTTCCTAGAATGTGTTCTACAGATGGTGCACTTTTAATATTAGAATAATTAATATAATCTTCCCCATATTTACTTAAAAAAGGTCCCAAAAACGCAAAAGCTATAATTATAAATAAAATTAGCAATCCCAATAATGCTCTTCTATCTCTTTTAAGCCTGCTGTATACTATTTTATAAAATCCTATATTCCTTTTCATCTGAACACCTACTTATATTTTATCCTTGGATCAATGACTGCATACAATACATCTGCAGCCAAATTACCCACAAATGTTAAAATTACAACAATCATATTTATCCCCATAAGCAAAGGATAGTCTCTTTGCAAAACAGCATCTAAAGATAACTTTCCAATACCGGGCCAGCCAAATATTTCTTCAGTAACTATAGCTCCTGTGAACAAATTAGCAATAGATATACCGAATATAGTCACCAAAGGTATCATAGCATTTTTTAGAGCATGCTTGTATATTACTACTTTTTCATTTAGACCTTTTGCTTTTGCTGTAATTATATAGTCCTTATTTATAACTTCTAGCATACTAGCTCGTACATACCTTATAAGTGTTGCAGCATTTACAATAGTTAAAACTGCACATGGTAGCACCATATGATATAGTATATCTAAAAGTCTTTTAATCCCATGGAAATTCTCCCCTGTTGCTGTCATTCCTTCAACAGGAAATATATTCAAATCTGCAGCAAACCACTTCATTAATATAAGTCCCAAGAAAAAGGTTGGCATGGAAATTCCCACTAAAGAAAATACAGTAAATCCAGAATCAAAAATCGAATGCTTTCTTATTGCAGATATTGCTCCAATTGGTATTGCTATTAATATTGCTAGTATAAAAGATGCAAATTGAAGATAAAAAGAGTTCCATATATACTTATTAATTACACTTTTCACTGGCTGATTTAATTTATACGACCTACCCAAATCACCATGAGACGCTCCATAAAGCCATTTACAATATTGAATTACCTTAGGCTCATCAAGATGGTATTTATGTCTCATTTCAGCTTTTTCTTTAGGACTTATATTCATAGACGTAGCTATATCACCAGGTGCAAGTGTAAATATCATATATATTATAAAAGAAGTTATAATTATTATCGGTATCATGAAAAACAGTCTTTTTACTATATATCGAATCATAACCAATTCCCCCGTAAATATAAAAAATTGTGCCTGATAAAAACACCAGACACATAAAAAATTATTTAAGTTTCGCCTTCCATAAGGATGCTGTAAAATCCTTATAAGGTGTAATATCAATACCTTTAACTCTTGAACTTATTGCCCACATATCATTTCTTTGATACATAAATATGGTTGGCATATCATCATTTATTATCTTCCATACTTTTTGATAATCTTTTTTTCTACTATCAAAATCTTGTTCTTTTAATGAATTACACATTTCCTTATCAAGCTCTTTATTAGAATATCCAAAGAAATTTTGTGCTCCCCCTGTCTTAAACACTACAGATTGGTCAGGATTTGCACTAAGACTTCCCGCCATAAAGAACATATCGAAATCATTATTTTGAACTTTAACGTTAACACTTGTAAAATCCATTGAATCCACTAAAACTTCAACACCTAGCTTTTTATAATTTTCCTTCATTATTGGAACAAGAATATCATTAACTGGATTCTCAGCGCTAGCTAAATAATGTATTTGAAATTTCTTTCCATCTTTCTCCCTAACGCCATCATTTCCTATTTTCCATCCTGCATCGTCAAGCAATTTATTAGCCTTACTAGTATTAAATTTGTACTTATTTACATCGTTATTATAATTCCAAGAGGCTATAGATTGAGGCTCATTGCATATTAATCCATAATTTCCAAAGATATTTTTTACAATACTTTCTCTATCTAAACCATAAGTTAAAGCTTGACGTACTCTTTTATCCTTAAACATATCTCTATTGATATTTATTCCAATATATCCATACACATTCGCAGGAAATGTTACTAAATCAGCGAATTGAAAACTTTTGATTTCTTCTATATTTTCATCATTAGGCTTAATTTCATTTAAATCTATCTCACCATTTTTAATCATCTGCATTGCATTATTTTGATTAGTAACTTTTAATATCACTTTCTTCACTTTTGGTTTTCCACGCCAATAGTTAGGATTGGCCTCAAAATCATATTCCTCGCAAGATTTACTTCCCTTAAAAATGTATTGTCCCGAGCCTATTGGCTTATCTCCTGCGGCCTCTATTGACGATACATCTCCTTGCTTGTAATATTTACCAAAATATTTTTTTGGTAAAACAAGTGTTCTTGCAAGAGAATATATAGCTGATGTATTTTGCTTTTCAAGTTGAAAACTTATAGTATTGGAATCTTTAATTTGTATTCCTGCTCTTTATTTGCTTTTCCATCGTAGTAATCCTTCCAACCCTTTATATCTACTGTTGAAGGGTCAAATGTAATACTACTACATAGCTTGTCACATAAATAAGTGAAGGTAAATTCCACATCCTGAGCAGTTAGAGGTGTTCCATCACTAAACTTAACATTGTCCTTTATGTGAAAAGTATAAGTAAGTCCATCTTTTGATATATCCCATTTTGCAATTCCTGGTATAGGCTCTCCCTTTTCATCTACATCTCCAAGAGATTCATACATCATCTCCCACATATACTGATTATAAACGGACCCCGAATTCAAAGGTACCATTTTTCCATCATCAGGCTTCTCTATACCAACTATTAATTCATCTTTTCTCTTTTCGGCTAGTTTAGGAACCTTATACGGTTGTGATGCTTTTATTGTTTGTACAGTAGTTTTTGAAAAGTTATTTGTATTTTTGTTCACAGCAATTTGTCCACATGCAGTTAGAAATATCATGACATTTGCTGAAGCAATTAATGACATCATATGCCATTTTTTCATCTTTATCCCCCTTTTTCCCTTTATTCTTTAACTTTATACATAATATTTAAGCAAAATAGCGCAAAGCCTTTAAAACAATTTACTTTTTTCTATAAAGTAATTGTCTTTTATGTAAATTTTTTTCATAAATTACCAGTTGAATATAATAAGTGTCAATATATATATAATTTTTTTAATATGATTTATGTTACCACTTTTCTTATATAGTGTCAATTACTAAAAGTTTATAAATTTATTAGAATATTTACATTATATATTATGTTTTAAATAGGCTTTTTTAATAATATTAATGCTTCGCATTTACATTATATTTCACTGATTTATATGTTATTACATATACAAACAATAATATTTATTATTCTCTATATTTTTTTCTAACTAAATTATATAATTAGTTATATATATTATAGTAATTTAATTTGTATCATTTATAATGGTAAAATGATATAATATAGGGAACTTAATTCAACTTATCTTTGTAGTATCCATATAAATGTTGGCTCTTTTATACTGAATTAAGTTAACTCTACATCAATTAAATGTATATAAATATACGTCTTTTGATTTTAACAGTCATCATTTTAAGCTAACAATATGTAATTAAGGAGAGTGATTATGATTGAGTATTTTCAAAGGATCAGCTGTTGCACTTATTACACCTTTTACACAAGATGGAGTAAACTTCGATGAATTAAAAAAATTATTAGAATGGCATATAAAAAACAAAACAGATGCTATTGTTATATGCGGAACTACAGGTGAAGCTTCTACTATGTCCTTAAATGAAAGAAAAGAGACAATAAAATATACAGTAGAAACAGTAAATAAGAGAATACCTGTTATCGCTGGTACTGGAAGCAATAATACAAAATCTTCTGTAGAAATGAGTATATGGGCAGAAAAGATAGGCGTAGATGGTGTTTTAGTTATAACACCTTATTATAACAAAACTACTCAAAAAGGTCTTATTGAACACTTCAAATCTATAAATGATAATATAAATATTCCTATAATATTGTACAATGTACCAGGAAGAACAGGATTAAATATACTTCCTGAAACTTTGTATGCAATGAGAGACCTTAAGAATATATGCGCAATAAAAGAAGCAAGCGGAAATATAAGTCAAATAGCAAAAATCAAAGCTCTTTGTAGAGATCGGTTTGATATTTATTCTGGAAATGACGATCAAATAGTACCTATACTTTCTCTCGGAGGCTCCGGTGTTATATCAGTACTCGCTAATATAATTCCTCAAACTGTCCATGATATGTGTTTCTCTTATTTTCAAGGAAAAACCACTGATGCCTTAAATCTTCAGTTGGATACCCTTTCCCTTACAAATAGTTTATTTATAGAAACAAATCCTATACCAATAAAGACAGCTATGAACCTATTAAATTTTAATGCAGGTCCCCTTAGACTTCCTTTATGTAGTATGGATGAAAAGAACTTAAATACATTAAAAACAGATTTAAAAGGCTATGGTCTTATAAAATAACGGAGGTAACAAAAATGGTTAAAATTTTACTAAACGGTTGCGGTGGCAAAATGGGAACTGCAATAACAAATCTTTCAAATAATTACGACAACGCTTCAATATCAGCTGGAGTGGATAAATTTCCAAAATCAAACACTGGCTATCCAGTATTTAAATCTATAGCTGAAGTTAATGTAGATTGTGACGTAATACTAGATTTTTCAAGACCTGATTCATTAGATGAAATACTTAAATATTCATCTCAAAAAAAATTACCTATAGTACTTTGTACAACTGGATATACAAATGAACAAATTGATAAAATAAATGAATTCAGCAAAAGCCATACTGTTTTCCGCTCTGCAAACATGTCCATTGGTGTGAATATAGTAAACAATATTCTAAAAAGTGTAAGTTCTATCTTATATGAAAATTATGATATTGAGTTAATTGAGAAACACCACAATCAAAAGGTTGATTCTCCAAGTGGAACAGCACTTCTACTTGCAGATACTATTAAAAATGCTATATCAGAACAGATTGATTATATTTATGGAAGAGAAGGCGTAAGCAAGAAAAAGCACAATGAAATAGGAATTCATGCTGTAAGAGGTGGCAGTATTGTAGGTGAACATGATTTGATATTTGCAGGCGAAGGCGAAACAATTGAAATCAAACATACTGCTCAATCAAGAGACGTATTTGCTGCTGGTTCCTTAAAAGCATGTATGTATATATGTGATAAAGGCCCTGGACTCTACGACATGAACGACGTCCTCGGAATGTAAACCTATGAAAGTTTGGGCGAAGCCCATTATGTTCATGAGCTTAAAGTAACCTCTATCTTGGCAATCCAAAAACACCCAATACCTTCTTTGGGTTGGGTGTTTTTAATATTAATTTCTTTTGTTATAAATTATTTTGTACTTCTACCCACTTTTCTATTCTATTCATACACTCCTCTAATTCCTTTTTACTATATGCATATGAAATTCTAGCAAATCCCTCACCTTTTTCACCAAATGCAGATCCAGGAACTATTGCCACCTTAGCCTCATTAAGAAGCTTTTCGCAAAATTGTTCACTTGTCATTCCAAAACGTGATATATCAGGAAATATATAGAATGCTCCTTTAGGAAGTCTTACCTCAAATCCCATATCTTTGAGCCTCTTATACACATAATCTCTTCTTTTCTTAAATTCATTTTTCATGTATTGAACATCTTCATCACAATTTTTAAGTCCCTCTAAAGCTCCGTACTGAGATATTGATGGTGCGCAAGTTGTTGTATACTGGTGTACCTTTAAAATACTACTCATAAAACTACTTTCAGCACAAACATATCCTATTCTTAATCCTGTCATAGAAAAAGTCTTAGAAAATCCACTAACAACAATAACCTTTTCTCTGATGTCTTCATACTGTGATACTGAATAGTAGTCATCCTCGTAACATAAGGCACTATACATTTCATCTGTAACCGCTATGATATCATTATCCTTTATAATTTTATGTAATTTTTCATTATCTTCCTTAGATATAACAGTTCCCGTAGGATTAGATGGATATGATAAAACCATAAATTTAGGCTTTTCATTTTTAATTTTATTCTCTAGTTCGTTAAAATCTATTGAAAATTCACTTCCATAAAGTCCATAGGTTATAACTTCTCCTTCTAAGAGCTTCGTGCAGCTAGCATATGCAGGGAAAGACGGATCTGGAACCAAAACTTTATCCCCTTTATTTAAAAGAGCTTGGAATATATCTAATATCCCCTCAGTTCCTCCTGCTGTAATACATATTTCATCTTTGCTGTAGTTTATATTGAATCTCTTTAGGTATTTGCTTATTTCATTTCTTAGCTCATCTATTCCTGCATTGGATGTGTATACAGTCTTATTATCCTCTATAGCTCTTACCATTGCTCTTTTCACCTTGTCCGGTACAGGAAAATCCGGCTGACCTAATGTAAGAGATATTGCCCCTTGAACTTTTATAACTTTATTATAAAATTTTCTTATCCCTGATATCTGTATGCTATTAGCACCTTTAGATATTTTACTACTTTCCATTTTTATGCCCCCTATAAAATACATTTAGAGTTACTATCCTGAACACTTTTATAATTTATAAAATTACGATATTAAAGTTATACAATAATTCAATTTATGGTATAATTCTAATATAAATGTGGTTTACGCTATTATTTAATAATAATACAACTCACATTTAATAGTGTCAATTCTTAATCTTTTAAAAAGGTTATGATACATAAAATATTATTTTTATTAATACAGGAGGCTATTTAAAATGAACTACGATTTAACAAATCCATACGAAATTGCAAAATACATAAAAGAGGCAAAAAAAACAACACCACTTAAAGTATACGTAAATGGTAACTTAGGCGACTGTACAGCAGATGATATTGACTGCTTTGGAACAGATGACTTTTACATTTTATTTGGTGAAAGTGACAAAATATCAGCTTTCTTAGAATCACATGGGGATAAAATTAAAAAATTCAAAATAGAGCAGGATAGAAGAAACTCAGCAATACCTTTAATTGATATGACAAAAATAGATGCAAGAATTGAGCCTGGAGCTATTATAAGAGATAAGGTATCCATAGGAAAAAATGCTGTTATAATGATGGGTGCTGTTATAAACATAGGATCAGAAATAGGCGAAGGTGCTATGATTGATATGAATGCTGTCGTTGGTGCTAGAGGTAAAATAGGAAAAAGAGCTCATATTGGTGCTGGAGCTGTAATTGCTGGAGTTTTAGAACCACCTAGCAAATCACCATGTGAGATTGGAGATGATGTTCTAATAGGCGCTAATTCTGTTATACTAGAGGGAGTAAAGATAGGTGCTAATTCTGTTATAGCTGCTGGTTCAGTTGTAGTTGAAGACGTTCCTTCTGGTGTTGTTGTAGCAGGAACTCCTGCTAGAATAATAAAAGAAGTTGATGATAAAACAAAAGATAAGACTCAAATAATGGATGATTTAAGAAAATAGTAAATACAAATTTCACTCTTTACTTTCTAGGTAAAGGGTGAAATTTATTATATTGCTCTAAATTACCTTCTTGTCTTGAGCATTCTCAATACCTATATTAACTATATTAGCTTCCTCAGCATTTTCTTCATCTCCAACTCTTTCCATCTTAGATATGGAAACTTCATATGCTGTTTTCTTCACTGTATCCTTTTCATTCACTTTCTTTTGATATTCTCTACTTTGAAGTCTTCCCCATATTCTTATATTGTCTCCTACCTTTAAAGTCTCGCAAAATCTAGAATTCCTACCCCATGCTATTGTGGGTATGTAGTCTGACTTGTTATAGGATCTATTAACAGCTAAAAGCATATCAGATATCTCTCTCCCAAAAGGAGTTGTTCTATAAACTGGTTTTTTGCATATGAATCCATCTAAAAATATCTGATTAGGGTTTTTACTTCTTTCACTGCAATATTGAATATTACGTGTAAAAACTGTAAGTATAAGTCTATTTGCTCCATCAACAAATTTATTATAAGATCTAAGCTGCCCTTCTACAATTACTTCCTTTCCTACATCTAAGTCCATCCCTGTAATTAACCTTTCTGAAACAGTTACAAACAATCTATCCTTGGCATCGCTTAATCTCTGAACATCAAGATAAAAATTATAAAAACCTTCCCCATACATTTCATGACTAAATTCAAGTTTAGATGCAATTACTCCTTCAAGATAAAGCTTATTATTTAACATTAAGTTATCCATTATAACCCTTCTTTCCCTTAGTTATTTAATTATCACTTTAAATATAAAATATTTAATTTTTTGCTCAACTTTATTTCCATTATAATACAATTTTACACCTAATTTCAATAGCCTATTTTTTTACTTGCCTGCCCATATAATCAATATAATAGTTATTATCGTAAATTAAGTCAGATATTCTCACGAATTTATACCCATCACTTTTTAATTTATTTAACATTCTATCCAAATTCTTTGGAGTATATTTTGCATTGTTGTGAAAAAGTATTATTGATCCTGGTTTAATATTTTTAATAACTCTATCATATTCTACATTCTGACCTTGTTCCTTCCAATCTATACTATCAATATTCCATTGTATACATTTATGTCCTGTGCTTTCTGCTACTTCAATTGTAGAACTATCATAGGAACCTGATGGACATCTAAAAACCTTTGTTTTGGTTCCTGTAACCGAATAAATCTTCTCATCAGCCATAGCTATATCTTTTTTTATATTTTGCTTTGACATTGTAGTCATATCTAAGTGCTTATATGAATGATTACCTATCTCATTTCCCCTTCTATAAATCTCTTTTGTTTCATTAGGATAATCTTCTACCCATCTTCCTATAAGAAAAAAAGTCGCCTTAGCATTGTATTTATCTAATACATCTAAAATCTTCATGGTGTTATCGTTACCCCAATTTGAATCAAATGTTATAGCTATTTTTTTATCTTTAGTATCGACAGAATATATAGGTAATTTTTTATCTTTATCGACAAAAACTCCTATATTATTTTTATGCATATACATAAAAATACCTACACAAAAAATTAAAAGAAAAATGGGAAAAAATAGCTTTTTCACGCATACCTTTCTAGCATATATTACATGCAAACCTTACCCTCCTTTCTATCCATATCTATACAAATTTATTCCTTAAAAAAAAATATATGAATGAATATAAAAAAAACACAAAAACTATTTATAGAATCATAGATAAAACTTAAGTTATCGTTGTTAAAACCTAAAGTATCTTTAACAGCATAACTTAATAAACATCTGATTCTCATATATCAAATTTTAAGGAGGTTACAAAATGCCTAATAGACAAACAACCTTTACAAATGTACGTGGTCATAAAGAAGAATTTTCTTCAAGAGATTTGAATATACAGAATAGATATATGGCAAGAGAAGTTGACCTACAAAAATCAAAGCTTAAGGAATATGAAAAAGATAATGTTGTAGGTGATAAAAAGGATGTTAAAATTCCTATTAAACACAAATTAACATAATATAATGATTATTTATAAAAAAAAGCACCTATATATGGTGCTTTTTATGTTATAATATTTATATTGATAATTACGAGCGTTAATTATCGTTTTTCATAATATGCTTAAGGAGGAAAAAAGATGTTTGAAGACACTTTAGAATTAGCTGAAAACAAACTTCTTTTGCTTTATATATTACATAAATTAGAATTTCCAATTTCGAAAAATCAATTTACCGAAATAATTCTTGAAAACAATTTTATGAATTATTTTATACTTCAGCAGTATATTTCCGAACTTATATCTTCAAATTTTGTTAAATCAGAACAGAAAGATAATAAACACAGTGTTTCCATTACTCATAGCGGTACAAAAGTTTTAAACTTATTTATAAATAGGCTCAGTATAGATAAAAAGGATTTAATAGATAAATATATATCTTCTAACCTTCACAATATAAAAAATGCTATAAGTGTTACGGCTGATTATACAATAGCAAACAAAAATAGTTTTATCGTAGATTTAAAAGCCATTGAAAACGACATAACTTTAATAGATATAAAATTAAATGTTGTTTCTAATAAACAAGCTAGAGACCTCTGCAATAAATGGAAAAGTTCATCTTCAGAAATATACAATAAAATAATAAACCTTCTTACCAATGATTAAACAAAAATAATACCTGTAGGTTCATTTCCTATTGGTATTACCTTTTTTTTGCCCGAAATCATATCCATACAAATAAGACTATTGTTATAGCTGTCACCTACATATATTATACTATTTTTTTTCAGTACTCCTCTTGGCATACCTCCTACATATATTCTTTTCATTTCCTTTTCTTCATCTAAATTAATTATACTAATAGTACTGTCTCCAAAATTTGACACAATACAGATATTATTGTCATAAAATATATCAACAGGCCATTTGCCAACTTCTATACTGCATCTTTTTTGTATATTATTTAGAGGTATTATACTTATAGTTCCATTGTGGTCTGTGCCTATATTGCTTTCGCAAACTATTACCTTTTCTCCATCCTTAGTAAAAACAGCTTTTGTAGGATATTCTCCCACTTTTATTCTTTTTATATAACTAGAACTTCCCTCCTTAAAAATTGTAATACTGGAACTTCCCATATCAGATGTTACAAACATGTTATTCTTAACATTAAAATCTATACTATGAGGCATGTATCCACATGGAATTATTTCCTCTATGGCTTCATTTTTAATATCATATTTTATAATACTATTAGAATCACCACATATAACGTATGCCTTATTTCCCAATATCCTTAGGTCATTACAATGCATACCTATAAATGAGCTTTTGTATACCTTTCTACTCTTAAAATTTATAAAAGATAAAGTATTACTAAAAGTATTTGAGGTTACTATGTCATCATTATACCTACAAATACCATGAGGTCCAATTCTGCCGGTTTGGATTCTTAAACTAATTTTTGAGGACTCTTCTAATGTATCCAAATCTATAACAGATAAATCATCTGAACCAGAATTACACACACAAATAGAACTCACAATTTTGCCACTTCCTTTCCACAATAAATATAATATGAACCTTCGATGGTTATTGTTATAATAATATTGACATATAAGTTATTTTTAATGTATATTTTATACAGATATAAGTTTGTACTAATTTTACTTATGAAAGGACTGATATAAATGCAACATGTATATAAAACAAAAGGTGTCTGTGCATCAGAAATTCATTTTGATGTTGAGGATAATATAATAAGGAAGGTCGATTTTTTAGGTGGTTGTCCTGGAAATACCCTAGGTGTAAGCAAATTAATAGAAGGTATGTCTGTCAATGAGGCTATATCAAAATTAAAGGGAATAGACTGTAGAGGAAAAGGCACATCTTGCCCTGATCAACTTTCAAAAGCTTTAGAAGAATTAAAACAAGACGCAGTATAAATTTTAATTCTGTACCAAATATAAATGGAGAATATAAAACTTATTAAGCTTTATATTCTCCATTTACAACTTATATACTACTTTATACTCTCCTCAAATATACCTAGAGCTTTATCGATTTCTTCAAAACTAACATTTAGAGGTGGTAAAAATCTAACTACATTTTTTCCTGCCGTAATTAAGAGAAGTTTACTTTCAAAACATTTATTTATTATTTTTTTAACATCACAAGCTACTTCCACTCCAATTAGAAGTCCCATTCCTCTAACATCATTTATAACCTTATATTTTTCTTTTAATGTCATTAATTTATCAAATAGATATTTGCTCTTCTCATTTACATTTATTTCAACAACTTTTTTATCCACGAGTTCCTTTAGCACTGCAATAGCAACCGCACATGCAAGTGGATTTCCTCCATATGTATTTCCGTGGTCCCCTGGAACAAATGAAGAAGCTACACTCTCTTTTGCCAGCATTGCTCCTATTGGAAATCCTCCTCCAAGAGCCTTTGCTATGCAAACTATATCCGGTACTACCTCAAACTTTTGATATGCAAAAAGACTTCCAACTCTCCCCATTCCACACTGAACCTCATCAAAAATTAAAAGAGCATTATTTTCATCACATAAATCTCTAAGAAGCTTTAAGTATTCTTTTTTAGCTGGAATTATACCACCTTCTCCTTGAATTGGCTCTACTATAACAGCTGCAGTTTTGCTACTTATTTTTTGTTTTATGTCATCTAAATCATTAAATTTAACACTTTTTACAGCTCCAATTAAAGGTTTAAAGCTTTCTTGATATTTTGGTTGTCCTGTAACTGAAAGTGCTCCCATAGTTCTTCCATGAAACGAATTATCCATATATATAATTTCTTTTTTATTTTCATCCCCATGGAGGAGAGCATATTTTCTTGCCAGTTTAAGTCCTGCTTCAATTGCCTCTGTACCACTATTACACATAAACACCTTATCAAATTCACTATTCTTGCATAATATTTCAGTTAATTCCATGGCGTTTTCATTCCAGTAATAGTTTGACACATGCATTAGCTTACTGCTTTGTTCTTCAATAGCCTTTACAATTGAAGGATTACAATGTCCTAAACAATTTACAGCCACCCCAGATACAAAATCTATATATTCATTGCCATCTTTATCATATAGCTTTGTTCCCTCTCCCTTGTCAAAAGTAACATTAAACCTTCCATAAGTATTCATTAAATAGCTTTTTGACATTTTACACCACTCCTATAAGAAATTATTGTACCTCTATAATTTAAAATATCATTTATAAGACAATGATCATTTCTTCCATCTATAAGCTGCACATTTTTAGTCCCATTTTCTATAGCACTAGCACAACATTGCACCTTAGGTATCATTCCACCTTTTATTATTTCTTCCTTAATGTAATAATTAACATCTTTAATATCTATCTCATGAATTATACTCTGAGGATCATTAATATTTCTATAAACTCCCTCTACATCCGTTAATATTATAAGTTTTTCTGCATCCAAAGCTGAACTTATAAAAGCTGCAGCATAATCAGCATTTATATTATATACATTACCTTTATTGTCGCATCCTATAGGTGCTATTACCGGCACCTGTCCACCTTTAAGTAACTCTTTTATAAACTCTGAATTTACCTTGGTTACCTTTCCAACATAACCTATATCTATTGTTTCATTACCTTTATACACATATTTCTTAGTTGCCTCTATAAGTTTATTATCCACTCCACTCAAGCCTACAGCATTAACTCCATCTATATTAAATTGAAGCGATAATTTTTTATTTATTTTCCCTGAAAGCACCATTTGAACTATTTCTATTACTTTCTCATCAGTAACTCTAAGTCCATCAACAAATCTACTTTCTATTCCTGAGAGCTCAAGCCATCTAGAAATTTCAGGACCGCCTCCATGAACTATAACTATATTAATTCCTAGCTTTCTAAGATATTTAACATCTTTTATAAAAGCCTCTTCAGCTTTTTTATTTTTCATAATACTTCCACCATACTTTATCACGAATGTCTTTCCACTATATTGCGTAAGTTTAGATAAAGGATCTTCTATAGGTTCTTGCATTTTTTTCATTTTGAACACCAACCTTAATTTTATTGATATGAATAATTATACACATTACTTTATAAATATTCAAGTTCTTCATGAATTTTAGTTGAATAATTATACTTTTTTATGTATAATTAAAACAAAATAAAAGAAACTGGAGTGATTTTATATGATACAAGCTGGCATAATAGGTGCTACAGGGTATGCAGGAGAAGTTTTAACATGGTTACTAAATAATCACCCAAATGTAAATTTAGTTTTTTTAGCATCTCACAGCCATGGTAATTCATCCTTTAATTCTACCTATGGTAATTTTACAAATGTAATTGAAAATTTATGCATAGATGATAATGAAGTTGAAGATAATTTGGATAATATAGATATCCTTTTTACTGCTCTACCTTCTGGAAAAACTTTTTCTATTGTAAAAAAGGCCGTAGAAGAAAAGGTTAAAGTCATAGACTTAGGAGCAGACTACAGACTAAAGTCTGCCGAGGTTTATAAAGAATGGTATAACATTAACCATGAGTGTAAAAAACTTCTTAAAGATGCCGTATACGGTCTTTCTGAAATATACAGAGAAAAAATTAAGACTTCAAATTTAATAGCAAATCCAGGATGTTATCCAACAGCATCCTCCCTTGCACTTATTCCTCTTTTAAAGAATAATCTTATAGATACAAGTTCCATAATAATAGATGCTAAATCAGGAGTATCTGGTGCAGGTAGAAAGGCTTCCACTAATAATTTATTCATAGAATGTAACGATAGTATTAAAGCTTATGGTGTCGCTTCACATAGACATACACCTGAAATAGAGCAAACTCTTACTAATGAAGCTAAAGAAAAAATAACTCTAACCTTTACTCCTCATTTAGTACCTATGAATAGAGGCATTCTTTCTGTTTGCTACAGCAACTTAAAGAAAGAAATAGAATTAAATGAAGTATATGATATCTATAAAAAATTTTATAAGAATGAACCATTTATAAGAATTATAGATACATTACCTGAAACAAGATGGGTTAAAGGCTCTAACTACTGCGATATTGCAATAAGAATAGATAAAAGAACAAACAAAATAATAGTTTTATCAGCTATCGATAATTTAATGAAGGGAGCTGCAAGTCAAGCCGTTCAAAACATGAACATAATGTACGGTTTAGCTGAAAAAACTGGAATAGATTTAACCCCTATGTTTCCTTAATATTTTATGAAAGAAGGTTGTTTTATGGACACAATAAAAGTATTAAATAATAAAAATATTACAGATGTTCCTTATTTTAAAGCAATAGGTGTTGCATCAGGAATTAAAGGTAATAATAAAAGTGATTTATGCGTAATTTACAGCGAAAAACCTTGCATAGCTGCTGGAACTTTTACTACAAACAAGGTAAAGGCTGCTCCTGTTCTTTTAGATTTAAAACATATAGAATCAGAAAACATATATGCTATAGTAGCTAATAGTGGAAATGCAAATGCTTGTACGGGTGATGATGGCTATGAAAAGGCATATCTAATGGCTGAATGCACAGCAAAACATCTAAAAATAAAGCCAGAAGAAGTTTTAGTGGCTTCAACAGGTGTAATAGGAGTTCCCCTTCCGATTGATAAGGTTATGTTCGGAATAGAAAAAGCTTTTTCAATACTTCCCAAAAGTGATGCTAACAAAGCTATAGATGCAATAATGACCACTGATACTGTACAAAAAAAAATCTTTGTAGAATTTATGCTTGATAAAAAAAAGGTTACAATTTGCGCTATTGCAAAAGGCTCTGGAATGATTCATCCTAATATGGCAACAATGTTAAGTTTTATAGTAACAGATGCAAATATAACAAAAGATTTGCTAAATAAGGCATTAAAAGAAAGTGTTAAGGATTCCTATAACATGATCTCCGTAGATAGAGATACAAGTACTAATGATATGGCTTTATTACTTGCAAATGGAGCTTCTGGTAATACACTCATATCCTCAGAAAACTCTGATTATGAAGTGTTTAAAAAAGCTCTTCACTATGTAAATGTAGAAATTTCTAAAATGATAGCAAAAGATGGAGAAGGAGCTACAAAATTAATTGAAGCTAAAGTATTCGGTGCTTCATCTTCAAGAGATGCTAAAGTAGCTGCAAAATCAGTTATAACATCAAATCTAGTAAAAGCTGCAGTATTTGGCAGCGATGCTAACTGGGGTAGAATAATATGTGCACTTGGATACAGTGCTGCAGAAATCGATCCTTCTAAAGTAGATATTTCCTTCTCTAATAATGATTCAAAAGTTGAAACCTGTTTAAAAGGTACAGGACTAAATTTTGACGAAGAAGCCGCTAAAAAAATATTGGATGGTGATCATGTAATAATAGAGGTTAATTTAAATAATGGTAAATTTAATGCAACTGCCTGGGGCTGCGATTTAACCTATGATTATGTGAAAATTAATGGGAGTTACAGATCGTAATTTAAATAAAAATTTATATAATACAAAAATAGAAATTCCAGATCTTATTCGACCTGGAATTTGTACTTTATACAGCATTTTTAAATTGACTTTCATAGATTTCTCTATATAAACCTTCGCTATTTACAAGCTCTTCATGTTTACCCCTTTCTACTATATGCCCATTCTTCATAACTAAAATTAAATCTGCATCTTTGATAGTAGAAAGTCTATGGGCAATCACAAAGCTTGTACGCCCTTCCATCATCTTAAGAAAAGCATTTTGTATTTTTATCTCTGTTCTCGTATCTACACTGCTAGTTGCCTCATCAAGTATAAGCATTGGTGGATTTATAAGCATTACTCTAGCTATAGTTAAAAGCTGCTTTTGGCCTTCTGAAAGATTACCACCTGATTCTGTTATCCTTGTATCATATCCATCTGAAAGCCTTTTTATAAAATTGTGAATATATGCTTTCTTTGCAGCACTCTCAATTTCCTCCATAGAAGCATCAGGCTTTCCATAGGCTATATTTTCCTTTATAGTCCCTTCAAAAAGCCAAGTATCCTGAAGCACCATACCAAATTGACCTCTAACATCATTTCTTTTCATTTTGTTTATATCCTTACCATCTATGGTTATTTTTCCTCCATCTATGTCGTAAAATCTCATTAAAAGATTAACCATTGTTGTTTTTCCTGCACCTGTCGGTCCTACTATTGCTATAGTGCTTCCTTTTTTTATATCTACACTAAAATTTTCTATAAGAGGCTGTTTTTTATTATATGAAAATGATACATTATTAAAGCTTATATTTCCCTCGCAATGCTCGAACTTTTTAGCTCCTTCATTATCCTTTTTTTCTGGAATCTCATCTAAAATTGAAAATACCCTTTCAGCTGAAGCAAATGCCGCTTGAAGCTGTGTTGCAACCCCGGTTACATTATTTATAGGCTGAGAAAACTGTGTAGAGTAAGTCAAAAAGCTTGAAATTGTACCTATGCTTAAACCACTTAAAACTGCAAGTAATCCTCCTACAGCTCCAACTAACACATATGTAATATTATTAACAAATCTAGTTGATGGATTTGTTAATGAAGAATAAAATTGTGCTAGTTGTCCGCAATTATATAATCTTGAATTTATCTCGGAAAATTTCTTCTCTGCTCTTTTTTCATATCCGAATAATTTTACTATTTTTTCATTCCCTATTATTTCTTCTATATAACCATTTAATTCTCCAACAGTATTTTGCTGCTGCTTAAACATTTTATTAGATCGTTTTGTAATAAATGATGCTATAAAAAAACATAACGGAGTCATAAGTATTATTATTCCTGTCAATTTTATACTTAGAGATAGCATAAGCAGAATTGAACTTATTATAGTTACAATAGCCGGAAAGAATTGAGTTATTCCTTGAAACAATCCGTCAGAAATAGCATCCATATCATTTGTAAGCCTGCTCATTATATCACCATGAGGATTTACATCAAAGTATTTTAAAGGAAGTGTACTTATTTTACTTAAAGCTTCATTCCTTAAATCACGTACAGTATTATAGGCTAATATGTTCGCAACTGCAGTAAAAAGCCATGTAAAAATAGAACTAATTAAATAAACTGCTGCCAAAACAATAATTATTTTAAGTAAATTATTAAAATCCACCTTACCTTGAGATTTTATATTATCAATTCCCTTTCCAACAATTAGAGGCATAAAGGCTATAAGTACATTACTTATTAAGGCAAATATTAATGATATAAACATGTACATTTTATACTTTCCCACATAACTCGCCAGTCTAAATAAGGTCCCTTTTTTCATCTATACCGCCTCCTTTGAAAGCTGAGAATTACATATTTCTTTATATACTTCTGATTCTTCTAAAAGTTCATTATGTGTTCCGACGCCAGCTACTTTTCCATCATCTAAAACAATAATTAAATCAGCATCTTTTATAGTACTTATTCTCTGAGTTACCATAAGCACCGTCATATCCTTAGAATTTTCTTTTAATTCCTGCCTAAGTGCTGCATCTGTTGCGTAATCAAGTGCACTTAAACTATCATCTAAGATAAGTATTTCTGGCTTTTTCACTAAAGCCCTTGCTATGGTAAGTCTTTGCTTTTGTCCTCCCGAGAAATTAGCTCCACCTTGAGAAATATTTGTATCATATTTTTTAGGGAGTTTTTCAATAAATTCTGATGCCATACCAATCTTAGCTGCATCTTTAATTTCCTCAAGAGATGCATTTTCTCTTCCCCAACTTATATTTTCAAAAATAGTTCCTGAAAATAAAATTGCTTTTTGTGGTACTACTCCTATCTTCTCTTCAAGCACAGTTTTAGGATAATTTTTAACATCTATTCCATTAATAAAAACTTGACCCTTAGCCGTATCGTATAATCTTGGTATAAGATTTATAAGAGTAGTTTTGCCTGCCCCAGTTCCCCCAATTATACCAACTGTTTGTCCTTTTTTTATTTCAAAAGAAATATCGCTTATAGCATATTCTTTAGAATTTTTATATGAAAAGGCTACATTATCAAATTTAATAAGTGAAGCATCTCTAATATCTTCTTTCTTAAACTCCTTATTATCTAAGTAATTTATACTTATTTCTGTATTAAATACTTCCTCTACTCTAGCTGCACTAGCCGCTGCCTTTGTGAATATTACAATTAAATTAGCTACAATTATCAGTGCTGATAAAACTAAATTAGTGTAATTTATATAGGCTATTATTTTTCCTCTTGTAATTGCGCCGCCATTTACCCTTGTTCCTCCAAACCAAAGTATTGCTAAAACAGAAAAATTCATTATTATACTTGTAAGTGGATTCATAAGTGCTGAAATTTTTCCAACTCTAATTACTTCATTTGTAAGTTCTTCATTAGAATTTTTGAATCTTTCTTTTTCCCTTTCCATTTTAGAAAAAGCTCTTATTACCCTTATTCCTGATAGATTTTCTCTTAAAATAAGTGCTAAACTATCAAGTTTTCTTTGGACCACCTTGTACAAGGGCAATGATTTACTCATTATAAGATATACCACAAATGCAAATACTGGAATTGATAAATACATTATGGTTGAAAGTTTCACATCCAAAAACATGGCCATTATAATTCCGCCTATGCATAAAAAAGGAACTCTTATAGCAAGTCTAATAAACATAGCTAATGCAAGTTGAAGTTGATTTACATCATTGGTTACACGATTTATAAGTGATGCCGTTCCAAATTCATCAATTTCATTATATGAAAATGTTCCTATCTTCTTAAATAATTCATTTCTCAAAATTGTACCGAAACCTTGTGATGCAATAGATGCAAAATACTGACATGTAAATGAAGCCATAACACCAAAGATTGCCATTAAAATCATTATAATTCCTATTTTAACTATATACCCATTATCCTTCGTGCTTATTCCTTTGTCTGTTATAAGTACCATTATGGTTGGAATTGATATTTCAAATATCGCTTCAATTAATTTAAAAATTGGACCTAATATAACTTGTTTTTTATATGGCTTTATGAGTTTTAATAATTCAAACAAATCCTAACCTCCTTAAATGTCTAAAATAAACTTCCTGTTGAAGATTTTTAAATTTTCCTTTATTATTATATCAAATGCGGTTATATATTAAAAATACATAATACATATCATTTATATACTTTTTTTATATGGGAGGTTCGTAAATTTCATGGACATCAAACAATTAAAATATTTTTATACAATTGCAGAGGAAGGGAAAATAACAACTGCGGCAAAAAAACTCCACATTGCACAGCCGCCTTTAAGCTATCAACTAAAGAATCTAGAAACTGAACTTGGGGTAAAACTAGTTGAGAGAGGCAGTAGAAATATTAAGCTTACTGACGCCGGCTTAATGCTCTACAACCGCGCGAAGCAAATATTAAATCTAACACAAACCACTATAGATGAATTAAATGATTTTAAGAACGGAACACATGGAACCTTATCAATTGGTACTGTTTCCTCTTCAGGCTGGTCTCTTGTAAACAATATATTAATAAAATTCCATAAGAAATATCCTTTAATAAACTTTGAAATTCATGAAGGCAATACATACGAACTACTTGAAATATTAAAAAGAGGCATAATTGAGTTTGCAATTGTTAGAACACCTTTTAATTCCTATGGACTTAATTGTATCTACTTACCTAAGGAGCCTATGGTTGCTGTAATGCGTGAAGATTTTAATTATAGCTTAAGTAATACTACGAAAATAAGCGAACTTAAAGACAAACCTCTTATTTTTTATAGAAGATTTGAAAAATTAATATATGAAGCCTGTGAAAATTCTAATTTTCGTCCAAAGGTATTTTGTAAAAATGATGATGCCAGAACCACATTATTATGGGCAAGTGCTGGATTTGGAATAGCCATAGTACCAAAATCTGTTGTATCCTTAGGTAATTCCAATTTAATATATAAAAAAATAGAGGATGCTTCTCTATCAACTCAATTAGCTGCTATATGGCCTAAAAACAACTACATATCCTCTTCTGCTAAAAACTTCTTTGAAATGTTCAATATATAATAAGTAATAAATTTTCTAATTCAAAAAATATTTTTAGGAAATTCTTGCTTTAAAATGTATATTTTTTGTATACTATTATAGTTGTTACTACTATTAAGACTCTTAACTATGAAAATTTATAACATCTACTTTTTTATTATTAACTTTATACTTAAGTCGCTTTTGCATCTATAATTTAAAACATTAATTATCTTTACTAGCATCATATACTGAACATTATTTTGTAATAAATCAATCTCACAAAATTAATCGGACAAGTATAGCCAATACTAAAAAGCTTAAATAACCTTCCACTATATAGAATATTTTGCTACAGGAATCTTAAATTCTTTATTTGGAAGCTTAGAGTTTACTCTTTCCTATAATTTCTGTAACCACTACATAAATAAACGAAATAAAAAACTTTGACGGAGGATAACAAATGATAAAATTTAACTTAGACTTATTTCATTTAATAAATAATTTGGCTAACAAAAATCATATGCTGGATAGTATAATGATCTTTATGTCAAAATACGTTATATATATTTTTGCGCTAATACTTGTTATTGAATTTGCCTTGGGCATACTTCTCAAAAATAATTATATGAAAAAAATTGCTATAGGCTGCGTTCTTATAATTGCAGTTGACTTAATTATAGTATTTATATTAGGTAAAATTCATTTCGTTAATAGGCCATTTGTATTCAATAAGGTACATCTACTTTACCCTCATAAAACCACCTCATCCTTTCCTAGTGATCACGCGGTAATAACCTTATGTATGGCTCTTGGTATATTTAAGGTTAACAAACCACTAGGAAAAGTAATGATTTTACTATCAATTATTGTTGGATTTTCAAGGATATATGTAGGACATCACTATCCTCTAGATGTTATTGCAGGATTTATACTTGCCATAATTTCTAGCTTCTTACTAAACTTTATATCAAAGAATACTTTTAGTAAATCTCATTAAAAACAAAGGCTGAAGCTTATCATTCTAAGAACAATAAGCTTCAGCCTTTAATCTATTATAAAATTTTATACTAATTTTCCAAAAGAAAATCCCTGTGATTTTAAATATTGTATTATTTGAGGGAGGGCTTGTACAGTTGTAGTTTTCGCTCCTGCATCGTGCATTAATATGACTACTACCTTCTTACCTTCAACTGTCTTCTTAACATTATCTATTAACTGATCTACAGGTACATTTGGCCTCTCTGCATCTCCATTAAGCGCATTCCAATCCAAATATCTGTATCCTTCACCTGCAACAGCATCTTTAAATGGCTGCAACTTGTTACCGAATGATCCGCCTGGAAATCTAACAAACTTTGGTATATATTTATCACCAAGTATTCCTTTAAGTATTAAATCACATCTGTTTATATCTTCAACAAATTGCTTAGGCTGCTCTTTATAATTTAAAACATGACTATAGGTATGATTGGCCACTGTTTCCCCATCTGTAACCTCTAGCTTGGCTAGGCTTGGATATTCCTCAGCATTTTTTCCAATCAAAAAAAATGTAGCATGTATATTATTTTCATTTAATATATTTAATATTTTAGCTGTGTTTATAGATGGCCCATCATCAAAAGTCAAATATGCTATCTTTTTAGGACTACCTTTTTCCATGCTCCAAGGATATACTGCTCCTGGTGCATTTGCATCTATATTGCAATCATATAAATTGCTATTATCTTTAATATTAGCTTTTTTAACTATATTCTTTTTAGTATTTTTAATTACCCTATTAGCCCTTACAACATTTTTTTTATTATAATTTCTTTGAATAATACATGTTCCTAAAATAACTATAAGCGCTATTGAGCAAACAAATACTGCCCTTTTTTTCATCAATTTTCTTTTGTTTCTTATCAATATTTTCACCCTCTATAATTGTTAATTCAATTTATTATAGCAAACTAGGGATATTATTAAAAATACATAATAAATATATAATTCATATATTATATGTATAAATTATTTCAGCAATTGTGCTCGAAGCATATCAAGAAGCTTTCTAAGTTCTTCGCTTTCTTTCGCTTCCTGAGTGCACATTTTTACAAACTCGATTATAAACGATTTATTTTTTTCTTTATTATACTTATTATTTAGGCTCGCTATCTTTAAATCTCTATTTTTGATCTCAATAAAGCCTTTAAATAATTTAAATGCTTTTTTTATTATTATTTCATTGTTACAATTATTAATTTTTCCCCAATACAAAAGAAGCATTGCTCTTATAAATTCGTTTTCCTCATTTATCTTTTCAATAAGTTTAAATTCCTTATTATCTGCACATAATCTATACAAAAATATAATCTTTAAATCTTCTTCATAATTGCTCCATGTATTTATAACATCGTTCTCATCTATGTTTATTAAAATTTCACTTCTATCATTTAAATTGAGCTCTAAAAATATTTTACTATTGAAAAAATCATAGAAAATTTCTCTATCGTTTTCATCCTTTAAAAGTTTTATCCTAATAGCCTGCTCTCTATCATTTTTAAAATTCACTCCTCTTTCAAAGGTAATGCCTATCCCAGGAGTCAATTCTTTAAGCTTGCACTGTACATGACCTTTATTAAAATATATATCTTGACCCTTATTATCTCTTATGAATCCAAAGTCATTCATTTTTTTAGTTCTTAGGTTATATCCACCAAACCATCTTATTAATCCTATTTCCCTCATATCAAACTCTCCTCTTTCTCAAAGCTTTTTAACATTTAATTTGTAGAGTTTATCTCTTAATAAGTTTAATCATATCTCCTATCATATAAAGCGATCCACATATAAGAATCATATCTCCCTCTTTATAATAGGAAATAGCCTTTTCATAAGCCCTTTTATAATCTTTTTCAGCTTCACATTCATTATTGTATACCTTGACCATTTTACACAATTCTTTCTCATCTTCTGCTCTATTATTATGTGGTGAAACTGTTATAATTTTATATGCATCTTTAGTTATTAATTCTACCATCTTTTTTACTTCTTTATCCGCTAATATTCCAAGTATAAGTATTAATCTTTTGTATTTAAAGTGAACTCCTATACTTTCTTTAAGCTTTAGTATTCCATCTGAATTATGAGCTCCATCTACAACAACAAGTGGATTACTCTTTAGAACTTCAAGTCTTCCTTTCCATCTTACCTTAGACAATCCATTTAAAATATGATCTTTTGCTACCTTTACTCCTACATTTTTTAACGTTTCAATAGCCATAACTGCAGTTACAGCATTGATAATCTGATGCTTTCCAAGAAGAGCTAACTTCACATCATACTGATCTCTTAAGGTTTTAATATGTATATATTGAAAATATTTATTATCTTCAAGCAAATTATCTATAAATTCAGCTTTACCTTTCCTAACGTCAATTATACTTACTTCTTTTTCATGAGCTGCTCTTTTTATAACTTCTTCTGCCTCTTTATGTTGGGGATACATAACTAAAGGGACCTTCTCCTTAATAATACCTGCCTTTTCATAAGCTATCTTACCCAAAGTATCACCTAGAATTGCCATATGATCATAACTAATTGAAGTTATAACCGTTAAGATAGGGTTTATAACATTTGTAGCATCAAATCTGCCTCCTAGTCCAACCTCAATTACTGCATAGTCTACTTTTTTAATACAAAAATATAAAAACGCTGCTGCTGTTATTATTTCAAATTCAGTTGGATTTTCAATTCCTTCGCATTTTAATTTATCTACTGCATCGCTTACCTTTTCTATTATAACGCATAAATCATACTTTGATATATTATTATTATTTATTTGAATTCTTTCTTCAAATTCTTCTATATATGGAGAGGTATACATTCCAACCCTATATCCAGCTTCAATTAAAATTTGGCTTATCATTGCTGTGGTTGATCCTTTTCCATTGGTACCCGCTACATGTATGCACTTTATTTTTTTATGGGGATTCCCTAAAATTTCAAGAAGTCGAAGAATTCTCTCAAGTCCAAGATTTATACCAAATTTTAAAGAACCATGTATATAGTTAATAGCTTCTTCGTAATTCAAAAAGATTGCCCCCTTTATTATAATCCTTAAAAATAGCAAGTGATAAGCTATTAAAATATGTTTCTCATCACTTGCTCTTTAACTATTTAAGTGCTGCTATTCTTTCCTCAACAGCCTCAAGCATTTTTTTATATTTTTCCCCTTTAACTCTTTCAGCTTCAACTACGCTTTCTGGCGCCTTATCTACAAAGCCCTTATTTGAAAGCTTTTTATCTACCCTTTGTATTTCTGCCTTAAGCTTATCCTTCTCCTTACTCAACCTCTCAATTTCCTTAGTCACATCTATTAAATCAAGAAGAGGCATGAATAGTTCAGCTCCCTTTGTTACAGACGATACAGCATTTTCTGGTGCTTCATCTTTTGATTTCAAGAAACTTACAGAAGAAGCGTATGCAAGCTTTTCAAAATAATGCTCTCCCATCTCAAAAGCAGCTTTATTTTCAGCTTCTGTGAAAATCATAACCTTAGCTTTCTTTGACGGAGGTACGTTCATTTCAGCTCTTACATTTCTAATTGATTTTATTGCTTCAATAATTTGATTCATAGCGTTTTCTGAAGTTTCGTTCTTTAACTTTTCTTCGTATGTAGGCCATGCTGAAATTGCTATAGCCTTATACTCACCGCCGAGATGTTGATAGATTTCTTCAGTTATATATGGCATTACGGGATGAAGCAACTGAAGTCCTACTGTTAAAACCTTGTATAGAACATTATAAGCAATTCCCTTTGCTTTTTCATCCTCTCCATACATAACAGGTTTTACAAGCTCAATATACCAATCACAGAATTCATTCCACATAAAATCATAAACCTTCTGAGATGCTATTCCAAGTTCAAATTTTTCTATGTTATCTGTTACTTCACGAACAAGAGAATTACATCTTGATAGTATCCACCTATCAGCAAGACTATATTCCTCTAAATCTTTGTATTTATCCATTATTTCTTTGTCTAAGTTCATAAGAACAAATCTTGAAGCATTCCAAATCTTATTTGCAAAATTTCTTGCTGCTTCTACTTTTTCTGTCTTATACCTTATATCATTTCCAGGAGCATTTCCTGTTATAAGCATAAATCTAAGAGCATCGGCACCAAAAGTATCTATTACATCTAATGGATCTACTCCATTTCCAAGAGATTTTGACATCTTTCTTCCCTCAGCATCTCTTACAAGTCCATGTATATAAACATGTTTGAATGGAACTTCTCCCATATTATAAATCCCTGAAAATACCATTCTAGCTACCCAAAAGAATATTATATCATATCCAGTAACAAGTGTATCTGTAGGATAAAAATACTCTAAGTCCTCATTTTTATCAGGCCATCCGAGTGTTGAGAAAGGCCATAAAGCAGAACTGAACCAAGTATCTAAAACGTCCTTATCCTGTTCTAAATTTTCACTATTGCACTTTGAGCAAGCTTTTGGTTCTTTCTCTGAAACTATTATTTCTCCACAGTCTTTGCAGTACCATACTGGAATTCTATGTCCCCACCACAATTGTCTTGAAATACACCAATCTTGAATGTTTTCCATCCAGTTAAAGTAAATCTTATCAAATCTCTCAGGTACAAATTTAGTCTTTCCAGCTTTAACTGCTTCTATAGCAGGTTTAGCTAAGGATTCCATTTTAACATACCATTGCTTTGATACCATTGGCTCGATTATATTTCCACATCTATCATGAGTTCCAACATTGTGAACATGTTCTTTTATTTTTACAAGATATCCTTCTTCTTTCAAATCCGATACTATTGCTTTTCTTGCTTCATATCTATCCATTCCTGAATACTTTCCAAAACCTTCTTTTATAGTTCCATCATTATTTAACATAACAATTTCTTTAAGGTCATGTCTTTTACCTACCTCATAATCATTTGGATCATGAGCTGGTGTTATTTTAACGGCTCCTGTACCAAACTCCATATCAACATAGTCATCTGCTACAACAGGTATTTTTCTACCTAAAAGAGGTAGAACTAACAGTTTACCTATAAATTCTTTATACCTTTCATCCTTTGGATTTACAGCAACAGCTGTATCTCCAAGCATTGTTTCCGGTCTAGTTGTAGCTATTTCAATAAAACTATCTTCTCCCTCTACAGGATATTTTATATGCCAGAAGAATCCTTGATCCTCTTTATACTCTATTTCAGCATCAGATAAAGCTGTTTGACATTTAGGACACCAATTAGTTATCCTGTTTCCTTGATATATTAAACCATCTTCATAAAGCTTTACGAAAACAGTTCTTACAGCCTTATTAAGCTTTTCATCCATAGTAAAGCTTTCTCTTGTAAAATCAGCTGAAACACCAAGTTTTTTTTGCTGTCCCTTTATTCTCTCTCTGTATTCCTTAGTCCAATCCCATACTCTTTCAAGAAATTTTTCTCTTCCCATTTCTTTTTTGTTTAGACCTTCCTTTAGGATCTCTTTTTCCACCCTTACTTCTGTGGCAATGCTTGCATGATCCTGTCCTGGAAGCCATAGTGCTTCATATCCCTGCATTCTCTTAGCTCTTATCATAAAATCTTGAAGAGCACAATCAAGTGCATGACCTAAATGAAGTTTTCCCGTTATATTTGGAGGAGGCATCATTATTGTATAAGGCTTTTTATTTTTATCTACTTTAGGCGTAAAAAAACCTTCCTCCTCCCACCATTTATATATTCTATCTTCAAATTCCTTCGGATCATATGTTTTTGCCATTTCATCAAATTCTTTCATTCAAATTCATCCTTTCTAAATCTTGTAAAAATAAAAAAAGCACAGAAGTCCATCAAAGGACGACTGTGCGCGATACCACCTTTATTCCTGCTAAAAAAGCAGACTCTCTATAAATAACGGTAAGAAAACCGCTTCTATCTACTCAAATTTTCAATAGAAGAACTCAGAAGCTACCTTCAAAGTGCTTTGCATAGGAAATATTTCAGCTAAAAATTTCCCTCTCTTAATGCCAGCCTTACTTTTACTCCTCTTCTTCAGCGTTTATATTATCATATTTCATTATAATATCTATAAATCTACTCATTTTTATTATAATTAAATTTAAAATTATGTCAATATATATGTTATCAGTAATAATATCTTATTTTAAATGTGTAACAAATATCATTTTCTTCTATAAGCTAGTATTAAGAAGATTTTTATTTTGACATAGGATTAAAAAGAAGGTGTGATAATTGAAGCATAAAAAACACAAAAATACTATAATAAAGCTAGAAGAGTGTACATTTCTAGGAAAAGGTCATAGTGGAAGTGTGTACTTAATGCCTGATAATAGAGTTGTAAAGATTTTTAAAAATCCAACTTCCTGCAAAGAAGAATACTCTATATTAAGAAGACTTAAAGATAATCCATATTTTCCAAAACCCTACGAATTTCATAATCATTACATGATAAGAGAATACATCGATGGAATAAATATAGATGACTATATCAAACAAAATGGTGCCTCAGAAAAATTAATGCTAAAACTTATTTATTTTCTCGAATATATAAAAAATGCAGGGTTTAAAAAGGTTGACGCAAGATTTGTACATGTATTTATTCAAGACAACGGTGCTTTAAGAGTAATAGATCCTAGGCACAGTTTTAGTAAAAAGTTAAAAGTACCATACCATTTATTATCCGATTTAAAATCCGCAGGATGCATTAATTTATTTTGGAAAGTTCTAAAACTGGAGAGACCAGATTTATATAAAGCATGGCATTAATAAAGAAATGACAAGTTAAAAACTTGTCATTTCATCACTAAATATCCAATTTTTCTTGAACTGCAGCAATTTCACTAGAAGCCGCATCAAGTTCTATATTATTTGTGTCTTCTAAATTTTTAAATGCAGTAGATAACATAAGCTTTATCCTATTTAATTGATTAACTTCACTAGCACCAGGATCAAAGTCTACGGCTGCTATATTAGCTTTAGGATACCTTCTTTTAAGCTCTTTTATCATTCCCTTACCTGTAACATGGTTTGGTAAACATGCAAAAGGCTGCATACATATTACATTTTCAGTTCCACCTTCTATTAACTCTACCATCTCCGCTGTTAGAAACCATCCTTCACCTGTTTGATTTCCTAAAGAAACTATATCTGATACACCATCTGCTAATTCTTTAATAGATTTTGGAGGCTCAAATCTTTTGCTTTCATGAAGAGCCTTCTTCATAGGCTTTCTAAAATACTCTATTGCATCTATCAATACATTAGAAAGAATCTTTGATTTCTTATTATTATGAAGATATCTATCTTTAAAAGTAGCATTATATGAACTGTAAAGCATAAAATCCATTAAATCTGGCATTACAGCTTCTGCTCCTTCTTTTTCTATAACATCTACCACGTTATTATTAGCAGTTGGATGGAATTTAACTAAAATTTCTCCTACAAGACCAACCTTAGGTTTCTTTACATCATTTATTTCTAATTCATCAAACTCTCTAACTATATCTCTAACATTTTTCTTAAAGGTTTTAATTTTTTTGTTTTGAGAATCCTTCTTACATATATCAACCCATTTTTCGTAAAGTTTATTTGCAGAACCTTCAACCTTCTCATAAGGTCTAACCTTAAAGAGAACTCTCATTAAAAGATCCCCATAAAGGACTGCTTTTATAGCCTTTATACCAGTAGACACACCATATGTTATTCCAGGATTTTTTTCAAATTTCTGAGCACTTATTGCTATTACAGGTACATTTCCATAGCCTGCATCCTTTAAAGCTTTTCTTATAAAGCCTATATAGTTAGTTGCTCTGCAACCTCCACCGGTTTGCGAAATAATAACAGATGTATTATTAAGATCATATTTTCCTGACTTTAATGCCTCTAGCATTTGCCCAACTACTATTATAGAAGGATAACAAGCATCGTTATTTACATGCTTAAGTCCTTCATCCACACACTTTTTGTCTACAGAAGGCATAACAACCAGATTATATCCCTCACTCTTAAGTGCCATCTCTAAAAATTGGAAGTGCATAGGCGCCATTTGTGGCATTAAGATTGTATGTTTCTTTTTCATTTCCTTAGTAAATACTATTCTCTGTGGATTTTCAAATTTTCTTTCTGGTTTTACACCATTTTTTTCTCTTTCACCCATGGCAGCTTTAAGTGATCTTATTCTTATTCTTATAGCTCCTAGATTGCTTCCCTCATCTATCTTTATAAGAGTGTAAATCTTACCATATTGGTCTAGTATCTCTTCAACTTGATCTGTTGTTACCGCATCAAGTCCACAGCCAAATGAATTAAGTTGTACAAGTTCCAAATTGTCCTCACGAGCTATAAAGCTTGCTGCTGCATAAAGCCTTGAGTGATATACCCACTGGTCAACAATTCTTAAAGGTCTTTCAACATTTCCTAAATGAGCTATAGAATCCTCTGTTAATACAGCCATATCAAAACTATTTATCAGTTCAGGTATACCATGATTTATCTCCGGATCAATATGGTACGGTCTCCCTGATAAAACTATTCCTTTTTTGCCAGTCTTCTTTAAATACTCTAGAACTTCTTCACCTTTTTTTCTTATATCCTGCCTTAAATTTTCTTGTTCCTGCCATGCTTTATTGACAGCTTCATTAACTTCTACTTTAGTTAAATTAAACTCCTGAAGCTCTTCTAGAAGTCTTGATTTCAATTTTTCTTTGTCATCCAAGGATACAAATGGATTTTTAAATAGTATGTCTCCATCTCTAAGACCATCTATATTATTTCTTATAACCTCCGCATAGGATGTTACTATAGGACAATTGTAATGATTAGATGCACCTTCCTGCTCTTTTTTCTCATAAGGAACACAAGGATAAAATATAAACTTTATACCTCTTTCCATAAGACTAACAATATGTCCATGTGTTATTTTAGCTGGATAACATACGGACTCAGAAGGTATTGTATCCATTCCTTTTTCATAAACTTTTTTAGAAGATCTTGGTGAAAGCTCAACCCTAAAGCCAAGCTCTGTAAAGAAAGTATGCCAAAAAGGATAATTTTCATACATATTTAAAACTCTTGGTATTCCAACAATGCCTCTCTTAGCTTCTTCCTTCTTAAGTGGAGTATATCCAAAAATTTTCTTATACTTATAATCATATAGGTTTGGAAGATCATTCTTTTTAATATCTTCTCCCGCGCCTCTCTCACATCTATTTCCTGTTATAAAATGTCTTCCATCTGAAAATTCATTTACTGTTAAAAGACAGTTATTAGCACACTTTCCGCACCTTCGCATATTTGTGTTTGTTTTAAATCTTTCAAGTTCGTCTTCTCTTAACAATGAAGTATTATAGCCCTCAGTTAAGCTCTCCTTCGCTATAATGGCAGCTCCAAAAGCACCCATAAGACCTGCAATGTCTGGTCTTATAACTTCCCTTTCAGATATCATTTCAAAACTTCTTAAAACAGCATCATTATAGAAAGTTCCACCCTGCACTATTACCTTTTTTCCCAAATCCTCAGGGTTTCTAACCTTTATAACCTTAAAGAGAGCATTTTTTATTACCGAATATGAAAGTCCTGCCGAAATTTCTCCTATTTCAGCTCCCTCTTTCTGAGCTTGTTTTACTTTTGAATTCATAAATACAGTACATCTTGATCCTAAATCAACAGGATTTTTCGACATGAGTGCGGCCTTCGCAAAGTCACGAACATCCATATTTAATGATTTTGCAAATGTCTCTATAAAAGAGCCACATCCTGATGAACAAGCTTCATTTAGAGTTACAGAACTTATTACTCCTTCTTTTACTCTAATACATTTCATGTCTTGTCCACCTATATCTAATATGAAATCCACACCTGGTTGAAAGAAATCAGCAGCTTTGTAATGAGCTACAGTTTCTACTTCACCTATATCAATTTTTAATGCTGCCTTTATTAGGCTTTCACCATACCCTGTAACTGTACTATTGGCTATATAAGCACTCTCAGGAAGCTTACTATATATATCCTTTAGAATCTTTATTGAACTATTTAAAGGACTTCCTTCATTACTTCCATAGTAAGAATATAGAAGTTCTCCTCCATTAGATATTAGAACTGCCTTAGTAGTTGTGGAGCCGGCATCTATTCCTAAGAAACACTTTCCACTATACTCCTGCAAATCTATTTTTTTAACCTTATTTTTATCATGCCTTGTTTTAAATTTATTATAATCAGCTTCATCTTTAAATAGAGGCGCTAATCTACTTACATCATCATTATTAGACTTATTAAGCTTTAGAAGCCTTTTCTTTATATCTCTAAAAGTTATTATTTCTTCTCCTTTAGAAGATAATGCAGCTCCCATTGCAACAAACAACTGAGAGTTTTCAGGAAAAATCACTTCAGATTCTTTCAAATTTAAAGTCTCAATAAATCTTTGTCTTAATTCCGATAAAAAATAAAGAGGTCCTCCTAAAAAAGCGACCTTACCCTTTATAGGCTTACCGCAAGCAAGACCACTAATGGTTTGATTAACCACTGCTTGGAATATTGATGCTGAAATATCTTCCTTTGCCGCACCTTCATTTAAAAGTGGCTGAACATCTGTTTTCGCAAAAACACCACATCTTGCAGCAATTGGGTATATGCATTTATGCTCTTTAGCAAGTTTATTCAATCCAGAAGCATCCGTTTTTAAAAGAGTGGCCATTTGATCTATGAAGGCTCCAGTTCCGCCTGCACAGGTTCCATTCATCCTTTGGTCTATATTATTATCATAAAAATAGGTTATCTTTGCATCTTCTCCACCAAGTTCTATTGCAACATCCGTCTCTGGAATAATCTTTTCAATAGTGTTGGTACAAGCTATCACTTCCTGAATAAATTTAACATCCATCCATTCAGAAACAGATAATCCCCCCGAGCCTGTTACCATAACGGTAACATTTTCATCTTTAAATTTTTCATAAGCTTCAGTTATAAGGCTTATGATAGTAAACTTTATATCAGAATAATGTCTTTCATATTTACTATATACAATTTCATCATTACTATTTAAAATTACTATCTTTACAGTAGTTGACCCTACATCTAAACCTAAATGTAAATTTTCTCTCATAGTTACCTTCCTATCTATTTTAAATTCAATTTAGTATAACACATAAATTATTTTTTTTAAATATATTAAATATAATAATTCCAATTATTTATTTGATAGTATTATTTATCTTCAAATAATTATTATTGGGATTATTTTTACTTTAGTTGAATATTATTACATATAATGGATATAAATTTAAATACAAACTTATTAAAGGAGGCCGTTAATATGATATATTTTAATAAAGCTACAGATTACTACAACAAAAAAGATTATAAAAGAGCTCTTTCTATGTATAAAAAAGCCTTAGAATTAAAAGAAAACGAATCTGCTTCACTATATAATTCTGCGGTATGCCTTATAAAATTAAAGGAATATGAAAAAGCTATACCTTTTATAAAGTCCGCAATTAATAAAAAAATAGATAGCAGATACTTCTTTAACCTTGGTTACTGCTATGCTATGATACGAGATAAGAAAAAAGCTTTAATGTATTTCAACAGAGCTTGGGCTCTTAACTACGAAGACTCTGATTGTGAAAAAGCTATAACACTTATTTTAAATGGTTATAAGAAGTTTTCATTTTAGTAAGAATAACATAGGGAAACCGTGCATTTATTAATTTATATATTATATTCTTAGATTTAGAATATTAATACATAAGTTAAGTTTGATATTGGTTTCCCTATAATTCAACTATATTATTATTTATTACTAAAAACCTTAATCTTCTCCAAAATTTTGTTTATAGTATTAACTTTTCTACATAAGACAATATACATTATAATTGATAAAAACTCAAATATGAAGCTTCCATAGTATATTTTCCTAAGAATTACACTTACACTTCCACTTCCATTTTTGTTGATAATAAAGCCTGAGGTAACTCCATTTAAAGTTAAATCTCCCCTAGTACTTTCCCCTTTCAAGTCTAAACTCCAAAGAGGTGTAGGTGATTCTATATAGTTTATAAGTAATCTTTCTTTCTTAGGATTATCAACATAAAAGTTTCTCTTCATAGAATCAACTCTTGAGTACTTTACTTTTTTCCTCTCTACCTTAGATGGAAAAAACTCATCAAAATTATTTCCCTCAAACATTATTAGATTATCAATTGATATAAGCTCAGAATAATGATAAATATTATAATTTCTTATTTCTATATAGCCATCATTCTTTTCTTCACCTCTGCATAATATATGAAATTGCATATATGCTGCTCCTTTTGGAACTTCTACTACTTGTTGATATGAATTCCACTCTTTCTTAAATCTTTCATCTATATCACTTATATAAGTAGCTGATATAACTCTAGTATCTTTGTCCATAAATACTATTTTCATATGTCTATTACGAGCAAAGCTTGACACTACATCCGCTTGAAACAAATATTCATTTTCTGGTATCACATCTATCTTCTTAGATGCATAATCATACCAATCATTAGATTTTGTAGCCTTCACATCTATCCTAAATACACCATTATCAATTCTATTATTCATCATATTCTCATTTATCTTTTCTTTTGAAGGATTTGAAGTATTCTCTTTATTATCACTCTTCTTATCTATCTGTTCATTATATCTAAACTTATGCATATCATTAAAATTACTCAAACTTGGAGCATTGCTGTTAAATTTTATTTTAATAGTGTACCTGCCCTTATTAAGATGTATATCCTTTAACTCCACTCTTTTCATATAATTCATTTGATCTGGTATATTTTTTAATTCATACTGAAAATTACTATTCAATGTATCTAAATCTATAACCTCATTTTTGTTATCCTTTGTTTCTGAAAATTCATCACTTAATATTTTTCTTTCTATTACATTGTTATCCTTAAGATTTTGAATTTGAAAAGTCACATACCCACTATTTCCTTTAAAGGCATTCATGTTTATAGCAAAAGAGTAATCTCCATTCTTTATCACATCTATATCGCTTTTTAAAGCACCATCTTGTGAACTTATAGCCCTTCCCATGCTTAATTTAGGGTATATTCTGCTGCTTTGAATATTGCCTGAATACTCAAAGTCATTTTCCGCTTCAAGTTCATAAAAAATATTACATTTATCCGCCGTCTTCTCAATCTTTTTTGTAACAGTATTATATTCATTTTCAGGAATCACTGTAAACAAATTTATAGCATTAAACCCCTGCTTATTTTCAACCTTAATAGAATTTTTACCAGAATCAAAATGAAACTTTCCAAGATAAATCCACTTAAATTGACTTTTCGATTCATCAAACGTATCTACATAAACAGATTTTTTTCCAACCGTTACTTTTAATTTTCCTCCGCTCTTAGACACTAATGCTCTTATATAAACCTTTGCAGTTTCAGCTTTTTTTACCTTCTTATTCATAACAAAACTATTGGATATTTTATATTCACTAAGATCATATATATTAACATCATGAATCTTCCAATAAATTTTATGCTTAGGATTTTTATACGATAAAATTTCTAGTCTCATATATTTTGTTTTAGGTGGTGATACACACTCTCCTGTAAAATCCATAGATTCAAAATCAACACTATCTGAGGGTTTTACAATATAACTACTATATATTTCATGCATATTTGCATCATAGAACTTTGCTTTAAGATGCATCTTATTAGTATTTTTACCTGAAATATTTATTTTAAATTTATAAGGATTGTTTTCCCTAGCTTTTAAAACTCCAGATTTAGCGACCTCCCAATTGTTAGCCGAATCACCTTCAGCAATCTGCCCTTTAACCTCCGGGGCATTACTGTTTTTATCTCTTATATCAGCTTCTATTTTATACTCCCTAGGATTTTCTGATACAAAAAAGCTATTTTTCTTTAAAAGTGTTTTAAAATCCACTATGTTCTTTCCTTCAATCCTATCAACTTTATTCGGAGGAGCATTTAATTTCATTGTAGAGAAGGTATATACTACTCCTGAATTAAAATCAAAATCAAAAGGAAAGTTATTTATATCCTTTGATTCTAGAAGCCAAAGCCAATCACCATTTTGGCACAGTGTTTTAGCCCAATTCATGTATCCGTCAGCGCTATCAACTGCATCAAATGGAAGAAGATAATCATCCTTATTTAAATTGCACATTAAAATATCATCTAGACTAGAAGCTTCAATATAGTCTCCTTTATTCAGAATATCCATATATGATTTTGTATCTATTGAGGAAAATATAACTCCTAAATTCTTAAAATTAAAGTTTGGTATGCTATTATAACTCTCTAGTTTGCTAAATCCATATGGCGTATATATTTTTTTAGGGACATTCGACAAATACGGAAGACTATTCTTAACATCATATAGAGCTGTTATTTTGTTCTCATAAATCTTTTTGATAGAACTGTCTTTATCCAAAATCCTCCTATTGAAATTTTGTCTTTCGTTCTGCCCATCATACTCCTTATGATACACAAATTGATCTACTCCAAATGCACTTATTAGCTTTCCTATGTTTTGAGATAAGCCTCTATCCATTAAATACTGAAGAAAGTTAATATAGTATTGTATATTAACAGAATTACCTTCATGTTGAAAAATAGTATTTTTAGAGGATGAATATACCTGTATATCTCCTGTTGCCTTATCCATTCCATACCTTTCTCCATTCACATTCCAATATGGGGTTGAAACCCCTGTTTTAGACTGCGTCATATTATCTGAAATAGGAAGATATAAGACTTTACTTGCAAAATTGCTTTTATTCTTAAGCTTATTTTGCAGTTCTGAGTATTCTTTTGGCTCCTTAACCGGACTATAAAATCCACTTATATAATGTACATAAAATGGATATATGTATATTAGTAGGCTTGCAAGCAATAGACCTACAATTGATAAAGAAAAAGCCTTGAAGTATTTGGATTTTTCAAATATTATAGCAATCGAATACACTCCAAACATCAGTAACACACTAAAAAAACATATCATAAGCGCTACCATCTTATTGGGATCTCTAAATATGCTGCCAATAACAGGCAAATTATTTATTCCTATAAATATACTATAAAACCAATCTAAATTAGGTCCTGTCGATACTATAAGAAAAATCACACCAAGAAAAGTAAAACAAAGAATCAGATATCTTTTTCTTGTTTTAAGCACAGCTGCATAAAGTATTATAGCTAAAATTACGCCTCCTGCTATATAAAAACTCAAATTAAGGTTTTGAATATTGAACATAGGCCACCAATAAGATGCAAGATAAAGTATATTTTTTATAGAACTGTATTTCGCAAACAAAAAAAATGTGTCAACTACATTCACATTATGTTGAGAAACTTGAGCTTTTAAAACTATACTAAATACATACATAGACAACCAATATGCATTTACACATATAAATATAGGAATAAATATGAATAACTTTACTGTGAAATTTATCATTATTGCTTTAAAACTATATTTTCTTTTTATTGATGCATCTATAAAGAGCTTAATAAAAATAAAAGAATTTATAATAAGAATAACTATGATCCCGTAAAAAAAGTAATGTATTGCAGCAGCACTTAGTGCAAAAACAATACTTAACATAAACATATCAAATATATTTCTCCTATATATTTTAGGACTTAATATATCATAATCTTTAATTATAATTTTCTCAAATCTATAGTAAAAAGCATTCAAATAAAACATCAACATTAGTGGAAAAAGGCTGTATCCACATAAAAGATAAATATGCTGAATTCTTGTTATAACCCACGGATTTACAGCATAATATAATGCACCTGTTATAAGAATACTTTTTTTAACAAGGTTATCTCCCTTAGAAAAATATATATTTATTAATTTATTTCCAAATACATACATAGATATTCCTGAGGTTAGTATTATTCCTGTAAGAAAACTTTTGAAAAAAACAGCACCACTATAATTAAATATAATAGACAGTAAATAAAATGGAGTGGTATACATTAAACGTGCCACATTTAAAAGCGTTGAAGTACTCCATCTCTCATTCCAAACTCCAAAAATTTCATCCATATATCCTTTTGATGAGAATCCAAAATCTATATCGCTGAAAACAACATGTCCACTTTTATATAGCGGATGAAGTATAAGAATTGTCAATGAGCTTAGTACTAAAATGCATAAAAAATCGTATTTGTACTTATAAAAGAATTTCTTTAATTTATCTCTAGTTTTCTTCATATATTAAAACTTCCTCACTTTTTACGTTTTAGAATTTGAGATACTCCTACGAGAGTGAGAATGACATACATATTTATCATACCAATTGTTAAAATAGGATGTCTTAAATATCTTTTAAGATTACTTCCTCTATATAAAACTGGTCTAAAAAAATACCATCTTTTAAGTGTCTTTATAAACCCTCCTTCTTCTGACTGAATTGTCTTATCCATTACAGAAAAATAATACATTTTTTTCTTAAGTAAATTTCTTAAAGTAACAAACTTTTCATCATGATAAACCTTTGTAAATACAGCTCTTTTAACTACTCCTCCCTTTTCAACATATCTTATAGTTGGTTGAGTTTCTTCAAAAGAAATTTGACTTGGATTTATTCCTCCTGATAAATCATAAGCATCCATCCTCCAAAATCTTGCCGCCTCGATAGAATTTTTGCCCATATCCTCACCTGAGTTATTTATTATATTCCTTTCAAAAACCTTGACTTTAGAATAAAAATTTTCATATTCTGAGAAAGCATATTCAGGTACTATAAGTGCCCCTACATTTTTATTTTTGTTAAAGAAACTCATACATTTCTCGATTAGATTATCTTCTAAAATCATATCTGAATCTATTATATATATATATTCACTTTCTAATTTCTTTGCAAGTGATATTGCCTTACCTCTAGCTATACCTCTTTCCTTATGTACAAGTGGTATAAACTTAAATCTAGAATCCTTCTCTTGAATTTTCTTAAATAACTCTTGAGAACCATCATTTGAACCATCATCTGCTACTATTACAAATAATTTATTATATTTCTGTTTTAAACAACTTTCAATACACTTTAATGCTTTTTCCCTATTATTATAAGTTGAGAAAACAATTGATACTATACCTTCCAAAGCCATTTCTCTCCTTTATATAGAGAAACACCTCAAAACTTATACATTATTTAATATCTCCATATCATTTCTTGAGGCTTTTCTCATTTAGTTTATTTATAAAATCATCAAAATACTTTGATGTACTGTCCCAATTAAATTTCAATGAAAAATCATGGGCATTTTTTCTCTTCAGGCCGTATTCATTTTCATTTTCCAGAATGTTTTTCATGAAATAATACAAATTTTCAGGAGTATTTTCCTCACATAGATACCCTGCTTTTCCCTTATCCACTGCATCCACTAGTCCCTTAGAATTGTAAACTACAGTTGGAGTACCGACAGCACCTGCCTCTATAACAGTTAGTCCAAAGCCTTCACGTATTGACGGAAACAAAAGTGCCTTCATTTTACTCATTAAAGAAAGCTTTTCTTTTTCGGACACAAACCCCCAAAATGTTATATCCCTATTTTGACCTCTATTACCATAAGTTATATTGTTTTCCTTTAAAATAGGAAGTAATACTTTTTCAATATAATCATCCTTTTTCTTTCCAATAATCCAAAGCTTACTATTAGGGTAATCTTTTTTCAAAATGCAATATGCTTTAACAGCAGCATCTATGCCTTTATAATTAACAAAACGCCCTATATATCCAAAAATATTATCTTTTTCTTTTAAAAGTGAATCCTTATCCCATGGTTTAAAATTAATTCCCTCTGGAAAGATTGTAACCTTATCTCTATCAAAACCTATATCTATAAGATCCTTTTTGGTTGAATCTGATACTGTAATAGTATAATCATTTTTATACAATCTTAAAGTAGGGGTTTCAAATAAATATCCCAAAGTACTGATAGGAAACCTAGCATTTATATGCCATATTTCCCTCGTTAGCTGATGTATAAAGAATATCCTCTTTTTTTTAGGAACCCATAGTGGTGTAAAGAACTTGTGGGTGTTACACTGGTCTACAACAAAATCAATCTCATCCTTATTTGTTTTATAATACTTTTTAGCTTCACTTATTACCGATAATATATTTCCACGCCTTATGTAGGTTACATTATCTATAATTTCTTTTTCCTTTGCTCCTTCAAAAGTAGGAGAGAAATGTGTTATATCATATTTATTGAAATCCAGCCTTTTAAGCATTTCATGGGTGAATACCTCAGCTCCTCCACTTTTAGGACATTTTATGTCTCGCCACGACAGAAATAATATATTAATTTTATTGTCTTTCACTACTACTCTCTCCTTTCTTTTAGGTTTTGCTTAAGAATTCCTGCTAATAATATAAAAAATAATACAGCGTAGAATCCAATTTCAATATATATAATTGAACTTATACTTTTATGAAATAAAGCTATTATAATAACAAATATAACAGCTGCTACAAACAGAGTTACAAAATGCATCCATTTTTCAATTATCATGTAGATATTTACTATCATGAAAATAAAACTCAAAAAAATATATGATACTATTCCTATAAACAAGTAGTTTTTGGCTGATGCATATGCTTTTCCAAAAAACATTGCTACCGTGTATGGCATTACAAATTTGTAAAATCCAAGAGTTAAAACACTTATAGCTATCATTATTAAAAACAAATTTCTAATGCAGTTATTAAACCTTTTTCTGTCACAAAGTCTCTCAGTTAGAAGTGGAATAAATACTGTAAATATACTGGAAGAGGCAAAAGTTAAAAGTTGATTATATTTTAAAACCACTGCAAATATTCCAGAATTTTCTGGCAAATAATAATTCACCATTATCATATCAACTGAAGTAAAGAAGTTAAAAAAGAAATTTGCTATATAAATATTTGCAACCTTTTTCATAATTCTTTTAGAAATCCTAGCTTTTTGCTTAAAATTTATTAGCTTTCTCACCTTATACATTCCATGAAATAAAGAAAACACCATACCAAGTAATATAGCTAACAGCGCCGAATGTATATTTCTACTATTTTTCAGTAGCACAAATAATACTGCAATTTTAGATATTACTTCAATATAAAAACTTATATTAAGCATGAAAAAGCTTTTCATTCCTTGAAAAATACCTCTTATAACACTCAATATAATATTAGAACCAAGTGTAAGAATTATTATAATAAGACTGAAAAAATCGCTATTTGTAGCCTTAATAATGACTGAAGAAAAAACAAGCATAAAAACAACAATAATTAAAAAACATATTAATGAACAATTGAGTATACTTTTTATGTCAGGTTCCTTATCTTCTCCTTTTGAAATATATTTTGCTGTATAAGTTTGAAAGGATACTCCTAAAACAGTAAGAATTGATATCAATGATAAAAGCGAATTAAGTCTTCCATAATCCCGTGGAATAAGATACCAACTTACAAATATATGAAAAAAGTAATTAACTCCATTTAAACTAACATCTAGCACAGGAAATATTATTTCTTGGATTCTCTTTTTTCTACCTAGCTGATTTGAGATATTCTGAATATTCAATGGTTTCCTCTATTATTTTCTTATAGTTTTCTCCTACCGTTATAGGTTTTGTCAGATATCTGTATACCTCTCCCTTATTAATAGCCTCTATTATAAAAGAGGAATTATAATTTCCTGACAGTGCAACTCTAACAATTTTAGGATACTTATTCTTAACTATCTGTAAAAGCTGAAGACCATTTATTCCCGGCATAAGTATATCTGTTACTATTACATCAATATCATTATTCTCTAAAATTTCTAAGGCTTCCTTCGCGCTAGAAGCATAAAACTTATTGAACTTTTCACCTTTTAAAATACCATCAAGCGTCTTTAAAATAAACTTTACATCGTCAACAAATAATATTGAATTCTTATACATAACCCTACCTCCTAAACAAAATTAATTCATATTTCTATGTAATCTTTTTATCTTAAAAATACTTTTTATAAATTTCAAAGAGTCCTTAATTATATTTACATGTGAGCCTTCTCTATCCGTGCACTTAACAGGAAGTTGAAAAACTCTAAATTTTAATTTTTTTGCAATATATAGCATTTCTAAGTCTATAGCTAACTGCATATCCTCATGTAAATACGGCAATATATATTTAGCACAATTCCAATTCATTATTTTTAATCCTGTCTGAGAATCATCTATCTTACAAGGAAGAAGCGGTTTTGTCACAAATCTCTTAAAAAAACTCACAATTCTCCTAGCAAGATTCCTATCATCTGCTGTTTTATCCTTAGTTCCAATTACTATATCATAGTATCCAAGCTTGATTATATTTAACATTAAAGCTATATCATCAATCTTAAATGAATCATCAGAATCCACAAAAATTATTGTATCTGCACGTATGTAGCTAAGAGCTTCTATATATGTGCCTGCTTTTTTTGTATTGTAATCCAACTTATAGTAGGATATACTTGCCTTATCATCTATCCATTCTACATTTTCTCTATAGTGTTCTAAAAGCTTATTTACTAATTCTTCTGTTTGATCAGTACTTCCATCATTCAAGAAAAAAATACTAGCATTTGTAAATCCTTTTTCTATCATGATTTTTATCTTACTTATAAAATCATACACATAATTAATTCTAGCTGCTTCATTGTATATAGGAATAACTACAGCTATATCCGATGGCTTTATAAAATACATTGGCTTTAAAATACTTTGAATGTTATCTACAATCTCATATGGATATTTTCCTTTCCATCTAAGTATCTTTATTTGCCCAAGTCCTTTTATATCATTTAGATACTGGAACTCTTCAGTTAAAGAAGTCTTAGCATTTACGACAATGAGAATAGGAATCCACATATTTGATAATCTAATGATATTGCCTATAGTAATGCATTTTGATGAACTATCTGTATCTACTATAACCAAAGAATGTGAGATTTCCTTAATAAAGTTAAGCTTGTCCATATTAAATATGTCTATATCATAAAATGTAATCACTTCTTTGTATGGTATATTGCGCTTACCATCAGTTATTATAAGTATTTTATTATCCATCTTTCGCCCTCCCCGCAGACTCCAAATTTTGCTAACTGCTATTTATGTTTTTTTACAATTAATTAATTTTTTTATATATAAATGCAAAAATTTGTTTATATTACATCACTACCAAATTATATCATAATATCATAAATGCTACAACCATAGTAAATTTAATTTTTAACAAAACTATTAGGTGTAATCTATATTTCCCTATATTAAGACAAAAAAATAAAGGATAGTATTTAATTTAAACACTATCCTTTAACTATTATATTAATTAAAATTATAATTACCATTCACCAATTACCTTTGAATTTCTATGATCTATATTAAATGATCCATTATTAAAGTAATTTCCACCTTTGGCAAATGTAGTATCAACATTAATCCATGTGCCCATTTCCGGAACATATACCTGATTCCATGCATGGCTTACCCATGATGTACCATTAAAGCCCTCTCCTGTTACTAACCTTACCTTTATATTGTTTGCTCTCGCCATGGCTACATATAAACATGAATAATCAAAGCATATGCCTTTTCTTGTATTAAATGTTGGAATAGCACCAGACTTAACATTATAGTTATTATTTAAAACCATATTTGCCTTCTGGTAATCATAGTCTATATCATACCCTATCCAATCATACAACTTTCTTGCTTTATTTAAGTTCCCTTTTGAAGCAGAAGTCAAACTTCTAGCAAAATTATTAATTTGATCATTTGATCTTATACCTTCATCTAAAGTTACACCGTTATAATAAACAATAACATTAGAATTACCATCTTCAACATTTGAAGCATTGTCATCATTTTTTAATGCATTTCCCACTTTATTAAGGCTATCGGTTTTCGTCACAATCTTAAATGAATTGTCCAAAATATTAGGAAAACTTTTAGCTACACTTGAATTAGTTACAGGTATTATTATTCTCTTGCATAAATAGTTATATGCTTTTGAATCCTTAAGATAACTATTTATCTTCATGCTTGGATTTATTATAGCAACAGCGTTTAACAAAAATAAAACAGTTACGAGGTAACATACTGCTCTTGGAACTTGAACTACCGCTCCAATTATTCTTTTAACAGTATTGCTTTTATTAGATATAATTCTATCTAAAACGTCATATATATTAAAAAAAGTATATCTTGCTATTAAATTTAGCACTACAGAAATAAGCTTATATACTATATAAACAAAGATAGGTATAATTATAAAATATAATATATATGGCTTACTTGCTAAAATACTCGATATTTCACTTGGTATAAATTTATATATCTTACTATTTTCATAGTTTAAGAAAATAACCTTATAATATCTTATTCCTATAAAAATAGCTACAATAAATGATATACTATTAATCAGATTTTCAGTGTCCCTTTTTAAGTCATACGAAGAGAACTTAAACAAAAAGCCCCTAGCTATAGGAAATAAAAATAAAAATACTAAAATTAAAGTTACAGGATTAGTCTTCAAATTAATCACCTCGATATCGACTTAGTTATTTTCTGAAAAAATTTCCTTTAAAACCTCACCTATTTCACTCCAAGAATAGCCTCGTCCCAATAAGTAACTGCTTAATTTTCTTTTTATTTTAAGCTTATCCGTTTCTCTTTTAGCGATGTTATTAAATTTCTTTAATGCAACTTCTCTCATTGCTTCAATATAATTTTCATTATTAGCTGAATATTTACTTAGCTTTTCATCTATAATACTATCATTTATTCCTTTTTTTATAAGACCATACTTTATCTTAACTTTACCTTGTTTATTTATTCTTTCCTTTATATAAAGTTCCGCATATCTCGAATCATCAACAAAATCATACTTTCTAAGAAACTCAATTACACGCTCTATAATTTTTTCATTAAATTCTTTTTCTCTAAGCTTTACCCGTATTTCTTTTTCTGTTTTAAAGGTTTTTTCAATAAAGCTCAAGGCTCTACTCTTAGCATATAAATAATTATCCTCTTCAATTATATCTTGAAGATAATCTAAGTCAACCACTTTACCTTTTTTTAAACCATGAATATATATCAATTCAGTGTTACACGAAAATGAATATTCATTATCAATATATACGTTAACCCTATCTTTTTTTTTCTTCTGTGCTTCTATTTTAGTTATAGTGTTTTCTTCCAAGCTACACACTTCCTTTTGCTTTCACTACATATATTGAAGGATTAGTTAGTACCTTTAAGGCAACTTTTCTTACATCTTCATTTTTTATGGTATCCGCATATCTCATATCTTCTACAAATTCATATATATCTTCACCATCCATACATTGATGAAGTACATAGTTTCCAATATCAGTAGTATCCTCTATTGTAAAAGCAAGAGATGTCTTTAAAACCTTTTTCATAAGTAGAATAGAATTATCATCCAGCCATTTTTCTTCATATTTTATTTTTTCAATACAGTTATTTATGCTATCGATAGTTTCTTTAACATTCTCATTATTTACTGCTGTATAAATGTACATTGTTTTAACATTTTTTGATAAGTTAAGATCCGAATATATATCATAAGCAAGTCCTTTATTCTCTCTTATTTCTCTAAACAATATGCTATTTGCACTTTCCCCTAGCTTATAATTTAGTATCTTAAGAGCTGCTTCCTCGAACCTATTTAAATTATAGGCAGTAAACATATATATTATACTGCTTTGAGATATATCTTTCCTATGACTTGTAACAATTTTAGGTATGTTTTCTTCCACAATTATGTCTTTGTCCTTAACTTCCCCTTTATTCCAATCTCCAAAGTACTTCTCTACTAAATCAAATACCTGCTCATGCTCAAGTTTTGACACAATGACTATAAAACAATTATTAGGTATATAATACTTTTTATAAAAATCAAAGATAAAATTTCTGCTAAAACCTTCAACATTTGCTTTAGTACCTATTGTGTCATATTTTAATGGGCTTTTTGAAAATCCAATTTCATGTACTTTAGTATAGCAATAATCCTCTATATCATCCTTGCCACTGTTTAACTCTGACAATATTACTTTTTTTTCTTTTTTAAATTCCTTTTCATCAAAGGATGGATTTTGTATCATATCTGAAATCAATTCTACAGCCTTAGTCATCTCTTCATAAAGTGCAGTTACACTATATACTGTACAGTTATAATCTGTATAAGCATTATACTCTCCTCCAAGATTCTCAAACCTTTTATTTAACTCCTCATTAGTTAGGCTTTTAGTACCTTTAAAAAGCATGTGCTCCACAAAGTGAGATGCCCCTCTTTCTTCATTGCTTTCATATATGGACCCTATTTTAACACCAACGTGTAAGGAAAACAACGCTGTTTCCTTTTTTATAGAAATAACTTTTATTCCATTATGTAAATTTAATTCCTTTGAATCAAAAATATTGTTATTCATCAAACTCTCCTTCATTATTAAGGTTTATATATTATAATTAAATACAACAATCCATAAAATAAATTATACCTCAAATATATGGTAAAATGATATAAAAAAATAAAAAATATAGAGCTTATATAAAATCACTATACACACCTTATAAAGTGATATTTAATACTAAACCCTATATTTTATAGCCAATATCAAAATTCTTTTCTAAATATACATTTTCTTCAAAGAAAGAATATTTCTTACTTCATCACTTAATCTATCATAATTAGAAAACAAAGCCTCTACCATATCTATTCCATGCATATTTATAACAAAATAATTCTTTGTAATTTCCCCCATTATTCCTTTATCTATTGGACTGTCTGTTATAATCAAGTAATTATTTATTTGATCTTTATAATTGGATATAATATCTAATATACCCTTACTTGATGTAACATCCTGATCTTTTAAAATACAAACTCTAATTATATTTTTAGTAAATTTCAATTTATCTTCACTTACAATAAGATATGAATTCTTATCATCATTATCAAAATTAGAGCTAACTTTATAATTCATGGCATTTAAAATTTCCTTTAAAACCATATCAAATTTACTTTTATCCATTTTATAAATTATAGCTTTGATGCATTCAAGTACATCATTATATAATTTTTTCTCTTTCTTTATTATCTCATTAACATTACCACTTGAAACAAGAAGTCTTCCTATCTCCGCCTCACATCCAAAAACCATGTTAATTGAACCACTTGATTTTAAAGACTTTTTAAGGTCACTAGACATATCATCTTCACTTATATGTTTTCCTAACCACTTTACTTTAAAGGTATTTGGGTATTTAGGATATTTAGACGGATTGTATTCATAATCTGATTCAACTATCCCTATATAGTACTTTCTACTTTGAGAGTTATATGAAAGTATCTTATCCCCTTTTGAAATTTCCTTAGAAAACTTCCATATATACCCTTCACATTGAATTCTCATCATTGGTGTTTCATCACTATATACTTCATCGCATCTAACTAGAAGCTTATCCTTTGTATCATATTGGGTAGGATCACCTATCTCTGGAAACCCAAATGTAACCACGCTATCTTCTACCCACTTGTTAATAAGATTTTCACTTCCATTAACATTATTAATCATCCACCAATTTGCCACTCAAATTCCTCCCTATTTTCACCATAACATATTATATTATTCAAACCTCATGAACTTTTTTAGCACTTTATTTTTTTCTATAACTGCTAATAGCGGAAGTCCAAAAACATAACAAGCTACTAGCTCTCCTACTCCTACACAAATCGCATTTACTAAAAAAGGAGCATGAGTTACTATCTTTAATTCCATTCCAACAATTACTGCATTAACTATTACAGGTGGCAGAGGTGCAATATATTTCTTAAATTGAACTTTACTCTTACCAATAAAGTATGTTAAGCATGCCGCTATAAAAGTAGCTAAAGTTCCAAATAACATATCCATCTTCATAATGCTAAATATATTTGCTACAAAACACCCCAAAGTAAGCCCTACAATATAATATCCCGAAAAAAACGGCAATATTGTTAATGCTTCTGCTACCCTTACTTGAATTTGCCCATAAGCAGAAAAATATAACGTCAACGTAAGAACAGCATAAACTGCTGCTATAAGCGCATTTGATATTAAAATTCTTAAAGTACTTCTTTTGTTCATGTAAATTTACCTCCATAGTTTTATTTATAGACAGGATGGTTTCGAACTGTCTTAAATTAAGAAAACTAATGTATATACTATATACTTATTCCTATATTAATTATCCGCATATATCCTATAATTGATTTTCGGAAATATATTATCCATTCCTTCTATTTTTTCAAGTTCACTGATTTCAAGAGTATTTTTAGTTATATCATCATAAAGTCTCATAAACCTATCAATGTGAGTATTTATTCTCCTTATAGCATAATCTACAGTTGTATTATTTTTTATAATAAAAGACCAATCAGAGGCCTCTGCTAACATAAGCTCTCTAGCTGCTTGATTTAATGCCCTTTTTTGAAGTTCAGAAGGGTTAATATAACTATTAGCAAGTCTTACCATTATTTCTTCACACTTATGAATGTCTTTATACACCCAATGATTTGAAGGATTTATCCAAACTGAATAATCTCCATTTTCTCCCCAACTTGAGGGACTTGGACTACTACATTGAACCATTGAATTATTTTTTAAATACTCTGTTGGAGTTATAAGCTCATAAGAAGTCCAATCTTCTGCACTTTTTCTTATAAAAGCATTTATAAAATCAGGACCTTCAAACCACCAATGTCCATACAGTTCAGTGTCATAGGGACATGTTATTATAGGGGGCTTATCCATATTAGCAGCTGCTGCATTTATTTGATCATGCCTGCAACTAGCAAAATGAGATGCGTGCTCCCACACTTTCTTCATAGCATTTTCCCTATTATATATGCCCTTTTCTCCAGAATTTCCAGTTATTTTATAATACTTAAATCCTGTATCAATTCTTATACCATTTTCATTAATATATGGCTTAATATATTCCATTGGAAGTTCAAATCCTATATCCCTATAAAATTCCCTATAATTGAAATCACCTGGATATCCCATAAAATCGCTCCATACTTGATATGAGGAGTCCATATCCCTACCAAAGGCACATACTCCACTTGGCGCTGCTATAGGTGTATTGGTTCCATACATAGGTTTAGGCGATGCATAATCAATAGCCTTTCCTTCTGAAATAAAATACTTTATTCCAAATTCACTAAGTATATTATCAATGCCATAAGTATACGCACATTCTGGAAGCCATATCCCATTTGGTTCATGACCCATTGTATTTATATAGGATTGAACCCCTGTTGCTATCTGTGCTTTAACTGCCTGTCTGTTAATTAAAATAAGGGGCAACAGCGCATGAGTTGCAGCACAGGTTATTATTTCAACACATCCTAATCTATCGTATTTTCTAAAAGCATTTATTAAGTTGTTATCATATTTTTCGTATATTTTAAGTGTATTTTCAGCTCTTTTATTATAAAAAAGTGCTACCTTATTTTCTTCTCTGTTATTTTTTGTTCTTAGTATTTCTTTTTCCGAAAGTTCTATGGTTTTTTTTAAGTAATTTAAATATCTAGAATTTAAATATTCATCTTGAAGCATAGACATAAGAGGCGGTGTTATGGACATAGTCATCCTAAACTTTATATTGTCCTTTAAAAGATTATCATAAACCTCAATCAAAGGAATATAGCACTCACTCATAGCTTCAAACAACCATCTTTCTTCAAGTGAATCTCTTGTCTCTGGATGTCTTACAAATGGCATATGACTATGCAAAACAAAGTTAACATATCCTTTTTTCAAAATTATCCCCCTTGCTATAATTTCTTTACTTTAGATGAACCAGGTGACATTTTGCGATATTTTGTTTCATTTTCTTCCATTTGTTTTTGAAAATATTCGTTATAATATCTATACGAATATATTTTTATATCTGGATAGTTTCTAATTTTTTTTTCCTTCCATAAAGACATATGGCTTTGTCTCTTTATGGATATCTTGCTTATTGTTTTTCTCATCTAATTCGTTTACTTCACTATCTTCCTGTTTCTTAAAATTTTTAGAAACATCAACGTAATACACTGCTGAATCTTCTGATATATGAGCTCTTGGCGTTGTAACTGTATTTGAGACAGCCAAAGCTACAAATGTACCATCAGGAAGCATCCTTCCAAGCTTCACAAAAACATCCATATCATCTTTGTCTAATTTTATATACCAATTATCAGCCATAGAATCTATGTATATAGTTCTAATTTCACTTGCATTTCCATCTAAAACTTCATATATCTTTAAAACAGGTTTTGAATTTTTCCACAAATCTTCTCCATATCTGTACTCAAATTCTTTAATTGTTATAGGTGAAATATTAAAATAGCAAAAAATATTATAGGCATTTTGAACTAATAATACTAATTTCGTCTCATAACTTCCAAGCATTTAATCACCTCTTGTCACTATATAAATTCAAACTAATATTTTAATTGTGTAAAAATTTCAACATCTGTTCAACCTTTTATCCTCATTTGTTAAATTAATTATAACTTAAAACACTAAACATGTCACGTACAAATTGCCCCCTCTCCTCTGGCTTTTATTTAATGTAAGCGCTGTATGATACGCTTGTACATTATATTTTATTATAGATAACTTCAAACCCTTATTATCAGTATTTTATACTTTGTACAAATTTAGTATATTACTACAATTTAAAAAATATAAATGAATATAAAGTTTTTACAAAATTATTTTAATAGTAAGGAGGTGTAGATTAATTTGAAGATATCAAAATTCCAAAAAATTATCTTTGTTCTAATTCTTATCTTGATCATAGAAATAATACTTGTGATTCAATTTTATAAAATGAGCCCTACTAATTCTAAACTTTCTGGATACAATTCTAAGAAAAAAATACTTATAGTTGTAGATGTAGTTAGTAACAGGATGTGTGTATTTCAAGATGATAAATTACTTAAAACCTACACTATAGCAGGTGGAAAACCTAGTACTCCATCTCCTATTGGAACATGGACAATTGTTGGTAAAGACACCTGGGGAGAAGGCTTTGGAGGAAGATGGATGGGATTTAACGTACCTTGGGGTAAATATGGAATACATGGAACAATATTCCCAGACTCTATAGGTGGGAACACCTCACATGGATGTATACGAATGAGAAATGATGACGTAAGAGAGCTTTATAAAATAACCCCTGTAGGAACCAAAGTAATAGTTCAGGGAGGTCCTTACGGTAATTTTGGTTCATATCTGAGAAGTATAAAACCAGGAGATCGTGGATCTGATGTATACGAAGTCCAAAAAATTCTAAGGGAAAAAGGCTACTATAGCGGCACTCCTGATGGAATTTATGGAGAAGGCATGAAATACTGCATACATAAGTTTCAAAAGGACAATAATTTATATATTTCTGACATTATAACAAGAAAGTTCTATGAAAAGTTAGGTGTAGATTTAACAGAGTAATTTTCAGCTCATATTGACAACTTAACCTACTTTTTCTATAATCAGATTAAACGTAGCAGAGTAGATATTGTGCGTCAAGTGTTAGAGGATGGGAAGTTGTCTCTAAACGAAAAGCTTAGTCTTGCGGTTCAATATCGCTTCCGCTGTTACATTAAAGGGATTTTGGAAATAACTTTACCACTTCCTCTCTTTAATGTGGCAATCATTAAGGAGGAGAGGAGGTTTTTTGTTTTTTGAATAAGTAAGCTGCGTAATCTTAAGATAGGAGTAACAAACAATGAATAAAACAAATACAAAATTCCTTGTAACCACAGCATTATTTATAGCTATTTCTATTATAATAAAAGCCTTTGGTATTTCTATAACTGGAGGAGGTATAGTAATAATGAAGATAAACTTTAGCGCTATTTTTTACCTACTTCCAGGCTTATTATTTGGTCCACTATATGGTGCCATTGCAGGTGGTGCAACAGATTTACTTGGTTTCTTGATAAATCCCACTGGTTCTTATATTCCAATTTTTACACTAACCAATATTTTAGCTGGATTTCTGCCTGCTTTACTCTGGAAGAAAGTTAAGCTATTTTCCACAAATATATTAAAAAAAGTCTACATTGCAGTCTTTGTTTTAATTTTCATTATAGGTATGATAAACTCCATTATAAATTTCATATCAAAACCATCAATTTCAAAAACTTTTTTAAACTTAGGTAAAAATTCAAGTTATGCAGGGCTTGTTTTTGTCATAACAAGCATAATAGGCATAACTGTATTTATCATAAATGAAATTATCGAGAAGAAATTCAAGAAATTTTACTTCACTTACTTATCCTGTGACTTTTTCAAAATATTTATCTCCGTTGGACTTTCAGGACTTTTAGTATCAACCTTAAATACGATTTTTATGCTTATCTTTACACCAGCCCTTTACGAAAAAGGTTTTATGATTTTATGGTTCCCTAGAATAGTACAAACTATTATAATGACAATGATAAATTCATATGCATTATCAATTTTAATGTATTTATACAATTTCATTGATAAAAAATCCTTAAGCAGGGCATAAAAATTCCTTGAGCTTAATGAATAAGTTTATTAAACTATTTCATTAAGCTCTTTTAATTATTTACTTATTGTATTATTGTCTTCTCTAAACCCTCTACCGTTAATAACTAATTATATACTTTTTGTAAAAAAAATCAATAATCTGTATGCTCTTAATCAGCATAATTCCTTTACTAGCAGTTTCTGTTTTTTCTGATTTATACTTTCAAAAAACTTTAACAAATGAAATAGCAGAAAAAAACCTTAATTTAGTTTCTGAAACTAAATATAGAGTTGAATCTTTCATAAATCAGCCTATTTCTCTTATAAAAACATTATCAACTTACCCATCAATTACTGCCTTTAATACAACCGAGTCGAAGCCAATATTAGTTCAAGCTCAAAACAATGAAAAATCTAGTTCTGGCGTTCAGATTGTCTTAGATGATTATAATGGAAATCAAATTGTACGCGGTGATGATAATAGCCTTGTAAATATATCAAAACGTGACTATTTTAAAAATGCTATAAAAGGTGTTTCTGAAAGCAAACAAATAGTCTTAGGTAAAAATACTAATATATTAACTTTAAATGTTGGAATTCCCGTAAAAGATTCTTCTGGTTCTATAAAGGGAATCCTACAAGGTGGAATACCATTAAAAAAAATAAGCGATTACGTTAAGAATTTATCCATAAATGGAATGACTGTTTATATAGTTGACAAAAATGGCCTAATAGTTGCTCACCCAAATAATGATTTAGTAGTATCTAGAAAAAATTTAAGTAATATAAGTTATATAAGAAGTGCACTTTCTAGTAAAAAAGATGGTACATACACCTATAAGGATGCTAATAAGGGCAAGATACTAGTAAGCTCTACTTATGATACACATACAGGTTGGCTTATTTGTACTGAAATTCCTTACTCCATTGCTATGAAAAGTTATAACAACTTTAAATACCTTCATGATAATATTTTGTATCCTCGTATGCGCTGTCATTTCCATAATTGGACTTGTGATTTCAGACAAGTTAACTAATCCACTGATAAAACTACAGAAATTATCAGATCTTATTGCAAGCGGAGATTTGACTACAAATGATTATGAAATAAAATCAAATGATGAATTTGGAAACTTGACACATTCATTTTTCACTATGTCTCAAAACTTAAAAAATCTTATAATTCAAATTAAAGAAAGTTCCTCACGTCTTGAGGATGTCTCTACTGAAATGTTAAAAAGTTGTAGTGAATCAGCCTCTGCGTCCTCTGATATATCTCAAAATATTGTTAATGTAGCTGATGACTCTAATACATCCCTAAATAAGTTAAATGAAGCCAATGATAGCGTTCTCAATTTAATAGATGTGTTTTCTCAGGTTATTCTAAATGTAAACAATATAATTTGCAAAGTTGAAGAAACCTCTTATGTATCCTCTAAAGGCAAAATGGACATAAATAAAATTACTGAACAAATGCTTAACATAGAAAATAGAGTTAATTCTTTATCTGAAGTTATCTCTAAATTAAAAACACACTGTGACAACATAAATAACTATAGTAACGTTATTTCCGACATAGCTGAAGAAACAAATTTACTTTCCCTAAATGCCAATATTGAAGCTGCTCGTGCTGGTGAAAATGGAAAAGGCTTTAGTGTTGTAGCTGATAAAATTAGAAGTCTTGCAGATGAATCAGGTAAAGCCGCTAGTGAAATAGGTAATCTAATACGAGAGATGAATGAAGACTCAATAAAAGCTATAAATTCAATGAATGCTGGAAAAAAAGAAGTTACTAGTGGAAAAGTTATTGTGGAGCAAACTAATTTAACCTTTAATGAAATAGCGAATTCTATAAACTCTATTTTAGCTGCAACATCCGAAGTAACGGCTTCAATGAGTACCGTAAAAAACTCAAGTGAAAATGTATCTTCAACTATGAGTTCCATAAAAAATATAACTTTGAATAACTCTAGCAAGATACAAAATGTTGCTGCCTCTACTGAAGAACAATCGGCATTTTCTGATGAAATTAAAAATCAAGCTACAAAACTACATGACGTATCTAGTAAATTACATGATAATATAGCTACCTTTAAGATATAAGAGGAAGACAGCAAAGTAAATACTTTGCTGTCTTTTTTAATTAAACCATTCTTTTATAATCTTCTTACTTCTATTTGATGGATAGTAATTTTTAACTCCGTTAGTATTACCTATAGCAAAAACAGAGAAACCCAAAAACCAATCCTCCGTAAATACCATTCTATACGCTTCAAAACATCTCGCTTGTTCTTCTCCATTTTCTACGCTAGATGGCTCTGGATTCCAAGGCTGCTTAGATGCATAGTTCCTTCTCGGAAAACCTAATTCTCCAAAGAATATTGGTTTATTCCACTTTTTATGTAGTTGTTCTAACTCGTCAACAATCCTTTGCCCTCTTCCATTTACAGTTGTTGCATATAAGCTATTCTTTATGTAATCCACATTGTTAACAGCATTGTCTGTTATTTCAAAATATGCTGCTACAGAAATATAATCAACCTTTGAAAAAACCTTATTATTAAGCTTCTCTTGAAACTTTTTCTTCGATTCCTCATCCCAAGAAGCTGTATACCACCAATTAGTCTTATATGTTATTAATCCTTTATACCTACCTCTTGCAAAATCTATTATATCACACCACTTATCACTATATTCTTCAAGATTAACAAAATTTGAAGCAATACATAAAGCATCTACTCTCTTAGGAACAGCAACTTGATTTATTATCTTACCTATTACATCATTTTTCCAAACCTTAAAAAATTTATTTATATCCTTAGGGTGCATATTAGTTTCATAATCTTGTCCTTTATTTATCCAAGGATAAGGTTCTAATATAACATTTACATTCCTTTTATTTAATTCATCTATAATGTTTTTAGCTTTCTTAACACTTTTCTCATTAACCGAAATAGATCCTGCATCCAAATCAGATATATCAACTTCAATTGGTACATTTACAGTGTTTAAGTTCATACTGTCTATATCTTTAATAGCCTGATTAACTGTATAATCCACAGATAAATTTCCAGACTTTATTTTTGTTCTAAAACATGAATTAAGTGTTTTTCCATGTAATTTATTGTATAAAAACGCTTCATATGCTCCAACTGTACTAGAAACATTGCTCAAAATCAGTATTCCTATAAGAACTATGCTGCATAACCCCAAAAAAACTTTTACACCTGTTCTTCTCTTTATCAAATTAGTTCTACCTCTCAATCAACTATAATCTTCTTAAATTTTCGGCCTTGTATCCATATTTTCCCTCTAAAATATCATCAATTATAGATAGCATTTTTCTTTTGTCGTATGGTAGTGTCCCACCTATACTTGCATAATTGGATGCATGATTGCTTCTAAAAACACATTCTTCTTTTACATTTATATTTTCAATAAGCTCTTTCATTTCAATCATGTTTTCTTTAGGACTTAGAAGTTCAAACTCATCCTTCTGCACCTTTTTATAAATTTCTGTCCCCTTCTCTACCATAAGTGTCAAAATACCTATATAATCTGGATTTATTAAATTTATAACCTTCGCAGACTCTACTGCATTCTCCTTAATTTTATTCTTTCCACCTATCCCCGATATTAATGTTACTGAAAGTTTAATGCCACTTTTTTTTACTTTTTGTCCAGCTTCTACTATTTCCTTTGAAGTAACCCCTTTGTGTATTTCATTTAGAATACTATCATTTCCACTTTCTATTCCCATATAAACTATAGAAAGTCCAGTACTTTTTAATTCTATTAAATCTTCCTCAGACTTATTTAAAATATCTCTAGGTGCTGCATATATTCCAATTCTTTTACACTCAGGAAACAGCTCCTTTATCTTTAATAATATCTTTTTTAAGATGTCTTTTTCAATCACAAGAGCATCTCCATCAGCTAAGAATATTTTATTAACCCTAGAATATATCTCCCTAGCCTCATATAAATCTTCAAATATTTCCTTTACGCTTCTTATCCTAAATTGTTTTTCTTTATACATACTACAAAAACTACATCTATTATGGGAGCATCCTACAGTAATCTGAATTATCAGACTGTAAGCTTCACTAGGCGGCCTGTAAACTATTCCTTCATAAACCAATTTTGACGCCTCTCCTTTCTATATCAAATGAAGTTTATTAAGAGCATTATAAATGCCATCATCAGCAGCACTATCTGTTACCATATCCGCCTTATTTTTCACTTCATCCACTGCATTTCCCATGGCAATACCAATATTCACTGTTTTAAGCATTGTAATATCATTTTTTCCATCTCCAAAGGCCATTGTATCCTTCATATCTCTTTTCATATACTTAACTAAATATTCTATTCCCTTGGACTTATCCCAATTCTTAAAAGAAACATCTGCAGACAAATAAGGTTTATGTGTATTGAATATTAGCTTATGTTCAAGATATTTTATGCACTTCTCCATATGTTCATTATTCTTAAAAAATACATCTACATTGTTTGCTTCAATCTCTTCAATGTTCCAATTATCTAAAATATATGGATTTTCAGTCTTGTAAAACCTATTCATTTGGTGTATTTTTTCTGAGCTCATATTATATGAATACCCATTGTACGCACCACTAAAACTTGCACTTATACCCAGCTTACAAAATTCCTTTATTAAATACTTTAAAGTATCTTTATCTATAAGTTTATTATATATACACTTACCGTTATATACAATATACGTACCATTACAACAAATATATCCATCAACCATTTCTTGAAATTCTTGAATAGCAAATCTTATAGGTCTTCCACTGCAAATAAATAAATTATGCCCCTTTTCCTTAAGCTTTTTAAGTGCTTCTTTAGTGCTATACGGTATAGTAGATTCTTTACCATTATGAACTAACAATGTACCATCGATATCAAAAAAAATTATTTTTTTATTCATTAAAATCCTCCTATTTTTTCACCCCTACATCATTTTTGCTTAAATTTTATACAAACAATACTGTGTAATTTTTAGAATTTATATGCAATATTTAATTATATATAATAAATTATTACTTTACAATGTTCACAAAAATATTATAAAATTTATTATAAAGGCAGGTGTTTATATTGAACAACATAGGACTTATACTAGAAGGTGGCGGAATGCGAGGAGTGTATACTGCTGGTGTTCTTGATTTTTTTATGGATAAAAATTTATATTTTCCCTACGTTAGCGGTGTATCTATGGGAGCTTGCAATGCAGCCTCTTACGTATCAAAGCAAAGAGGTAGAACAAAATCTGTAACTGTAGACTTGGCTGACGATTCAAGGTATATAAGCTTAAAAAACTTCATTAAATACAAATCTATATTTGGAATGGATTTTATATTTGATGAAGTTCCAAATAAATTATTTCCATTTGATTTTAACACTTTCTCCAACTCTACACAAAAGCTTGTTATTGGAACTACTGACTGTTTAACTGGAAAGGAAGTATACTTTTCACACTCTTCTTCAAACGATATTTTAGACATAATAAGAGCTTCAAGCAGCTTACCATTTATTTCTGAACCAGTAAAAATAAATAATTATACACTTATGGATGGCGGAATAGCTGATCCTATACCAATAAAAAGGTCAATTGAAGATGGAAATGCCAAAAATGTACTTATACTAACAAGAGAAGCTGATTACATAAAGAATCCGTTTAAACATAATTGGATACTTTCAAAAAAATACTCACAGTTTAAAGGCTTATGTAAAGCAATTTTAAACAGACATAAGTTATATAACGAAACCTTAAAGTACATCTCCCATTTAGAAAATACCGGAAAAGTTTTTATTATAAGACCTACCTTCTCACCAAAGGTAAAACGTATTGAAAAAAACAAGTCTAGATTAAACGCCCTTTATCTAGAAGGATATAAGGACGCAGAAAAAAATTATGATAAACTTCTTCAATTTCTAAACTCAAACTAATTTTCATCTTTCAATCACTTTATAAGGTACTGTAAATTTCATTTTACAGTACCTTATTTTATTGATATGCTAAACATTTATAATTATACTGAGTTTTTTATATCAAGTACCTTTCCTTTCATACCACAATCAAATTATAATTTTATATATTTTGAATATAAATTTCAATTGGGGTTAAAATAAACCAATATAGTAATAAACTTTTTAAAGGAGGCTTACTCATGAAAATAGGTTTTCCAAAAGGTCTTTTATATTGTAATTATTACCCCTTTTTTAACAGTTTTTTTAGTGAATTAGGGTGTTCTATCGTAACCTCTCCTGATACCAACAAGGAAATTTTAAATTTAGGAGTTAAATACTGCATTGATGAAGCATGTCTTCCCATAAAAATATTTCACGGTCATGTGGCATATTTAAAAGATAAATGTGATTATATGTTTATCCCCCGACTTATGTCTATTAGCTCAAATGAATCCATATGTCCAAAATTCTGTGGGCTTCCTGAAATGATTAAAAATAGTATCCCTGATTTCCCTGACATGATATCTTACCCAATTTACATGGATACCGAAAAAAACTTTATGAAATTCATAAAAAAATGCGGTCATCTATTCACAATGAATAACTTCAAAATCCAAAAAGCATACTTAAAGGGAAAAAGCGCTCAAGCTGATTTTCTTTCGAAAAATAAAATTCACAAAGTACATAATATAAAAGTAGCTTTGGCAGGACACCCGTATAATATATTTGATTCATATACAAATTTAAATTTAATAAAGAAGCTTGATGAACTAAACATAGGTATACTAACTGAAAAAGATATAGATGAAAATCTTATAAATAAGCAAATGAAAACCTTGTTTAAAAAACCATTTTGGACATTCGCAAGGAAATCTTATGGTTTTTCAACCTTTTGTGCAAAAAATAATCTAGTAAATGGCATTATATACGTATCATCATTTGCATGTGGCATAGATTCTGTAGTTCTAGAATTGATAAAAAAAGAACTTAGTAACTTCCCAATATTAGTTCTTAAAATTGATGAACAAACTGGAGAAGCTGGTTTTAATACGAGATTAGAGGCTTTTTCTGATATGCTAGAAAGGAGATATAATTTCAATGAAAATAACATTTCCCAACCTAGGTAACACCTTATATGCAGCTAAAGCTCTTTTTGATAATTTAGAAATCGAATACGTACTTCCACCAAACAGTAGTAAAAAGTGTCTCGAAATAGGCTCTCTTTATTCTCCAGAAGATATTTGCCTCCCCTTTAAAATAATGATAGGAGCTTACATAGACTCTATAGAAAGAGGTGCAGATACAATACTTATAACTGGAAGCTGCGGGCCATGCAGATTCGGTGAATATTGTGAACTTCAAATAAATCTATTAAAAAAATTAGGCCATGACGTAGACTTTATCGTCTTAGATAGACCTTCTTCTATCGGCAAAACCGAATTTCTCAATAGATTATCTAAAATATCTGGCTCAAGTTCTATTAGTTCTTATAAAAAATTAAAAGCAGTATATTCTGCCTATAAAATAATAAACTTAATAGATTATATAGAAAAAACTGCTCGTTATAAGGCAGGTTTTGAATTAAAAAAAGGAGAATGCAAAAAAATACTGCAAACTTGTAAAAAATCCGCTTTAACCTGTAACAATGCTGAATCTATGATTGATTTGCTAACAAAATATAAGCATATGATAAACCATGTTCCTATAGATTCTACTAAAACCCCTTTAAAGGTTTCAATAATTGGTGAAATTTATACCATACTAGAACCATTCTCAAACCTTTATATTGAAAATAAGTTAATGGATTTGGGAATATCTACACAAAAAAATATAACCCCAAGTTGGTGGTTTAAAGATGCTATGTTATCAAATTTAAATTTAAATTCTATAAACTTAAGAATGAATTCAAAAAAATATCTTCCATATTATATAGGTGGTCATGGAAGAGAATGTGTAGGTGAAGCTGTTATGGCAAGCAATTCTGGCTTCGATGGTGCAATACAGTTATTTCCTATGGGCTGTATGCCTGAAATTGTGTCAAAGTCAATATTACCTACAATATCTAGGGATAAAGATTTCCCTATATTATCATTAATAATAGATGAAATGACTGGTGATGCAGGTTATATGACGAGAATTGAAGCATTTATAGACTTACTAGAAAGGAGAAAAAATAGATGTATTATATAGGTGTTGATGTTGGTTCTGTAAGTACAGATATAGTTATGTTAAATGAGAAAATCGAGGTCGTAGATAGTTTATATTTAAGAACTAAAGGTAGACCGATAAGCGCTATTAAAGAAGGCTTTAAATTCTTAAGCACCAAATATAGCGATGATCAAATACTTGGAGTAGGAACAACTGGAAGTGGTAGAGAAATTGCTTCTTACGTTCTTGGTGCAGATGCTGTAAAAAATGAAATAACAGCTCACGCCGTAGCTGCTTTAAATATAAACAAAAATGTAAGAACCATAATAGAAATAGGCGGTCAAGACTCTAAAATCATAATATTAAAAGATGGTATTGTTACTGATTTCGCTATGAATACAGTTTGTGCCGCTGGAACTGGATCATTTCTTGATAGGCAAGCAGAGAGACTCGATATACCTATTGAAGACTTTGGAAAATATGCTCTTAAATCAACTTGTTCTGTACGTATTGCTGGAAGATGTGCTGTTTTTGCAGAATCTGACATGATACACAAACAACAGTTAGGTTACAAGGAAGAGGATATTATAAAAGGTCTTTGTGATGCTCTTGTTAGAAATTATTTTAGTAACGTTGGAAAAGGCAAAGAAATTCTTCCCGAAATATTCTTTCAAGGTGGTGTAGCATCGAATGTAGGAATGAAAACCTCATTCGAAAATTATCTAGGATTTAAGGTCACAATACCACCACATCATAAAGTAATGGGAGCAATTGGTGCCGCTTTAATTGCCAAAGAAACGCTTGCCAAACAGAAAAAGCATACAAATTTTAATGGATTTGCCTTGTCAAATACCGATTTTCATTCTCAAAGCTTTGAATGCGTTGGCTGCTCAAATAGATGCGAAGTTGTTAGAATAAAGAATAACAATTCCACTATAGGTGCATTTGGCGATAGATGTGGAAAATGGAGTAAAAGTAGCGCAGTATAGGATAATTTTAACCACATTTAGTATTATTACAATAATATGAAATTATTTTGTTAATTTTAGTTTCATATTGTATAATGTATAGTATAGAATTTATATATTATATGGTAATAGTAATAAGGGTGGTTGTTATTATGAGAAAAAAAAATGAGCAAAGAAAATTCAAACGAACTGACTACAAGTGTAATGTAGATTCTTTTATACTTAATGGAGAATTGCAATTGGAACAAGTTGAAATCCTCGATATAAGTGAAGCTGGTGCAAGAATTCATGTGCCAAAAAGAATAAATGTAGGTGACAGAGTTACCTTTAACTTTAAAATGGGCTCTTTAAACATAACCTGTAATGCAACAATTGTTTGGGGAACAAGCAGTTTAACAGACGGCTTTATTAATGGATGTAAGTTTGATATCCTGGCCACAGACAAGCGTCTTTTAAAACTTTTTATAGATTCCCTTTATAATAAAAACTTTATTTCTTTATACAGAGATAAACAAACATATATAGTTCCAAATATGTATTTAACTTTAAACTTATCTAATACTGATATATACAGAGTATTCCAATACGCTACTTATCAATTAGGTACTTTAAAGAAAACTGATAATAAGTATGATTTGGCTATACATGATAATCTTGTTAATAGGCTAAATGACTATCTTAATAATAATTTAGATTGTTTTAAGGTAAGTATATATGAATCTACTCAATTTAAAAGAATAATAGATTTTTGTATCTTGAGTCTTCAGTATAATGATGAAAATATATCAGCTTTAAGGTTAGAAGATCTTGATATGTCAGATTTTGATAGTGACCGTGCTGAAAAATACAAAAATGATTTTGAAAAACTTCCTGAAGATATTAGACTAGAAGCTATAACTGAAATATCTAAATCTTTATCAGCCAAAGGATTAAAAGTTTTGAATTAGTACCACGTTATAAACTTCTTGAAATAAGTTAAGTTTAGTAATATTATATATAGTGAAGCTACGTTTGCTAAAGCTTAATATTATAAAAACACATTAACATTGTATTTTTGTAATATATGAGTTTGTTTTGCAGTAGTTTCACTATATATATTTATATTTATTAATTAGAAATATACATATCATATATGTATATTTTTTATGTAGAAATCAATATATAGAGTTTCTAGTTAAATTAAATTAGAAACTCTGTCAAGTGTTTCTAATTTAAACTTAACTTATATTCGATATTGACAAGTTAAGTTTAACTATAGAAATTCTGTACATATATTTTTACACAAAATTTAAGATAGTAGGTGTTTATTAATGAGTAGTAAAATTTTAACCGAATCCGGAAAAAAGAAACTTGAAGAAGAACTTGAATACCTAAAGACCGTAAAAAGAGCAGAGATTAAAGAAGCATTAAAATTTGCTCGTTCTCAAGGTGATTTAAGTGAAAATGCTGATTATAGTGCAGCAAAAGACGACCAGTCAATGAATGAAACAAGAATTCAAGAAATTGAAGATATACTAAAAAGCTGTACTGTAGTTGAAAGCTCTGAAAATGAAAATGTATTTGATTTAAATAAAAAAGCATTAGTTAAATTTTGTGATACAGATGAAACAGAAGAGGTTACATTGGTAAGTTCTGTTGAATCAGATATTAAAAACATGAAGGTAAGTATTGACTCTCCTCTTGGAAAGGCTTTATATAAGTCAGAATTAAATAAAAGAACTCTAGTTCAGTCACCTGATGGTAGTTACGAAGTAGAGGTACTGAAAATCCTATAAGAAATAGGCTTAAATGATAAATTCATTTAAGCCCTTCTTTTATTTCAAAAAAGTTTTAATTAAATTATGATTTAGTAGATCGTCAGAATACTCTAATTCAGTTGTCGCAGCTTCTTTCTTCTTATTAAGTTCAGGTGTCTCCTTTATCTTTTTACCTGTAGCTATATCATAATAAGTGTTAGTCCATGACACATAAAATATCTTACCATCTGTAAACGATCCATTTCTAAATGTAACATTGGTACTATCACCATCTTTTACATTTAATATATCTTCACCAAACATATAATTATTACTTATGTTATATAAGTTAGCTATTGTAGGATAAATATCCATCTGCCCTGAATAAGTATGATTCACTCCCTTATGTTCGTCATCTGGAAAATGAATAAACATAGGTACTTTTTGATATTCATACCACGTAAGATCAGTAGGATCTTTTATCCCCTCAAAACTATAAAGTTGATTTATATTTTCTTTTGGTATAGCAAAATGATCTCCATATAATACAATTATTGAATTCTTAGTTAATCCTTCTTTATCAAGTTTGTCCAGGAACTTACCTAATTGTTCATCTGTATAATGTATTCCTTCAAAGTAATTTCCTAAAAGAGTATCTTTATACTCACCAACATCTAACTTATTCATAGTATACTTTTCATATCCAGCCGTGTCGTTAAAAGGATAGTGACTACTTAAAGTTATAAGGAAAGAAAAATATGGTTGTTTAAAAGTTTTCATTTTAGCCAATGACTGATTTAAAAATGACTCATCACTTAATCCCATACCAACTACCTCATCATTTTTATAACTAGTCTGACCATAAAAATCATCAAATTTTTCTGATTTATACATTACATTTCTATTCCAGAACCCCTCATTATATCCATGAAGCGCTGCAGTATAGTATCCTTTGTCGCCTAAATCTTTAGGAATAGAATTAAAAGTATTTCCTGCATATGTATAATATGCAGCTCCAGATTGGGCAGGATACAATGAATTCAATGACATAAACTCAGCATCAGATGTATTTCCTTGAGCTACTTGATAGAAATAATTATCAAAATATAAGCTTTTATTTATCCATTTATTCAAATTAGGTGTTATTTCTTTTCCATTTATACTTTTGTTCACAACAAATCCTTGAAGAGCCTCAACTTGAATCATTATGAGATTTTTTCCTGAACCTTCTGATTTGAATTTAACACCAGGAATAGAGTTATTATTCTTAAGATAGTTATTAATTGCATTCTTCCTTGCTTCAGGCAACTTCTTTGAATTTTTCACCTTTGTGCTTGTAAAATTATAGGCATCTACCACATGAAAATTTAAATTTCCTATCATCTTTGTTAGGTAAATTCTATTACTCATTGCAGTAAGCAGTGTTGGTTGTTCCACATTAACTTTATGAAATTGTTGTGCATCTAAAGCTGCTCCGAATATAAAGACAGCTAAAAATAAAACTAATCTAAACTTTAACTTAATAGTATTTTTATTTATGCTTTTAACATAAATAAAAGTTGGAACAAGTATAATAATATCTAATAAAAACATAAAATCCTTAATGCTTAGAACATCAGCCACACTCGATTTTACACCAACCAAAAGTTTTGCTGTTTGAACAGCTGAAACCGTTATTATATCTTTATTATACCTAAAATAAGCTATATCCGATATGAGAATGAGGCTTATTATCAAATCAATTATAAGTAAATACGCTGTTCTTTTTTTACCCTTGAATAAAAAAGAGAAACTAAATATTATTAATACTGAAGCAATTATTGGTGTTATAACCGAACTATCAAAATATTCCGGTGAAATCTCTTTTCCATAAGTAATCAATTTAAAAACTAAGATTATAAAAAATACTATAATATCACCATAATTTAATATTTTCCTTGTCTTCTCTGACAAGGTATTTTTGTATATTGCAGAAAATCTCATCTATTCATCTCTTTCCTAATTTAAAATATAATAACACTTAATAAATATAATATAAAAAAATTAATAATACATAAATAACTTATTAATTTTCAATAAATTATTTATGTATCATATATGTGTATCCTTAAAAGCTTATGGAATCCATTACGAAACTTTTACTTCAAATACATCAAGTAGAAACATAAATAGTGGTATACCTAAAAGTAGTCCCCACGTTCCCATAAAATCTCCTGATACTATAAGTATTATAAAAGTAAAAAATATAGGCAATTTAGTTTTGGAAGACATTAGTTTTGGATTTAAGAAATAACTTTCTATACAGTGTATCACTACAACCATTAATATTACATAAATTACTTCTGTAAATCCATTAATATTAAATGCAATAAATGATAATGGTACAAGCGAAATTATAACACCAGCTACAGGAATAAGACTTAGTACAAATATCATAAATCCTAAAGTCATTAGATTAGGAAAACCCATTATTGCAAGTGCAATAGATGATAATACAGCATTCACAATTGCTATTAGTATTTGTGCTTTTATAACTTTACCGAATGAGTTTAGGAAGTTATTACCATAATATACAAAGTACTCATACATAGTAGAGAGCTTGCTTTTCTCAAACTTCTTACCAAATTTCTTTATTGTGCCCTTTTCAAGCACAAAGAATAAGCTAAGCACAAACGCTAAAAATAAATTCAAACTCACTTTTCCAAAATTCTTAGCAAATTCTATTATATAGCTTAAACCCTGCTTAGTGTAAGATCCAATATCTAATTTAGTAATCATTGGTTGTATGTATTTTCCTAATGTTCCCAAATCGCTAGTATCTATAGTATTGTAAAAGTTAGTTGCTTGATTTACAATATTTGTTGTTTCCCTAACTATTACTGGAACATAATTATAGAAAACAAGCACTATAACAGCTATTATAAGAACATATAATAGTAAGGCAATTAAGCCTTCCCTAACTTTTATATATTTTCTAAGATTTGATACAATAAACCCGTGCAGACTGCTAATCAAATATGTAACTATAAAGGTCAATAATATAAAATTCATTATAGACCTACAAAAATAAAAAAATGCAGCCAATAATACTAAAAACGCTCCTCTCTTAAAGGACTCTTTATGAAACAAATCTAAAATATAACTCAAATTTGTACCCTCCTTTTACAGTACTAGTTTACTATGAAATGTGCCTAATTTCAATGTAATAAATTTTAATTCTAAACAACTATTTAACAAAATTGTCACACATCTGTCACACACTAAGTTTATTATTAAAACATACAAAGCAGAAACAAATTAGGAGGTAACAATGATGGACGATTTAAACAATAATAACGTGAATAATAATGATACAGATAATACAACTGAAATGAATAATAATAACAATGATAATACCGTTAATATGAATATGCCAATTGAATATAAAAAAGAAAGCAATAAAAATAGAAAACCTTTCAACAAAAAAATAGCATCATATATAGCAGTAGGTTTAACCTGCGCTATACTTGGAGGAGGTATATCAACAGCATCAGCCTTATATCTTCTTCCTAAATCAAACTTTTTCAAAAGTACACCATTATACAAAACTATGGCTAATGGTGGAAGTTCTTCTCTAGGCTATATTAATGCTTCACCAACCTCAACAAAGACGTCTAGTGCAACTGGAAGTGGTTTAACTGTATCGCAAATAGTAAAAAAAGTTAGCCCTGCAGTAGTTGGTGTATCAACAAAAACGACTGTAACCCAAAACGATTTTGATTCCTTCTTTGGCTCAAGTAATGGTAATGGAAGCTCTACACAGGAAGGAATGGGATCCGGAATAATATTCAATAATGATGGTTATATACTAACAAATTACCATGTTATAAAAGGTGCAGATAAAATAGCAGTAATCCTAAACAACAAAAAAGAAGTTTCAGCTAAAGTTGTAAATTATGATGAAGCTAATGATATAGCCGTAATAAAGATGACAGGAAGCTTTACTGTTCCTGGTGTTGCAGAACTTGGAAGCTCAGCTTCATTAAATGTTGGTGATTCAGTCGTTGCAATTGGAAATCCTTTAGGAAAAGAATTCTTAGGAACAGTTACAACTGGAGTTGTCAGTGCTGTTAATCGTGAAGTAGCCGTAAGCGAAGGTCAAAAACAAACTTATATCCAAACAGATGCAGCTATAAATCCTGGAAACAGCGGAGGTCCTCTAGTAAATTCATTCGGACAAGTAGTTGGTATAAATTCTGCTAAGATAAGTGAAAACGGCGTAGAAGGAATAGGCTTCTCAATTCCAATTGATACTGTAAAAAGCAAAATTCAAAATCTTTCTAAGCCTATACTAATGCTTGGAATAAGTGGTGAAGCTGTAGATAAAAGTACCGCTGAACAGCATAATATACCTCAAGGTGTATATATTGAACAAATTCAAGACTTTAGTTCTGCTCAAAAAGCAGGTATGCAGGTTGGAGATGTAATAACAAAGTTTGATGGTAAAAAAGTAACTTCTACTAGCGATATCGATTCTATAAAGTCAAAACATAACTCAGGTGATACTGTACAAGTAGAAGTTTACAGGGACGATGCTTATAAAACCCTTTCTTTAAAACTATCAGACAAATAAATCAGCATAATTTTAGGGAAAAATAAAATTTCACCCCATTTTCAACATTAAGAACTCCATAGCTTCCGTTGTGGAGTTCTATTATATTTTTAACTATTGCAAGACCTAATCCAGTACCTCCAACCTTTCTATTTCTAGACTTATCAGTTTTATAAAACTTATCCCATATCTTACATACTTCATCAACTTCGATTTTTTCTCCATCATTTACAACTTCTATAGTAATCTTGTTATTTTCTTTTAACATATTTACGTGAATCTTTCTCTTAGCGTACTTCAAGGCATTATTAAGTAAATTGGTAAAAACCTGCTCTAACCTATATTGATCACCCATTACGTATCCATTTACTATATTTATGCTCATATCTATTTTCTTTTCATCTAATATTGCATAGTATTTTTTTGAACATTTAAATACCATTTCTCCAATATCGAATTTTCCTAATGTGAGCTTAAAATTTCCACTTTCCAATTGTGATAAATCAAGCATATCGGAAACAAGTTTTCCCATTCTTGCCGCTTCATCTATAATTACATCTGTGTAATAATCCCTTTCTTTTTTAGTCACTGCAACGTTATCTTTAAGCCCTTCTGCATAACCCTCTATTATTCCTATAGGCGTCTTAAGCTCATGGGAAACTCCGGCCACAAATTCCTTTCTCATCTTTTCTAGTTCCTTTTCTTTTTCTATGTCCTTCTTCAATTGTTCATTTGCTGCTTTAAGTGAATTCATTGATTTATTAAGATTATCAGCTAAAAAATTTAAGTTTTTTCCTAAATATCCTATTTCATCTTCAGATATGACATTACACTTTTCACTAAAATCCAGCTCAGCCATTTTTGAAGCTGTTTTGTTTATTTTCTTTAGTGGTTTTGTAATCATTCTAGAATATATTAGTGCTAAAATAATTACTACAACTACAGCACTAAAAAATATGTAAATAAAAAATTCCTTCATTACCGAAGATGCCTCTGTAATTGATTGGAATGATGATATTGCAAAAATAACATCATTGTTAGCTCCAGGAACTACGCAGACTATATTTTTAACATTATATGTCTTGCTCTGAAAAACATAAGTCTCACTTTTTCCAGTTCTTCTCATATTTAAAAAATCAGCAGGATTAGATACCCAAGTGTGCATTATATCCTTAATTATATTTATTTCGGCAGTATCATCTTCTCCATCATTTTCAAAATACTTCAAATTTCCATAACTATTTAATATAGCTACCTTGCAATTATTTTTTCTTTCAAATTCCTTTATTATACTCCCGATATCATCATAAGGATTATTTTCATTGGCATTATATTGTTTTTTAAGTTCTTTTGTTGCGCTTTCAAGTGATTGCATTTTTTTGTTTTGATAAAATTTTCCAAAGAACGCACTTTGAAAAACCAACATTCCTAATATGAAAACAACATAAAAACTCAAAGTTATAACAAACAATTTAGTTGTTATGCTGCCCTTTATCTTCATTTTTTCACCTCAAATTTGTATCCGCTTCCTCTTACTGTTGCTACTAAATATGCCTTATCTTGTAGTTTTTCTCTAAGCCTTTTCACATGAGTATCTACTGTTCTAAGATCCCCATAATAATCTTCTCCCCAAACATTATCTAAAATCTTATCTCTCGTAAGCGTTATACCTTTATTATTAGAAAAATATATTAAAAGATCATACTCTTTTGGAGAAAGATAAATTTCCTTATCTTCAATAGTAACCTCATGAGAAATAGCGTCTATCTTGAGCCCATCAAAATTTTGAACCTTAGACTTTTCATTTGGCTGAATTCTTTTTAATAGAACTTTAACCTTAGCAGTAAGTACCTTTGGACTACATGGTTTAGTAACATAGTCATCTGCACCAAGCTCATATCCTAAAAGTTTATCATCCTCTTCACTCTTAGCTGTTAACATTATTATTGGAACCTCTGACTTCTCTCTTATATTTGTGCATACAGTCCATCCATCCAAAAGAGGCAGCATTATATCTAAAATGACAAGCGAAATTGAATTTCTGTCAAACATCTCTAGTGCCTCTTTCCCATCCGCCGCTTCAAGTACACTGTATCCCTCTCTTCTTAAATAGGCTTTTATGAGCTCTCTCATTCTATCTTCATCTTCAACTATAAGAATACTCTCAGACAAAATATATCCCCCCATACCAAATAATTTATTGTTTTTCTTCTACAAGCATATTTTCTTTACTATTTACTTTAACCTTTTCACGTTTTAGTATCATTGCAGAACAAAAAGCTGTAAGAGGTATTGTAAATATTAAACCAATACTTCCAGCTAATGTTTTAACAAGCTCCGAAGCTATTACATCTTGATTTATAATTCTATACAGAGGAAGATCATATGATGAAATCCATATCATAACATACATAGCCCCTCCTGCATATGCCAAAATAAGTGTATTAGCCATTGTTCCCATCATATCTCTTCCAACATTCATTCCAGACTTTACAAGCTCCATAACAGTTGCCTTATCATTGGTCTCATGCAGTTCGTTTATTGATGAAGCTATTGACATACCAATATCCATTACGGCACCTAAGGCTCCCATTAATATTCCTGCAAATAATAGTCCGCTAAAATTAAAGCTTGTATTTTGAGTAATATAAATAACCATTTGTTCTTCCTCATCGGTCAGTCCTGACAACCTTAAAGTAATTATACTAAAGGTAGCAATTAATGCTGACAGTATAAGCCCTCCACTTGTACCTATAATAGCTGCAAGAGTTTTTTTGTTCTTCCCACTTATAATTATAAGATTTATTGTACTTACAACTATACATATTACAATTGAAACAATAGTAGGGTTAAAACCAGCAATTATAAGAGGAATCATTATCTTTAATACTGCAACAGCTGTTATAGCAAGGGCAATTACAGATTTCACTCCCTTTTTACCTCCAACTACACTGAGAAGTATTATAAATACTGCCACGAGTCCGAAAATAAATTTGTACCTTACAACATCGTATATGTAAGCACTACTTATGTTTCCTTTACTATCTTCATCTATATTAATGAGTACCTCATCGCCCTTTTTAGTAAGCGTTTCGTGGGCTGTCTTTTCATTAACCAAGTTCTCTAACTTTATCACTTTACCTTTGTAATCGCCATTTAATATCTTTACCAAAACATAAGTCCTATTCAAAGAGTTTTTATTCTTCTTTGACTTTTTATTTTCTGGCACATTTATTACATTAACCTTAGAGGTATTTTTATTTTTTTTGCTGTTACTTGATAACTCCTGTATTACTTTACCGTGTATAACTAAATCCGATTTATTATCATCACTAAAATAAAAATGCCATACTAATAAAACTGCAATAAATATAGCTGCCACAGTCGACCATATTATCACCTTTTTTTTTTCTGGTCATAACTTCATCCCCTTTTTAGTATATAGTTTCTAGATAATTTTAATATATCACAGCTAAACATAATAAAAAAAGTGATTTTTTAAATGTTAATCATATGTTAAAATTATTGTTGTATAAAAACACTGTGTAAAAAGAATAGAGGAATGTCACATGAACAAATTAAATTTTAAAGGAAGCGTTATGTTAAACCCAACACCAGTGGTGCTTGTTACCTCTAAGGATAAATCCCAAAATTTAAATGTTTTTACAGTAGGTTGGGTCAGCACTGTCTGTACTAAAGATCCAATAATAGCTATGGGCATAAGACCTGAGAGACTTTCATATCAGTATATTAAGGAAAGTTGCGAATGTGTTATAAATCTTCCTACAACAAGTATGGTTAAAATTGTTGATTACTGTGGTGTAGTTTCCGGTAGAAGAGTTGACAAAATAAAGCATTTTAGTTTACCCCTTAACGATGGAGTATCAATTTCAACACCTTCTTTAGAAAATTGCCCAGTAGCCTTAGAATGCAAAGTAAAATCGGTTACTCCACTTGGAACTCACGATTTATTTCTTCTTCAAGTTTTGAATGTAAAAATAGACGAAACTTTATTAGATAAAAATAATAAAATATGCTTTAACAAAGCCAATCTTATGTGCTATAATCACGGGGAATATTACGGTTTAAATTCAAAACCTATTGGTTCCTTTGGCTTTTCAGTTAAAAAGAAAACCAAAAAAATACACAGGAGGAAAAAAGGAGACTAAATGTCTTCCTTTTTTAATTTTTGGCACTATGAACATTCATTTCTTCCAAACCTCTCACTTAATAGTTCACCATATACCTTAAATCACAGTTACTATTTTTGATTTTTATCATAAAATACAATTATACGAAATATTTTATATTGATATATTTATGATTTATTTGTATTATAAGCCCTTAGCCTATCAATTTATATTAAACTTTACCCAAGCATAATCTTAATTTAATAATGCTTTTATAAAATAGTTATGGGCACAGAAACAATGTTCACTTTCTGAAACCTCCTTTACATCAAACGGTATTTTACCTTAACTTATTTTTAAGGGGAGATATTAACATGTTATTATTTATAAGGAAATTAGATGATTTCATAATTTCTCGCATTACTTTTAAAAACAGTAGAAGATTTTTAGATAAACTCATGATTTTTTGCTCATATTTGGGTAATGGCGGTGTAATATGGCTACTTATTTGCACTTTTCTCATTGCATACAAACCCTACAGAATTGTTGGGATAAGTGTACTGTTATCCTTAGTAATTAGTTTAATCGTGGGAGAGGGAATAATTAAACACTGTGTAAAAAGACTTCGTCCCTTTAGGACTAATTCTAATATAAATATTTTAATTACGAAGCCATTATCCTATTCATTTCCTTCAGGTCATACTTTTTCTTCCTTTGCTGCTGCAAATATGCTTTACCTATACTTTAATGGTTTCGCAATTATTTTTTTTATATTAGCCTCTCTTATTGCAATATCGAGAATATACCTTTGTGTACATTACACCACAGATATAATTGCTGGATTTGTTCTTGGACTTTTATGTTCGAAACTTCTTTTTATATTGATAAATTACGTATCAATTTACTATTGCTCTTAAAATTAAGACAATAAACGCCGCTATAAAAAGCATTACTATTGATATTTGAAAAATATATAAAATGAGGACTCCTATTTGGATTATATCCAGTGCAAATGTATGCCTTGATATATTAAAAGCATCGATAAAATTAAATATTAAGAGAATAATAAATGCAACACAAAATCCTCTTGAAACCCCTCGTATGTCACCTCTATCCGGTGACATACTTAAGCTTATATAAATAGCCAATAGTAAAAAAATGTACAAGTGCTTATTTCTTACAGTAGAAACACAAAAAAAATCCTTTAGTAAATCCACATTTGAGTTAATAAATCCATTCAAAGTATCAAAATCCAATGTTATAGAATTGGCATCTTTACATACTATTTTGATATCATCATTAAATATCGTTGGAATTGTGAATTTCATCATCAAAAGCATAATTACAATTCCACACAAAAAAGGCATTAATCCTATAAAAAAATCTCCTATTCTTTGATAAAAATTTTCACCTTTTTTAAAGCATTTCACGTATCCCAGAGTATTGTTTTTATCTGGTTCTTTAATCAAACTAATATCCTCTATTTTATGAGCAAACAAAATGGCCGTCCCAGCATGAAGCAGTTGATGAAAGGTAGATCCAACTGCTCCCACTACCATTACAGCCTTACCTCCAATACTTTTTTTAAAATTACCGATTATAAAACTTCTAAAGCCACCCATAATAAAACTAAAGCTCACTATTACAACTATAAAGTAAACAGCTTCTATTAGTGTCCTAATTATAACTGCTATCTCTGTTATATAGTATACCTTCATTTTTAACACCTCTTATGCTTTTAAAACTCTAAAAACTAAGCTAATTAAAAATGTAATACAAGAAAATACTACTGCTACAGAAAGAAAACCTGTCATCAGCACGTTATACTTAATAATTATAGAAGCAGATATATAGCTAGATAATCCAACCATATTTATGACCAGTATAAGTAAAAATATTGAAACAAGTTCAACCCATGCTCCATTTATATCAGCTTTACTCAAAGATATGTGAGAAGATATACATATAGCAATAAATAAAAATAAATAGAAATATGGATTTTTAAAATTTTCTCCATTAAAAATATTCTTTATAACTGACCAATTAGAAATTAAAATATTATGAATAGAACCATTATCCAATGTAGTTATATTTAAATTTTGTTTCAAAGTCACCATAAAATTATTAAATACAGCTGGAGTTGTGACTTTAAGAAGTAGCATTATTACAGTTATTCCTCCAAAGATGGGCGCAACGCCTATAAAAAAGTTTCCTATTCTTTGATATACACTGGATGGATTATAAGTATGGTTGACATACCCCAAAACCCCCTTTTCATCTGGGTTTTGCAGTAACTTTATGTTTGTGACTTTATGTCCAAATAAAACAGCTATTATTGCATGACTCAGTTCATGAACAGGAACCCCTAAGAAGCCTGTTATCATAACTGCCTTCATTCCAAAGCTTCTTTGAAAATTAGCTATGGCAGTATTTCTAAGAAAACCTAATATGAAACCAGCTAATATTATAATACCTGTTAAATATAATGTTTCTATGAATGTCTTTAGTATTAAATTGATTATTCCATTCACTTTACTTCACTTCCTCACTTGAATAGCTATTTGTATTAAAACAATACATTATATATAATAGCTTTAATTATACCACAATACAATACAGTTACTATTTACACTTTTTAAATATATGGTTAATTGTAATTTACAAGACAAAGTGGTATACTAACCATGAAATAATACCATATTTTAGGCACCTAATCTTAGGTTTAATAGGGAAATTGGTGAAAATCCAATGCAACCCCCGTTACTGTATACAGTTACAAAACCAATGTCCACTGGAGTTTTCTCTGGGAAGGATGGTTGAGGCTAAACTGTGAGCCAGGAGACCTACCTAAAATATTATGGAACTTCGGAGGGAAGTGAAATCCATAAACATAATCATGCTATTCAAACAATTACAAGCTTGAATGGTTATTTTTATATTTATGCATTAATTTCATTCTCCGCAAAAGCGGAGTTTTTTCTTTTATATAATTATTATTAGATTAATACTTTTAAGGGAGATTTTTTATGTACACAAAAACGAAAGCATCAATTTCAGCATTACTTATTTTAATTACTATAACCCTGTCTTCATGTTCAGGTACTAAAAACAAAGATATTTATTCTAGAAAGAATTCAAATGCAGCCCACACTGTAGCTACAATAGGATATGATAATAAAACCTATGTATCTCTAAAAGAAGCATTTAAAAGCGTAGGTGGAAAATGTACTCTAAACGGAGAAGGTGCTATTGCTTCAAAAGGCAAAGATATAATAAAAGTTAGTGCCTCAAGCAGTACAGCTTATTTAAACTCTTCAAAAATAGCAATGAGTGCAAATCCAAAATTAAAAAACAACGACATATATGTTCCAATGGACTTTTTAAACCAAGTAATGGATGCCAGGATAACTTATTCTAATGGGAAATTAAATATACAAACAGAACTACCTTTAAAATATACTAAAGCCTTCAATATAAAATATTTAAAAGGCGGAATCAAAAAAATAACCGATGGTAACAATAAAACCGTAATACTTGTACCTAAAAATAAAACTGTTCCAGCAGAATATAAAAATGAGACCGTAATAACTTATCCAGTTAATAATGTTCTCGTTTCCTCAGCCACTCAAGGTTCTCTTCTTAGACCTCTTGATGAAATTAAAAGTATAAAAACTGTAACTTTAAAAGAAAACGAGTGGGAAATAGACGAAATAAAGTCTTTACTTAATGATAATAAAATAACTTACATTGGAGATACTACCTCGCCTGACTTTGAAAAAATTTCTTCATCAAAACCTGATGTAGCTATTCTGTACGGAGGAAGTTATGGTCTTAATAACATGATGAAAAAATTTGATGAACTTCATATAAATTATACTTCAGATAATGAATATCTAGAAGAAGACCCTCTTGGAAGATTAGAATGGATTAAGTTCTTATCAGCCTTTTATGACAAGGAGGATAAAGCTGAAAATTATTTTAATCAACAGGTTTCTAAGGTTATGGCTACAGAAAACAAAGTTTCTTCACTAAAAAAGCCGAAGGTTGCCTTTGGAATGGTAGATAACGGCAAAGTGTATATACCCGCTAAAAACTCATACGCTGCAAAAATGGTTGATATGGCAGGTGGCGACTATATATTCAAAGATTTAAACAATAAAAGCGGCTACATAACACTTGAGGATTTCTACTCAAAATCAAAGGATGCTGATGTTCTAATTTATTCTTCTTCAAAAGAATACACACCGTCTTTAAAATCTATGTTAAGTGCTGCCCCAATACTAAAAACTATAAAACCAGTTAAGAATAAAAAAGTATGGTGCTTTGGTAAAGATTATTATCAGGCAATAGATAAAACTGATGAGATTATAGAGGACTTAGCTTCAATTTTTCATCCTGAAAGCTTCAAAGGATATAAAATAAAACATTATTCGCACTACTAAATATTTTAGGAGGATAATTATGAATCTTAATCTAACAAAAAATATGAAATATATCTTACTTTTAATTCTCCTATTTATAGTTCTTATTTTTACCTTTATATTTTCAATCAGCACAGGTTCTTTAAAAATAAATTTTGGTGAGGTATTTAACATCCTTTTTAAAATTGGTGACTTTAACGACGGAGATTATCAAATTGTATGGAATATACGTTTTCCAAGAGCAATAGGAGCTCTCATAGGTGGCTCTGCACTATCTGTATCAGGTCTCCTTCTTCAAGTGTTATTCAAAAATCCTATAGTAGAACCTTACGTACTTGGAATTTCTTCTGGTGCAACCTTATTTGTAGCCTTAGTTATGCTTGGAGGCATAAGTTTCGGTTTTGCTGCCTCCTCTCCTTTTTTAGTATTTTTAGCTGCTTTAATAGGTTCTACTTTAATTATGTTTCTAGTAATCTTGTTTGCAAATAAGGTAAAAAGTGTAGTTACCTTACTTATCATAGGAATTATGGTTGGATACATATGTAGTGCTGTTACAAATGTCTTATCAGCCTTTGCAGATAAACAGCAACTGCAATTCTTTACCATGTGGACACTTGGAAGTTTTTCTGGCTTCACATGGAAAAATATATATATATTATTTTTTATAGGTATACCTTCTCTTTTAGCAGCTTTTCTAATAGTAAAGCCTTTAAACGCCTTCATTTTAGGTGAGCAATACGCAAAAAGCCTTGGAATAAAAATAAAATTTTTTAGAATTATAGTTATAATAATATCAAGCCTTCTTACAGCTGTTGTAACTGCCTTCGCAGGTCCTATTGCCTTTATAGGTCTTGCTGTTCCTCACATATCAAGGCTTATTTTTAAAACTTCAAATACAATATTTTTAATTCCAGGAACTATTCTTCTTGGAGGAATAATAACATCAATATGTGATGTTATTTCAAGAACTGTATTTTCTCCAACAGAGCTTCCCATCAGTGCTGTAACAGCATTTATAGGTGCTCCTATTGTAATATTTTTAATACTGAAAAGGGGGACTTTTTCATGATTGTATTTAAAGCTGAAAATTTATCTGTTGGTTACAATGGAGTTAAAGCTGTTAGCAATATAAACTTTAGTGCCAAACAGGGAGAGATAATATGTCTTTTAGGTCCAAATGGTGCAGGAAAAACTACAATTATTAGAACTCTTTCAGGACTTCTTCCCCCAATTGAAGGCGAAATACATATAAATGGAAAAAGCCTATCAACCATAAATAAAAAACTTCTTGCCCAAACACTTTCAGTTGTATTAACCGAAAAGCCATCATTTGATGTTATGACAGCCTTCGACGTCGTTTCACTTGGTCGATTTCCTCATACTGGTTTCTTTGGAACTATTACTAAAGAACATGAAATAAAAGTAGTAGAAGCCTTAAAAACTGTTGGTGCTCTTAATCTCATAGATAAATACTTTCATATACTAAGTGATGGAGAAAGGCAAAAAGTTATGCTTGCAAGGGCTCTAGTACAAGAACCCCAAATTATAATTTTAGATGAACCTACAACTCATTTGGATATAAATCATAAAATTGAACTTTTAAACACACTTAAAAACTTAAGTCGTACAGCAAAACTTACAGTTATATTATCTCTTCATGAAATAGATTTAGCTCTTAAGTACTGCGACAAAGTTATGCTTGTTGAAAACAAAAAAGTTCTTTCCTTCGGAAGCCCAGAAACTACTGTTAATGGAGAAACTATAAACAAACTTTATGGTATAAAAAATGCTTCCTTTAACCCCATTACCTCATCTATAGAACTTAAAAATTCAGAAAAAAGTAATATATATGTTATTGGCGGCTGTGGCTTTGGAACTCCTATTTACAGACTTTTATCAAAATATAATCTAGGCTTCTCTACAGGAATTCTTCACGAAAACGATATTGACTATGAAACAGCCAAAACTATGTCTTTAAGGCTTCAAAGTGAAAAGCCATTTCAAAAAATAAGCAAAATATCTTTTGAAAAAGCTTTAGCTGCTGTTGCTTCTTCTGATATAATAATAGATTCAGGCTTTCCTATTGGTGAAACAAACGAAAAGAACCTTAATCTTCTAAATTATGCTGTAGAAAAAAATAAGAGGGTAATTACTTTCAGAAAATATTTTAACAGTACTATGTCCTATTGCAGTAATAAGGATGCTTTAATAGATTTTATACTGAGGTGATAACATGAGTGATAACTATAAATTTTTTAGACATGATAATTGCGAATATTTTCCTTGCCATAAAGTAAAAGATAAGGAAACTTTTAATTGCCTTTTTTGCTACTGTCCACTATACTTTTTAGAAAATTGTGGAGGTAATAAAAGTGATTTTAACGGAGTGAAGGATTGTTCAAATTGCCTTATTCCTCACTCTAAAAATGGTTATGACTATATTATAAATAAGATTCGTGAGGTAAATAAAGAAAAGAGAGCTAAGAATAATTTGACTTAGGAAATAACATATTATATAATTTAGTAAAATAAGAAAATCATGCAACTGGCGGAAATGGAGTTCACCATAGGGAGCATGATTAATATAAGAATCGACCGCCTGGGTAAATTAATAATTTATCCAGGTTTTTTTGTATTTAATTTTAGGAGGTATTTAAATGAAAGTTCCACAAATAGAATTAAAATATGGATGTAACCCTAATCAAAGTCCAGCTAGAATTTATGTTAATAAAGGAGTACTGCCAATTGAGGTTTTAAATGGAAAACCAGGCTACATAAACTTTATGGATGCACTTAATTCCTGGCAGCTTGTAAAAGAATTAAAAAAAGCAACTGGACTAACCTCTGCTGCTTCCTTTAAGCACGTGAGCCCAGCTGGCGCAGCTACTGCTGTTCCACTAAGCGATACTCTAAAAAAATCCTACCTAGTAGAAGATATTGATTTAACTCCTGCTGCAATTGCATATTCGAGAGCAAGAGGCGCTGACAGAATGTCTTCCTATGGTGACTTTGCTGCTATAAGCGATAAAGTAGATGTAGCTACAGCAACTATATTAAAAAAATCCGTTTCTGATGGAATAATAGCACCAGACTATGATCCAAAAGCTCTAGAAATATTAAAATCAAAGAAAAATGGGAAATATAACATAATAAAAATTGATCCTGATTATGAACCTATTAATCTTGAAAGAAGGGAAATATACGGAATAACCTTTGAACAAAAGAGAAACATTACTCCGTTAACTGAAAATCTACTTGAAAATATAGTAACTAAAAATAAAAATTTAACAAAAGAAGCCAAACGCGATCTTATAATTTGCATGATAACTTTAAAGTATACTCAATCCAACTCCGTATGTTTTGCTTTAGACGGACAAGTTATAGGCGTTGGTGCAGGTCAGCAATCAAGGATTCACTGCACTAGGCTTGCTGCTTCAAAGGCTGACATATGGTATTTAAGACAACATCCTTATGTACTAACTCTACCTTTTAAGGAAGGAGTATCAAGACCAGATAGAGACAACCTAATTGACCAATACCTTAGGGATGATGTTACAGAGGCTGAAACTTTTGGCTGGAGCCGAATTCTAAAATCAGTTCCTAAAAGGCTTTCAGCAGAAGAAAAAACAAACTGGCTTTCAAACTTAAAAAACGTTTCTTTAGGTTCTGATGCATTCTTCCCATTCAGCGATAATATAGACAGAGCCTCAAAAAGCGGAGTAAAATACATTGTTCAACCTGGTGGTTCTATACGTGACGATATTGTTATAGAAGCTTGTGATAACTACAATATGATAATGGCATTTTCAGGTACAAGGCTATTTCATCATTAGAATAGAAATTACGAAGCTTTTTAGTTTTTCCTTAACTGATTTTTACCTCAACTTTAAAAAACCATATTTATATTAACATAAATGTATTCTTGTTCATATAAGATATACAGGATACAATTTTTAAAGGAGAAGTAAATATGGATAATAAAAAAACCTCTATGGAAAACAAAATAAGTGAAGCATCTGATACCATATACTATGGAGAATACGAAAAATTAATAGTTAATATATTGACTGTAAAAAAACCAAGTCCTCCAATCCTTGCTATAGATACAACAAATAACGTAGTTACAGTAACAAATGCAATAGTAGATTCCCCTGTAAAGAAAACCTCTTCAAATTGGAAAGGTACCCTTCTTTTAGATGGATATATAGATAATACTGTAACCTATCGGACTGCTTCGAATACTTCTTCAAATACCATAAGCGGAAATATAAACTTTCTGAGCACTAGAATATATTTTCAAATAAGACCAACAGTTCTCTCCCCTACTCAGTTTAGTAAAAAATCAAATGTAGAAGTAATTTCTGCCTATGTTGAAAGCGAAAAAAAAGATTTAATAGAACAAAATGCTCTTCCAGAAAACTACCCCGCTTGGGCCATAACCTACAATAAACTATCTCAAAAAATATTAGTTAAGGTTCAAATAAAAATCACAAGCACTAAATAACTTGTCCTTACTAAAGGAAAAACAGAGTTAAATTGTTAAAACTCTGTTTTTTTCTCTATTTTTTTAAGCCATATATTTTTTTTAATTCCTCAACATCCATATCCATCAATTCTTTAATGGAGTATTTACTGCTATTTTCAAATTGTAGAATTTCCTGTCCTTCTACTGTTTTAGTCTCATTAAATCTAATTAATTTTTTTATAGAATATTGAAATTTAATTTCTCCATATACTTCAATACTAATTATATCTCTATGTCTTTTTTCTTCTTCAACTATTATTCTTGATGATGGTTTTAATGAAAGCCTAGTAATATTTCCAATTGTATTAGTATTCGCTTTATTACCTAATATGTCCAATTCGGGAATAACAACACACAAATTTTTACTTATAAATCTTCCTCTATAACTATTTTCTTCTCCTCTACAGCCATTTCTTTTATATAGTAAATATATATCATAATATCCATAAATATATATACCTACATCTGAAACAATTTTAGAATATATATTTAAATTTTGAACTTGGCTGTCCATTATTAAATTTTTTTCAAAGTTATCTTCAATTTTTATAATACTAGAAAAATTTTTAGTAAACACCGCCATTTCAATCAACCCTCTTTTTTATAATTAGTTCCAATAATATAAAATTGTAATTCATAAAACATTCCTACAACAAGAAGGACCCTAGAATCTTTTACAAATCAGAATTTAGAAATATTCCTACATTATATATTATTTATATTTTTTAATACTGTTACTGCAATTACCTTTTTCTTCTATCGCAATTTTGTATAAATCACCTATCATTTATAAATATAGGTATAATAATGTGCTTAAGGGCAATATTCTTTATTAATGGTTTTATTTTAGCGTTTACTTTAATTTATATTAACTAATAATTATTGTCATATAATACTTTTTATTGTATTATATATATATAATATATCTATAAAAAAATTAGGTTTTAGATACAATAACAATATAATATTACGAATAAACTATATTTTTTGTTCAGAAATAAAACTATATATTATGGTAAATGGAGATGATTTATATGAAAAGCACAAAAATTTTAATCTTGGGTGCAGGTCCTGCAGGATTTTCAGCTGCAAAAGCCGCCTTGGGTAAATGTGATGATATCACTATGATAAATAGTGAGAAGTACTTACCTTATTACAGACCTCGTCTTAATGAAATTATCGCGAAAAATAAATCTATAGACGATATTCTCATAAAGAAGAATGATTGGTACGAAAAAAATAATATAAAAGTTATAACTTCTGAGTTCGCTACATCAATTGACCCAAATAACAAACTTGTTACCCTAAAGTCTGGAGAAAAAATAAAATACGAAAAGCTTATTATTGCAAGCGGTTCTATTGCAAACAAAATTAAAGTTCCTCACGCTGACGAAATATTTAGCTTATACAGTTACGATGACGCTCTAAAAATAAAAGATGAGTGCAAAAATAAAGGTAAAGCATTTATAATTGGTGGAGGTATCTTAGGTATAGAGCTTGCTCAGGCTATTATTGATTCTGGAACCCCTGCTTCAATAGGAATAATACTAGAATATCCTCTTGAAAGACAGCTTGACAGAGATGGAGGACTATTCTTAAAAGATAAACTTGACCGACTCGGGATAAAAATATATACAAATTCAAATTTTGAAGAAATGGGAGATTTAATTAGAAGTTCCTGCGTAATCACAGCAGTTGGAGTTAAACCAAACCTAGATTTTATAAAAGATACTGAAATAGCTTCAAAACGTGGTATTCTAGTCAATGATCATATGGAAACATCCATTAAAGATATCTACGCTTGCGGTGACGTTGCTGAATTTTATGGAAAAAATCCTGGTCTAATTAATATAGCTAACAAGCAAGGAGAAGTAGCTGGTTTAAATGCATGCGGAGAGGATGCTTCATATTCTGAAATAATACCTTCTCCTATATTAAAGGTTTCTGGTATTTCCATTATATCCTGCGGAGACATAGAGAACAATAAACCTTCAAAGGTATTCAGATCAACACAAGAAGATAAATACATTGTATGTATGCTAAAAGAAAATAAAATTGATGCTGCAGCTGTTATTGGTGATGTAAGCCTTGGAACAAAGCTTAAAAAGGCAATTGATTCTTCAAAAAGTTTTGATAATATCTCATCTTTAGATGCAATATTAAATAATTTATAGATTAATTTAATTATGAAAGGGGAGATTTTTTGTGCCAGCTATAAAAATTAAAGATAATATATTTTCTGTTGGAGTTCTAAATCCTAGTCTCCGTATTTTTGACATCATAATGAAAACAGAATACGGTACTTCCTATAATGCTTATCTAATTAAAGGTAAAAAAAATGTACTTATAGATACAGTACATGGAAGATTTTTCGATGAATATTTAGAAAATATAAAAAGTGTAATAGACCCTTCCTCTATTGACTATGTAATAATGAATCACTGTGAACCTGATCACTCTGGCTCTCTTGCTAGATTGTACGAAGTAGCCCCTCAGATTAAAGTTATTGCCTCAAATGCTGGAAAAATATACCTAAAAAATATTACAAACAAAGAAACCTTAGACGTAAAAGCAGTCAAAACAAATGATACTTTAGACATAGGCAATGGAAAGGTCCTAAAGTTCGCCATTGCTCCATTCCTTCATTGGCCGGATTCAATGTTTACAATTCTTGAGGAAGACAAAATAGCCTTCACCTGTGATTTCCTTGGATGCCACTTCTGTGAACCAAGAATGTTTGATACAAAAATAACCTATATGCCGAAATATGAGAAATCCTTTAAAGAGTACTATGACGCTATTTTTTCTCCTTTTAAACCTTATGTAGTAAAAGGACTTGATATTTTGGACGCATTAGATTTAGACTTCATAGCTACAAGCCATGGTCCAATCCTAACACGAGAAGGTCTATTAGCGGCATCAAAACAAAAATATAGAGACTTAAGTTCCGAAATTCAAAGTACAACTAAATATATCCCTATATTTTACTGTAGTGCTTATGGTAATACGGAAATATTAGCTAATGAAATTGCTTCCGGAATAAAAAGCGTATTAAATGATGCTAATATAGAAATGCTAGATATAATTAACTATGATTATTCAGATTTAAAAGAAAAGATTAATATTTGTGATGCATTTATGCTTGGAACACCTACTATAAACAAAGATGCCCTATTTCCAATATGGGAGCTTATTGGAGGCATTGATGCTGTAAACTGCAAAAACAAACCCGCTTCCGCTTTTGGTTCCTTTGGATGGAGTGGAGAGGCTATTCCTTTCGTTATTTCAAGACTTAAAGAATTAAAACTTAAAGTATTTCAAGATGGTTTTACATGTTTATTTGTTCCATCTGAGGATGATATTAAAAAAGCCTTTAAATTTGGAGAAGACTTTGCCAAAAGTATATAGCTTATTTTGTGCCATATTAAGTTTGCATAATGTGGCACAAAATAAACTTTATTATGGAGGTATTTGAGATGAATAACGATTTATCAATTTACGTATCCAAAAATTCCGGTACTGCCGTTTTACTCCTGCAGGGCAACGGCACTGACTTAACCTGCGGATCAGAACCAATGGCAAAAATAGTTGCAAACACCACTGACGCGGCTCAAGAGAAGCATGTACCACATATAACCAAAAACGGTAACAACATAGATGTTTCTGTAGGTTCCGTAGAACACCCTATGACACCTGAACACTTTATTGAATGGATTATTTTAGTTTCTGGTGATAGATTGGAAATGGCAAAATTAACACCAGATATGAAACCAAGAGCTCAATTTCATAATGTTACAAGTGGAACTGTTTACGCTTATTGTAACCTTCACAGCCTATGGAAAGCAGATATATAAATCTGAGCTAATACATTTATTTAATAGCAGCCTAGCCGCACTTGTGCTAAGCTGTTATTTCAACAATAAAAGTATAGTTAACTATATGTTCAAATTTAATCTTAAGACCTGAATCTTCTATATATGCTTTTAAACTTTCAATATCTGTATAATACTCATCCTCAATTGTATCCCATTTGTCTTTCTCCTCATTATCAATGAACTGCTGCCTTTTTTTCATTTTCTCCTCTTTACTTAAAAACATTAAATCCGCAATAATTACTTTCCCATTTTTCTTAATATATTTCAATAAATACCTTATAGCTCTTTTCTTCTCATAGCAATTTAAATGATGAAAAGCAAAAGATGATATCACAGCATCAAATTCCTCTTCAGCAAAGGGCTTATCAAGAAAATTTCCTATTCTAAGATTTATAGCTTTGTTCTTCGTTCTTGCTCTAATAAGCATCTCTATACTTTGATCTACACCTGTATATTCAATTGAACTGCTTAGCTTTTTTACTATATTTGCTGTACCACATCCAAAATCAATTACCTTTTTTGCATTCATTCCTTTTATTTTTTTAGCTACATTTTCAAGAACAAGATCATAACTCTCAAACAATCCGAGGCTATCCTTATTATTATATACGTAATCATCATAATTCTTAGCCCAAGTATCAAACTCCCATTTATCTATCCATGAATTTATATTTTTTTCACTTTCATATACACACTCATCTATTTTATCAAAAAGTTTCTCGTAGCTTATATCATTATTTAATCCAGTATTTATCCCTTCTCTAAGCACTTCTTCTATCTTCTTTAATTCTAAAATTCTATTTTCAACAGCCTTTAACTGCATGTACAAAATATTCACAACTTTGTTGTCTTCATATTTTCTTTTATCCAATATATCCTTTATACTTTTTAATTTTATTCCAATACTTTTTAATACAACAACCTGCCTTAATTTAAAAAGGTCATCCTCACTATAGTTTCTATAATTATTCTCATCTCTATTTGGAACTATTATATTAAGCTCCTCATATAGCCTAAGTGCCTTAGGAGAAATCTTAAGCTTTTCACATACTTTTTTTGTATTCAAATAAATCACCTCAAGAAAAGTATAGACCCTGCCCGATAGGCAAAGTCAATATTTCTTTATTAAAAATTATGTATTTATATTATATTATAACAAACTATGGCATAAAATAAAAAAGTAGTGTATAATTAATAAAAGAAGTTAATTAATAATAATTATTGTCGAGGAGGAATTATTATGAAAAAAATCTCAATAATATATTCAAGCCAAAGTGGAAATGTAGAGGTGTTAGCAAATGAGATATACGAAGGAGCAAAAGAAGCTGGTGCAGATGTAACTATAAAATTAGTGCATGAAGCAAGTAAGGAAGATGTACTTTCAGCTGATGCCTTAGCTTTTGGAAGCCCTTCAAAAAATAACAATAATATCGATCAAGAAGATCTTGCACCATTTTTAAAACAATTTGAACTCACTCTTAATGAAAACAAACCAGTTGTCTTATTTGGTTCTTATGGATGGGATAATGGTGAATTCATGGAAAAATTTAAAGATTTAATGAACGATTATAGCTTTAAAGTAATTGGTGATATCGCTGTAAATGAGGCACCTAGTAAGGAAGAACTTAAAAAATCTAGAGAACTTGGAAAACTTTTAGCAAAATAATTTGAGTACATGGATTTGCTATAAAACAAATCCATGTACTCAAAATGTTTTAAAAAATAAATTTTAATAATGTATGCCTTATTAATTTATTGCTATATCCCAAGGAGTTACAATACCCAAAATTTTTTCTTTAACTCTTCCAGTTTCTGTAATGAATACAAGTGAAAGCTTTTTCTTTCCATGAATTCTCTTCTTAAACATATCTTCAATTTCTACAGCTAAAGTTTTTCTAGAAACAAAAGCAAAGAACTCATTTTCATGTTTATGCAAAGGTATAAATTCTTTAAAATCATTAATTTTCGTATCTCTTCTTATTTGAACTCCTTCATTTTCAACCATATATGAAAAAACGGTATTTTTGCTAAAAACTCCAACTATCATACCCAAATTATCCACAACTGGTACATTGGCATAATTATTGTCCTTCATAACCGTCATAACATCTAAAACAGACTCATTTTGAGTTACAACATAAATATTTTTACCCTTTACAGCTATAGTGTCTAAAGCAAGCGGGGGATTTAAAATTTTATCTCTAAGTTCACCATACTTAACAATAATTTTATCATGTGGCTCTGCAATAGGATCTAATTCAGCATTGTATGGATTATGAACTATAGAATTTCTAAGTCTTGCAAATAACATCAATTCATCCTTATATTCCTCAAATACTTTATTTCTTTTAGCCATTTTTTTCACTAAATCTGCGTTACCGGTTCTTTCATTTTCATCAAGTACTTTCCGCATGTACCTATCTATTTCATTATATATCATTATAAATTTTTCGGCATTTGATTTAATACTTTTATCCATTCATCATCCCCCCTACCCTATGATATGATTTCAATCTATTAATTTTGAATAAACGGAGCTTTGCATATTACTATTTTGTCCTTAAAATTTTTATCGTATTCTCTTTTTAATAGCCTTAATCTCTAATTATTCTGAACAGATTTAAATCTTTCTAAAATTTTCTCTACGCTGTCATCATATTTATTAGAATCAATACTACATCTTAACTTATCAAAGAAAGGAATACTATTTTTAATACCTTCCTCTAAATCATATTCTTTCGAAGCATCATCATATCCCCCTTTTATGTTTTCAAATTTTGTTTTATTAAACACATTACTATCTACTAAATAAAAATCCGAATCTACAAAAATACTCTTGCTTCTATTTTTAATTAAATTAGAGTTTTCTATTTCACTCATAAATTCATATACTCTACCAGCCATTTTATTTTTGTCTAGTTCTCTTCCACTATTCACTAGAACATACAATCTAATAGTGAAGTCACCCTTTTGATTTAAAATAGTATCCAAATCAAAGCTTCCGTTTTCACTAGAGTTTTCAAGATCATTTCTTATAACCACATAATACTTAAAATCATTGAAGTTATTTTTCATAATTCCTTTTAGCCTCTCTCTTACTAAAGGAGCAATTAAATAATTATAGTATCCATCACAATATGAATTAGACACTCCTATCAAGTTATGGTTTCTGGTCATTGTAAATGTTTTATAAGGATTATTTTCAACATATAAAACACATTTATCATCTACACCCTTAAGTCCGTGTGTAATCCAATTTTGTCCTTCTGAAACGCTCCTAACCTTAAATTTCATAGAGTATTTATTTTCAACATACTTTTTAAAATCTTTTTGCATTTCATCTTTTGATTCTCTTCTGCAACCGCACAAAAACATTACTACAGCTAAACTCATACAAATGCATATTTTTCTTTTTAATTTATCCAACCTAAAGAACCTCTTTCTAATAATTTGTAAAAACAATCTTGGTTATATCCTTACTATCAGTACCATTTTTACACTTAATGTACACTGCTTTCTTAACTCCTTCGCTCTTTAGAATATCCTTTCTATCCTTAAACCTATATAAATCAGAATTTATGCTCTCATAGCAATTTTTAGGAACAAGAAAAAATTCAAAGGATATATTTATATTTTTATTTGAGAATCTATTTTCAGTAACTCTACTCACAAAATTCTTTATTTCTTCAGATATATTATCCTCATGCAAACTAGCTCCGTAATTAATAAAGCTTTTCACAGTAACCAAAGTTTCATTTTCCTTTTCGAAAAAGTTTTCTATGTCAGGAATTTCTTTATAATCATAATCTGAAACAGATAATAAACCGTCATTTCCATGCGACGCCACAACAGAAAATTTTAAATTACTAAAGTCATTTCCTTCTAGCCCTTCTATTCTCTCCTTTATCTGTGGCTCAATCAATCTATACACATAGCCATCTCTGTATGAATATTTCTCCTTTTTCACATAAAATATTTTATTTAAGTCGTTTTGAGGATACACAGTTAATCCATCAGAGAATATATTATAATCTTTAACCTTTAAATACAAAGAATATTTATACTCTTCATGCTTAACTAACGCATATGATTTATATCTGCTGAATAATAATATAGCTGCTGCGGCTATTAACATTATAATTCCAGTTACTAATATTCTTTTCTTCATTTTTCCTCCATAAATATTATATTTATTTAAATTTAATTCAATATTATCATATTATATTTCAATATTCTACTAAAAAATAATATGTTATTAAATAAAGCAAAAAAATAAGACACCTCATAACTTTGAAGTATCTATGTCTAATTAATATTCATATTATTATTTCGCAAATCTACTCAAATTTTTTATTAAGCATCTCACAAATTTCTCTTAGATTCTCCTTTTGTTCCTTTATTCCAAGAACATTCTTTTTAAGTTCAAACTCAAGCATAAATTCATTATCAAAATACATTTTAATTGTATATCCAAATCCCAAAAGCCAATTAGATGTTGTTGCATATTTTATTTGTTTATAACTAATAGCTATAGATTTTTTAGGCTCCTCTTCTCCATCTAGCCTAATTATAATCAATTTCTTATCTGTAAATCCAATAATATAATTCCTATCATCAGCAGTTATCATGCTGCCTATTTTAGCATTTATAATACCATAACAATAATATAGAACGGAATCACTTTTCTTTAAACATGGTGATAATATTTCTGTAATTGTATCATCATTAATTTTCATAGTTTCCCTCCTAATTCATCTTTTGTCTTTAGACCTCATACTGCTGCCAGCTTTTTAACAATTGCTTACAAAATACCTCAAGCAATTAATATTGTCCACTGGCTTTTCTTATCTTTTCTTTATAGCTATAATCTCTTATAGCCTGCAGCGTGCTTGTCCAACCTTCTGGTGAAATTTCCTGTTCTTTTTTTGTTTTGTTAATGTTATCTAAATGCTTATTTACTATGTTTCCCATAACATATTCGTTCAAGATATCCAATTTCACTTTTTCTTCCATTTGCAAATACAATTCCGCACACATTAACTTACTTATTCTGTTTAATCTTTTATTTCTACTATCCATTTCAACTTTCCTCCGTACGAGCTATTTTTAAAAATCTCATCACCCTTTTATATACCCGAAAGGAGTTATATAGCGTCATCCCATATAATCTAACTATATTTACATTTTTCTTTGCACTAATTTTAACAATAAGCCAGTGAATTTTTCCCTAATACTGGAATTGATGCACATAAAAATAAAGCCTACAATATAATTTAAAGCTTTATTCGCCATACTATGCGCTTTGTCATTAATAGTTTACTACACGATAAACTAAGATCCAGAATATAATTTAAATTTAATCACGATTTAGATAATAAATATGCAATAAGGTATTATTTTCTCACCTTATGTATATAATACTACTTTTTATATTGTTTTTCCACTTTTTTTATTATAATTTAATATATAATTAAAATATTTTTTTAAGTTCTTAACTTAATCCTTTAAAGAAATCTTAAATTTCACGTATTAAAGAGCTCTAAATATATAACTACCTATAAGCTTATATAAAAATATTAAGAGAAGCCATTTGACTTCTCTTAATATTTTTATCTGAATTCCTCAAGAAAATTTTTTATTTTATCAATTTTTATTTCACTATAAACTAGTGGTTTTTCTTTCTTTAAAAATTCTAAATTCTCGCTGAACTCTTTTTTATTCTCGTCCTTGTATAGAATACCTATAGGAATTTTATCTCCCCATTCCATTGCCTTCTCCATTGCTTTTATTTTATTTGAAGGATCATAGTTATTATCTAATTTATAAACTCTATCCATATACCATTTAAAGGTATTAATCTTATTAAAACTTACGCAAGGCTGAAGTATATCCACTAAAGAATATCCTTTATAGTTTATGGCCTGTTTCATTATCTCCTTAAGATGATTTTTATCACCGCTAAATGCTCTTGCAACAAAACCAGCCCCAAGTGTAATAGCTAAAAGTACAGGATTTAAAGGTACATTGTTAGAACCATAAGGTTGAACTTCTGTAACATGCCCAATATCCGTTGTTGGAGAAGCTTGACCTTTAGTAAGACCATAAATTTGATTATCATGAACAAACTCCGTTATATCAACATTCCTTCTTATATTATGAATAAAATGGTTTCCTCCCTCGCCATAGGCATCTCCATCTCCTGTATCAATTATTACTGTTAAATCCTTATTTGCTATTTTAGCACCAACAGCAGGAGGAAGTGCCCTTCCATGGAGTCCACAGAAACCATTAGTATTTATATATTGTGGCGTTTTAGCTGCTTGCCCTATTCCTCCTACAATTAAAACTTGATGGGGATTTAACTTAAGCTCCGTAAGGGATTCTTTTAAAGAAGAAAGTATATTAAAATTCCCGCACCCTTGACACCAAGCAGTTTCCAAAGTACAAATTTCACAATTCTCCATTTTACTCACCCTCCTTTATTCTTCCTACTATATATGAAGCCATAATGGGCCTTCCATCGTATTTTAAAATCTTTTTGTCAACTTCTATTCCAGTACCTTCTCTTATAATATCTGCGAGCTGACCTTGAGCATTTTGTTCAACATCTATTAATGTCTTAGCTTTTGAGGCTTTTTCTCTTAAAAGCTTTTCTGGAAGAGGCCAAACATCTCCAAATATGAGAGCTGCATATTTTTCTTTTCCCTCTTTATTTAAATCATTAACTGCCTCTTTTATTGCTCCTTCTAAAGATCCCCAACCAATAAGAATATTTTCTGCTGCGTCTTCACCAAAATACTCTGGTTCAATTAATTCCTCTTTTAAGTGTTTCATTTTTCTAATTCTCTTATCGTTCATTAATACTCTGGTTTCAGACGATTCTGTTATATGTCCATACTCATCATGCTCATCGCTATCCACTAAAACTGTCTTACCTTCAATATTTCCTGGTATTATTCTAGGTGAAACACCTGTCTTTGTTACTTCATATCTCTTATACTCTCTATTTTCCTTAAAATCTTCATCACTTAAATACCTATTTACTTTAATTTTGTCAAAATCAAATTCTCTAACAGTTCTATTGTTATCTGCAATATATTGATCCCCTAGTATTATTACAGGTATTTGATATTTATCTGCAATATTAAAGGCTCTCATAGTTTGATAGAAAGCATCTTCTGCATTTTTTAATGCTATTACCATCTTAGGAACATCTCCTGGTGATGAAGATATAACAAATTTAAGATCTCCCTGCTCTGTTCTAGTTGGAAGCCCTGTAGTTGGTCCTGGTCTTTGTATTTCTGCAACCACAAGAGGTACCTCAAGCATACTTGAAAGGCCAATAGCTTCAACCATTAGTGCAAAACCTCCTCCTGAAGTACCTGTCATTGCTCTTGTTCCAGTAAACGATGCTCCAATTGCCATATTGATTGCAGCTATTTCATCCTCTGCCTGTTCCACTACAATACCTGCTTCCTTCATTTTGGAAGCCAAATAGTCCATTATACTAGTTGATGGTGTCATAGGATAAGCTGAATAAAATTTACATCCTGCTGCAAGTGCGCCTAAAGCAATTGCCTGATTTGCATTTATTAGAAGCTTATCATCTTTTTCTTTTGGCTTTATATCATACTTAGGTACAACTTTTTTAAAGCCTTCCTCAAAAGCATTAAAATTCTTTTGCGCAATATCCTCTTTAAACCTAACATTAAGAACATCAAAAGCAAAGGCTAAATCCTGATTAAATAATTTCAATAAAGCACCCAAAGCAACACTACCATATACCCTAACATTACCTATTTTATGAGCAATATCTCTTAAAGGTAGAGCATAAACTCTTTTATCTTCATATTTAATAGAATTATCACAAATTACAAATCCATCTTTCTTTAACTCATTTATATGAAGTTCAATGGTACTTAGATCAAGTGCTATTATTCCATCAATTTCCTTTACATGGGTACGTATTTCTTCATTTCCAAATCTAATTTGAAAAAAATTATGTCCTCCTCTTACTCGTGACATGTAATCCTGTGTTGTAAATATCTCAAAACCTTTTTTCTTTAAAATTTTTTGAAGTATAGCTGCTAAAGTTTCCATTCCCTGTCCTGCAGCTCCTCCAATCAAAATATTATAAATCATAATTATCCCTCCTTATATGTGAAAGGTTATTCATTTTTTTCCAAATATTTTTTACATTTCCATAATAGCACTTTATTCTAAAATTATCAATATTAATTATTAAATAATATTTATTATTATTTATCTTTTACTCCACAATATTAAATATATTATAATAATTCATCGAAATTCCATATAAATTAAATCTGCCCACCTTTTCAATTTAATTGCCCTACTGATTTAGAATAAGAAGAATTATAATTGGGATAATATAATATTGAATTATAAAATAAAAATCATAAATTTTAAGGAGTGATATTCGATGGATGAAAAGAGCAAAAAAGTACTAGAGAACTATAAAGATAAGAAACTCAGTGCAGAATTTGGTGAAGAAATATCAGATCTTAGAAGTCAGCTTAGCGCCATGGAATGTACATTAAATCAGCTTAAATCTAGCGGTTCCAGTGTAAGTGGAAGACAAAGCTTTTACGGTACTCAAAGCCAAATGTCTCAACAAGGCCAACAAGGACAACAAGCTCAGCAAAGTCAACAAACCGCAACACAATTAATGTCTCAAATTCAAAACTTTAGACAACAAGCTCAGCAGCAGCAGCAGCAAACTCAACAGCAATTACAAAACTCTGTTAAACAAGCAATGGATGCTTTAAATCAGGTAAATCAACAAATAGTATCTAATGAAGTATTTGGAAAAATGAATCAGATTATCAACCAAGCACAGGAACAATTAAATATAATGGCTATGGGCGAACAACAAAACAAGCAAAATCAAGGTGGTTCTACAAGCTATATGCAAACCAATATGCAGAAAAATATGCAAAGCACTATGCAAAGTGGCAGCATGCAGTAAAAAACAAAGTGGACCTGAGTTTAATCAAGTCCACTTTATTTAACTATTTAAATAGGCTGTAGTATATTCAATATATGTACTACTCTTAACATTATATTCCTTTTAAATTAATGCATATTCTTCATAATTTCATTTATATCTTGGTTATAACTAAGTCCATCTTCTGATCTCAAAGTAAACGAATGATCTACATAGTTTTTAGTTGTATTCTCATTTTTATTTAACCATTCAGAGTCCATCATTGATCTATTATATCTATAAGCAATTGCTTGAGGGTTTGTTTTATTATAATACTGAGATTTTACAAAATAAAATGAAACCTCTATATGCATATGTGTCTTTACTAATTTAGTATCAACTATCTTTTTCATAAATGAATATACTTTTTGAGCTTCAGTATTTTTATCAAAATTATCTCCATGATTCACAACTGCTATAATATTTATAGTTGAATTATTGCCTTGATCCTTAATAAACGCATCATAGTCAATCTTACTTGTATAATCATCTAAGTTTTGATAGTCCTCTGCCGAAACATATGACGCACACTTAATGTTTGAAGAATCATTACCTAATATATTCTTTACTTTTTTATCTACCATAGGTTCTATTAATCTACACGAATAGTCATCCTCATAAGTGATTTTTGTATCAGTTCCTATCTTAACCCTTTCAACTATAAATGGCTTGCTTTTATTATTTGTCGGATGAGTTATTATTTTAGAACGCTCTACTTCTTTTCCATCATTAGAATTATAGTATCCATCAATTACAAATTGCATTCCATATTTTTTCTTTAAATAACTTAAAGCCTTGTCATCCTTAGCTGATGATTTAACACTGCATCCACCTAAAACCGCTGCAACCAATGCTATTAATATGGCACTTAGTATTTTTCCCTTCTTCATTTATTCTCCTCCTATTTTACCAATCAAAGTTTATTTATAATATCTCTTATGTCCTGATTGTAGTTAATTCCATCTTCTGATTCTAGGTTGCAATCATGATCTATATTATACTTAGAGTAGATATTGATATCATTCTTTGAATAATCCTGTCCAAGGGCACTTTTAGAGTCATTGTACGCACATTCTTTTGCATTTGCTTTAGCAAAATTCTTGGAATCTACAAAATAGAAAGAGGCTTCTACTTGCATTGGGCTTTTCACCAACTTATTATCAATTATTTTTTTCATGAATGCATATATTTGCTGTGCTTCTGTATTCTTATTAAAGTCGTCACCATAATTTACAATAACACTTATATTAATTGTTGAAATTTTACCTTGATCCTCCACAAATTTATCATAATCAATTGGGTTTATATAATTCTCTTTTGTGCATTCATAAAGCGATATGTACGAAGCATATTTAAAGTTTGGAAAATCATTTCCTACTGTAGCTTTTATCTTATCATCTACCATGTGAGAATATACTCTAGATGCATAATTATCTTCATATACGCTTTTAGTATCATAATTATATTTTTCTACTAAAAATTTATCCTCTGGATTTCCCTTTGGATGTGCTATCATTTTTAATCTGTCTACTTTTTTACTACTATGGTAATATCCATCTACTACAAATTCCTTTTTATATTTCTTTTTTAAATAGTTTTGAACCTGCTCTTTACTTACCCCTGGTTTAACACATCCACCTAAAACTGCTACAATTGATACTATTAATAAAGCACTTAATATTCTTCTTTTTTTCATTTCTCTTGCTCCTAAATTTATTATTTAATTTTATTTTCAATATCTAGTACATCCTGATTATAATTAATTCCACCTTTAGACTTTAAATCAAGAAAATGTTGTACTCTATACTTAAAATTCACACTTTGAGTATTCTCATGTTCACCCGTCATATAGTCACCAAAATCGTATCTATTTTTTCTTGCATTTATCTTTTTATAGTCTCTTTCATTTAAATAGTAAAACTTAGCTTCTAACTCCATTGGACTTTTTATCAACTTACTGTCAATTACTTTTTTTATAAATGAATAGCTTTCCTCTGCTTCCTTGTGCTTATCAAAGCTTTTTTCATAGTTTACAAAAATCACGATATTCATATGAGCTACTTGTCCTTCTTTTGCTACAAACTCATCATAATCTACTTTATTTGTGTATTTGCCTTTTGTTGGTCCATAGGTTGTAATGTACGAAGCATATTTAAAATTTGGAAATCCTATTCCTACTGAATTTTTTATCTTTTTATCTACTATAGGTTCAATTAATCTAAGGGCATAATCATCTTCATAGGTGTTTACAGTTTTGATAACATCCTTACCATTTTCCTTTACATCCTGAACCTCTTTAACTTTATATACTGTAAATCTCTTTGTTTTGTCTTCTTTTGGATAAAATATAGCTTTTGAATTATCCTTTTTTCCTTCTCCAATATTGTAATAATCTTTAAATACAAACTTTTTCCCATACTTTTTTTCAATGTAATTTAGCATTACATCTCTATTTTTTGTGCTTATATTAGGAGGCTCTTCAACTTTTCCTTTACTGTATCCAATAAGTGATAGCAAAATTAATACTATTGCTAATATACTCTTTCTCATATATTATCTCCTAGTTCCTTAAAAAATTATTTTGACTATCCTTAACGTAATTATCTTTGAATTTTATAATTTAATTAATCACTATAAATTTTCATTTAAATTCAACTTAATTGTATAAAATCAGCTAACTTTAACTAAATAAACTTTATGTGATTAAGAAATATTTTTTTACCACGAAGGATATAATATCACATTTTTAGTTATTTTTCCATCTTTTTTAAACAATTTTTATATAGGATTAAAGTTTTTGCTAAATTTAGAATTAGGATATTTTTTTCAACGTTGTACTTTATAAATCTATAATAATAAAAGAATGTTCAATAAATTTTCTTATCAAACATCCCTTTAATCTATAATTATTTATGCAGCAAATTTTCCCCTAAGTATTTGGCAAATGTTTTGTAGATTTTCGCCCTGTTTTTTTATTCCCATAACACGACGATTTATGTTAAATTTTACTTTTGAACCATCATTAAATTTTAATTTAATTTTCTTTCCAAACACAAAAAACAAATTTGATATTTTTGCACTCTTTATATTTGTATACTCTATAACTTCTGATCCTTTTAACTTTCCAGACATACCCATTCTAGTCATTATTAATTTTTTGTTAGTAAATGTTAATAAATATTGCTTATTAGCCAATCCTGAAAAACTTCCTAAAAGAAACATTTGAAGTCTAGTTGCTGTTACAATGCCGTAACAATAATATGAAGCTAAATCATCTTCGTCCATAAATGGTGTAACTATTTCTTTTACTTTTTCATCATTAAATTTCATAATAAATCCTCCAAACCTTGCTAAATTCCATTTAACATATTATCATAATTTAATTAAAAAATCTCTTATAAACTTTTAAAAAATTTTCTTTTTTAAGATTATGATGTAATATAAGGTTTGAATTTGGCCAAAAACTTTTTAAATTTCTCTTAAATCTTTCCACTTTAGGTTCTAAACGGGTAGACCGGTAAACCCTTCAATCAAAGCTTATATGTCTTTACTATAGGATTTTTTTGCATAAAATTAAGCAAGTATTTTTCACACCTGCCTACCTATCTACTTATAATAATATTTTGTATTTCTCTAAGCTGCGTTTTTAAAGAAGCTATAATATCAGCCTCTTTTTCTTTCTTTGTACCGGCATACTCTAAGGTAACCACGTAAGGCTTTGAATATGTTAAAACCCATCTAAGAAGATCATAATCCTCTTTTTCCATAGAACTATGCGTATCCATAGGAAATCCTTCTTCATCATATCCTGAACCATTAACATGAATTTCTCTAACACGTTCAAGTGGAAGTCCATTTAGATATTCGTGAACATCTATTTTATGATATTTCGAAGTTATTTTGGCATGAGTTAAATCAAGTAAAAAATCAACATTATTATCTAAAAATAATTTTGTAAGTTTTTTAGGCTGAAAATATGGATAACAATCAAATACGGTATGTTCTATTGGGGAATCTGGAACATTTTCTAGCAAAAGAGGAACTTCTATATTTTTCTTGAAAGTCTGAATTTGCTTACACATATATTCATATATATTCTCATCTCTCATTCCTTCGTACATATCCGAATTTTTTATTTCAAGATGTATTCCAAAATGAGGAGAACTGCACCTTTTAATAATAGAATTTGCACGATCAAAATCAACTAAGTTAATATCCTTCATACCTGTGCGTTCAAATTTTCCCAGCCCATGTATAAGAATTGGTTTCATTGAGCGCATAGTAGAAAATTCATTTTCAAAATCTCCATACGCACCTGCTTTAATATAATCTATCTTAACCTCATCTTTTTCTAGAAGAAATTTCAAAGCCTTTGACCAATTACATCCAATATACATAACTATATCTCCCTTTTTCAATAATATATACTTTTTCCTTTTATATTATGGTAAACTATAAATTATTATAGCATATAGTGGAGGTAATCCTATGATTTTTAATAGCCTGGTACCTGAGTTATCTGTAACTAACATAGTCATATCAAAAAGCTTTTATGTTGATATACTCTCCTTTAAAGTCCAATATGAAAGAGAAGAAGATAGTTTTGCCTTCATTTCACTTAATGGTGCTCAACTAATGCTTGATGAAGGTGCTAATGGAAGCTGGAGTACAGCTTTGACTACTTATCCTTTCGGAAGAGGAATTAACCTTCAATTTTTTGTAGAAGATGTAGAAAAAATTATAACTTCTTTAAATAAACACAATATAAAGCTATTTAAAGATCCATTTATTAGCAATTACAGAATAGGTCCTGAAAATCATACTTTCAAGGAAGTTTTAGTTCAAGATCCTGATGGATATCTCTTAAGATTCTCACAAAAAATTTAAAATAAATTAAATACTATCTTATTATTTTAAATTTCATTGAACTATAAACTTTTGCCTTTGCCCAATTTTGTACATTTCATTTTAAGCTGGAAGGCTTGCTATTTCTTTAAGATTTAATTTAAGCTTCTTACAGAGGTTATTATAAACATATCCACTCTCTAAATTAAGTTACTCCACTATTATTGAATACACAATACTTTTTAAAGCTTCTTTATCAAAGACTCTAGCGTAATTTAAAACTATAGAAGCTTCCCCTTTTTTAATTGCCTTTAAAATCCATACTGCTTTCCCTGGAGTTCCTACCGATCCTGTTCTAGATGGCAAATAAAAGTTCTTATCAATTCTATATACTTTGGAATTATCTAAAGTTAACCTCCATACATACCCAGTTGATGAATTTGCATTCAATATAATCCAAGTTTTTTCTCCAAGCTTAACTCTATTAATGCCGTTTGTAATGAGTAATGTTCCATACCCTTCATTATTTGTCACATTTTTGCCTCCTTATATTTAGTAATAAATTTTACGAAAACCTCTAACACTATCTTTAAATCCAACCCTCTCATAAAATTTATGTGCACCTTCTCTAAATCCAGAGGATACAAGAATTGCATACGAACAGTTTTTTCTATTTGCAAATTCATCAAGAGCTTTCATCAACTTTCTTCCAACTCCTTTTCCTCTAATTTCCTCTTTTACAATTACGTCCTCAATCACCAAAAATGGGAACATTAATCCTTTGCAGCATATTCCAAGTACTGATCCTATGATTTCTTCTTCTTTTTTTGCTGCTAACAAGAGATAATTTTCGTCCTTTAACATCTCATTATATACTTCAAGTGATTTTTTGTGAGAACTTTCAAATGGGGCAAGTGTATTATAAAGCTTTAAAAGTTGTGGAATATCTTCTATCCTTAATTTTTCTATGACCAAAGTTAAAACCTCCTTTCCACCTTAATAATTTATCAACTAGAGTGAAATCATTTATTTCCGAAAGCAATACATATATTATACTTCAATTGAAAATTTTTACAAAACAATTCATATAAAAAATGTTGATATTATATATTAAACGGATTAATAACATACAATATCAACATTTTAGTTTATTCTTATTTGTAATCAGTAATTCCTAATCTATTCCCAAAAGTATCTTCAAATTCCAAAGCCGTCCCTGTATTTATTTTAAAGGGATCTGATAAAAAGCTTACTCCTCTCTTCTTAAGTATTTCATATGTATCCTTAACATCTTCAACACCTAGAAAAAAGTTATCATAATCCTTCATTTTAAAGCTCCCTCCAAGCAGGAAGCTTAGACATCATTTCCCTAGCGATATTTTCTGCAGCTTTAACATCAAATCCTTGAGTTCTAACTATAAATTCAGTCATTCCCTTAAGTTTTTCATTATAATTTTGCATTGTTCCATCTTCTCTAGCACAGTATTTACAGTAATCTTTACTTTCATCACCTACTGCAAAATCTCCTTTGTTATTCATTGGCATGCCACAAGCTATACAAGTTTTCATAATTTATCCCCTTTCATTCATTGACTAATTACTCATTGACTATATGCTCATTATAATTTTAATATTTTCCTTTGTCAATAAAAACGAGTGTATTTTAAAATTAATTGATAATCCAATAACAAAAATAATAGAAACTATAAAAATTTCTATATGTAAATTAAAACAGCCCTTAGTTAATTAGCTATGGGCTGTAAATTTCAATATACTATTTTTTTATTAACTCTATAAAATTATCTACTAATTGATTTTTATATCTATCTATAACAGATTCTCCTGGTGCAAATAATTCTCTATTTAATAAATAATAATTTACAAGTCCTATCCAAGTATTAAAAATAAAGCTTATAGGCAGCCTTTTATCTTTCCCTCATCTATTTCTTTTTCAGCTACTTCAGTTAAATGCTTTGAAAGTGCAGATTGAATAGACACAAAAACACTTATTGAATCCTTTGGCAGAAGATTCATCTCACTCACAAGCCTTATATAAAATTCTTCAAATTCTTTTATTCCTTCAAGGTGAGCACTTAAAACTTCTCTCATAGTTACAGCCTTCTCTGAAACACTATGCGTATGCATAATTATTTTACTACAGAACACCTGGATTACCTCTCTTAAAAGCTCCTCCTGTGTTTTAAAATGAGCAAAAATTGTGCCGTGAGACACACCTGCAGCTTTTGCTATATCTGAGGTTGTAGTTTTTACAATTCCTTTGTTTTTAAATTTCTCATACGCAGCCTCTATTATCTTTTTTCTAGTTTCTTGTTTTTGAATTTGTCTCTGTGATACCTTCATTTCACCGTCTCCATACTCACTGATTTTATGCTCATTATATTTTATAGATATATATATGTCAATAATCCATTCTTCACACTATATAGAACTCAGATTTCATTTAATAAGTGCTATAATATATATATCTTTTATCGGGGGGTATACTTTCTTATGATTTTCAAGGAATTTGGTAATAAAAATATGCCTACTATAGTTTTTCTTCATGGTGGAGGCCTTTCCTTCTGGTCCTTTAAAGAAGAACTATCTGCATTAAAAAATAGCTATAGAATTGTTACACCTATTATTGATGGTCACGGAGAAGACTATAATAACACTTTTATAAGTATAAGTAACTCTGCTAAACATGTTATCAACTATATTCAAGAGAGCTGTAATGGACATGTCTTTTGTATTTGTGGTCTTTCTCTCGGTGCTCAGATTCTTGTTGAAGTATTATCTTTAAAGCATAATATTTCAGAATATGCTGTTATAGAAAGTGCATTAGTTTATCCTATAAAATTATCACTTAATTTAATGGTTGCAATGAACAGCCTAGCCTATGGACTTATAAAAAAGAAGTGGTTTGCAAAGCTTCAGGCTAAAACCTTAAATGTACCTCAAGAATTATTTGAAACCTACTATAAAGAAAGTTCAAAGATGACAAAAGAAACATTAATAAATATTACAAAAAGCAATGGATCTTATCCAATGCCTAATTCTATATGTAACACAACGGCAAGTACACTTATATTAGTAGGAGAAAGGGAACTATCTATAATGAAAAAGTCTGCTAAACTTCTCAATGAAACCATAGATAACAGCATATTAAACATTATACCAAAAGCTAAGCATGGCGAAATAAGTTTAGCTTATCCAAAACAGTATTTAGACTTATTGAATAAGCTTTTTAATAGCAAAAAGTAAGGTATACTTGACACAAAAAAATACATATGCTATATTGTGTGTAAGATATAGAGGTGATGATTTATGAAAAACAGATTAAAAGAACTTAGAGAAGCCTTTGGCTTAACTCAAGAACAGCTTGGAAATCTTATAGGTGTATCTAGACAAGCCATTAACTCCATAGAAACAGAAAAGTGTGAACCTTCTATATGGCTAGCTTATGATATTTCTAAGGTTTTTCATAAATCTATAGAATATATTTTTCTTTTTGAAGAAAGTGAAAAAAAATCAAGAGCTAAACAAATCAGAGGTGTTATATAAATGGCGTTGAGACAAATTAGACTTTCAGAGGATGAAATATTAAGAAAAAAGAGCAGACCTGTTGAGGTAGTTGATGATAAGATAAGACAAATTTTAGATGACATGCTGGATACCCTTCAAAACACAGAAAACGGTGCTGCCATAGCTGCTCCACAGGTAGGAATATTAAAACAACTAGTTGTAATAGCTACAGGAGAAGATATCATAAAGCTTGTTAATCCTAAAATAGTAAAAAAAGAAGGAGAACAAGAAGTTGTAGAGGGCTGCTTAAGTATTCCAAATGTATATGGAAAACTTAAAAGACCTAAAAAAGTAACAGTTGAGGCTTTAAACGAAAATGGTGAAAAAATCACTTTAACAGGAGAGGGTTTTCTAGCAAAATGTTTTTGTCATGAGATAGATCATTTAGATGGAATTCTTTTTACAGACTTAGTAACTGAATATATAAAATAATCCCCAAGGACCGCATAATTCAATCAAATTATGCGGTTTTTCTATATATGTTTTATTTAATTAATAGTAGTGCTATAATTATTATATAAATTTCCTTTATTTTCAACACTTAATACATACCTGAAAAATAAACATTAATTCCAAGGGGGAATAACCATGTTTAAGGAAATGAGACGAAAAGAAAGAGAGCTTAGTTTTAAGGAAACTGAAAAAATACTAAAAAGCTGTGAATATGGTGTTTTATCTACCATAGGTGAAAATGGGTATCCCTATGGTGTACCAATAAGCTACGTATATTTAAATGGCTTTATTTATTTTCACAGTGCCACAGAAGGACATAAACTAGAAAATATAGAAAATAACCCCAAGCTATGCTTTTCTATTGTTGGAAAAACCTCTGTACTGCCTGATAAGTTTACTACAAACTATGAAAGTGTAGTTGTATTTGGAACTGCCGAAGAAGTCTTTAATGAAGAGAAAAACGAGGTTCTTTTGGAGATATTAAAAAAATACTCCTCTTCTTACATAGAAAAAGGCAAAGTATACATTAATACATCAAGCATAAAAACTAGAGTTATAAAAATAAACATAGATTACATTTCAGGTAAATCGAGAAAATAGCATAAAAGTGGTATTTAATATGCCACTTTTATAGTTTCTTTTTTTCTTTTTTTAGACTTCTTAATCGGAAGCTCCTCGTAAGTTTCATATACAAGCTTTGCTAAATACTCTCTATCCTCTAAATCTTCAATTAAAAAAGAAGGTCTTGCGCCATTATAAGCAGGTGCCTCTACTACTTCTTTAAGTAATTCTCTTCCAATCTTTGTTACCTTCAAAAAAAACTGATTATCACATACTAATCCTATTATCTTTCCATTACAGTATACTCCATAATCTCCAAACATCTTTCTATAGGTTATTTTACCTGCACCACTTATTTGTTCACTAACGTACTCCATAAATTCCTCACTTGAAGCCATTTTTCTCACACCTTTCTAAATGTATAAAAACTTAAGAATTATTATCCAAAACACCAAGCTTAATTAAATTCCTGCAATTATTCAAAAGATCTCCTGGTGTTACAAAATATGCTTCATCCTTTATCATTGCACCAATTGATTTAGAAACGAGTCCCCTGTCACTATTTTCTATTAATTTATCTGCCCTACTATTATTAAAGAAATAGTTTAAAACACTGCAGAATTCATGTACTGTCAATACAAATTCCTCCAAGTAACTCCTCCTTGTTATAAATCCAAAGCATTTATCTTTTTTAAACTCCCTATAAATCTCTTTTATAATAACCTCTCTATCTAGCTTTTCAAAATGATTTTTACTATTTATTTCACTTATGTCCTTAGTCAATTTATTTTCTAAAGCAGTACTATTTTCATTTATATATTTCTGAACCTGCTCAAGTAAAGTTGTTTTCTGAAGCTTATTATCAATAATTAACTTGTACTCTTCTCCCGCATTTTCATAACAGTTAAAAATAAATTGTGAACATACCATAGGGTGATTATCATGATACACTCCCTTGTCTAGTAATCTTATTATATTACTAATTATAATCTTCATCATTGGTATCAAAGTTCTTTGAAGATTTTCACCTATTATAGCCCTCTTAAAAAGCATAAATACTGCCCCAAATATTAATCCTGGTTCTGAATATGGAACTTTATCTATAATATACTTTTCAGCTTCATTTACAACCTTGGTCATATCTTTATTATAAGAATTTAATCTCATTACAGTAATTTTCCTATTTCCTACTCTACTTCTTATATTATTAACTTGAGCATTTGGTGCTATTTCCTCTGCAATTTTGCTATTATCATAGTAGGATAAAGCTGAATGTGTTACCGGCGCATTTGTGATTAAAGATATTAGTCTTGATTCTAAGCTACTATAAAGCGGTGAAAATAATAATATATCGCCTTTTTTCAAATCACTTATTTTTATATTTTTCATTTAATCTTCTCTCCCATATAAGGCTACATACTATTATATTCTTCTAAATCCTAAAAAACTATATATAAAATTATTATAAAAAAGAACCCATATAAATAAATACTTCTATAAGTATCTACGTTATAGGTTCATCTCAGCATCACTTACTACTCTAAAGCTGACTTAAGTTTAGAGCATTTTTTCAAACTAACAACTAAAAATATCAGGTAGAGAATAAAAAATATAATTCCAATTATGAGCATAGAATTGTCTACAGTCATACTTGCAGAACTATCACTTGCTGCTGTTCTAGCTGAATTTTGCAAAAATGTAATTAGATTATTAAGAGCATGAAGAAAAATAGATGGTATTAAGGATTTATATTTATAAGAAAGCATAGCAAGACCTAACGCCAAAAAGAAAATTATAGGATTAAGTGTAAGATGAAGTACAAAAAAAATTAATGAAGATAGAAAAATACCTGCAATTAATCCATATTTACTGTACAGTCTTCTAAAAAGTATTCCTCTGAATATAAACTCTTCTGCTACTGGCGCTGCAATAACTGTTCCTAGAAATGATATAACTACGAAAAAACCGCTTGATAATATTGTTGGTCTTGACTCAACATTTGATTGTACACCTTTTAATATGTGCGGGTCCAAGGTAGCTATTACATAAAACATTATTAGGATAGCTCCCATAGCACCTAAATAAGTTATAATCCACGTAAATGGTACCTCTACTATAAAACTCTTTTTAGGAAACTTGCCAAAAAAATCACTTATTTTTATTTTATTTACCTTTATAAAAATCAAAGCCATAAGAAACCAAATAACTGTAACTACTAGAGCATACAGCTCATTAACATCATCTGTTAAACTAATATTAAAAAGCACGTTAATAAATGCAAGTAATATACCACTTACAATTGTAACGGCTGTCATTGCTATAAATAAATATCTAGTTTTTATATCTTTAAAAAGTTTAAAATCCAAGCTAATCCCTCCTAAAATTTTTTCTTATGTAGAATAAAAATCTTTATTAATTGGACATAAAAGCATTTTCTATTTTATCATTACTTCTTGCTTTTTTCAAAGCAATTTAAATATTACTGTATGAACGATAATTACTTTTTCCATTTTGTTCTACAAGCCTGAATTTTATGATTTCAACTAATCTCTAAGAGCAGTTCCTAAAATTTCATAAGAAAGTTTATCTAAATAGATAGTAATTGGTCCTAGTATTTTTTCATTATTAGTTTTAAATGTTACTATATAAACAGCTCTTCCTTTTAAACCCTCTTTATTATTTTTCACCACCTTAGCAACACTTGGATTGAACTTTCCCTCAGTAACCTCAGCATTCTTCCAATCAACAATTTCTCCTCCTCTATCCCATTCATATGCTTTAAGCCTTGCAATATCATAAGAAGAGGTTGGTTTGTAATTTTTAATTTCTAAACCTTTACTCTTTTTATTATGTAAAAGATTAAAATTATCTCTACCAAATTCTGCTCTTTCATTTACTCTATTAAAATTCCACCCGACTATAATACAAATAATCATAGAAAACAATACTATTGCTAATGCCTTTCTCAACATAAACTTCACCTCCTTCAATTTACTCCTTCCATTCTCTTTTTAGAATTGAATAAATAAGCTGATCATATTTATCTTCCTTAATAAAATAGCGCTCTCTAATTCTGCCATCTAAGTTAAAATCATACTTTTCTAAAAGTTTTATAGACGCATAATTATTTGAAGCTGTAGTAGCATAAATTTTATTTAAGTTAAGAGATTTTTCACTAAATGCCTTATTCAAAAATTTATCAAGCATAATACTCCCAAGTCCCCTTTTTCTATTAACTTCCGGCAAGTAGTATCCAATTTCAGCACTACGATTTCTTGTGTTAAAATCAAATAAACTAATCTTTCCTAAGGGTTCATTACTATTCTCTTCTATTAAAACATATGTTATTTTCTTTCCTTGTTCAGTACTTTTTAAGATTTTATCTCTATATTCATCAAATGACTTATACTGTTTTACTGGGCGACAAGTATAATATTCAAGGTGCTTTTCACTTCTATTCCAATCAAATAATCTTTTTATATGCTCCTCCTTAAGCAAATATAGTTCAATTGAGTTAAACATAAATCATCACACTTTCATAAATTGCTCTCATAGTTTAATATTTCTCTAATAAAATCATTAGCTTCATTTCTCTTTTTAAATATTAAAATTTTCTTATCCTTATTTTCATTAATAAGTTTAATATTCTTTTCTCCATAGTTCTTAGGAAAATCCCATATGTATTTCACAAATTCCAAATCAAAGTTCTCTTTGCAGCCTTCTGCCATATCTTCCCTAACCTTATTTAAATTTATTAAATATCTTTTAAAAGCTCTAAAAAGGCAAAGTGTTCTTGGAAGACAAAAGCACACAATAGTATCCGCTCTTCTAAGTCTTATATCTATTGTGGATCCATAATTACCATCAATAATCCACTTGTCCATTTTTATGAATTCCTCCTGCATCTCTATCCATTTTTCTTTAGGTGTTTCTATCCAACCAAAATTCCAATACTCCTTGTCTAAATGAATTAATGGAAGTGCTAATATTTCGGAAATTTTTTTAGCAAAAGTACTTTTTCCACTTCCAGGAGAACCTATTATAATTACCCTATTTCCTATTTGCTTCATCACAAATCACTACTCAATACAATAATATGATTTCATTTATATATCGGCACCTTATTCTAATATTTAACATAATAGTCTAATGATAGTAAGAAAATTTATATTTGTCAATAAAAAATAGGATTTCATAAGGAAATCCTATACCATGCTTTTACCTAAGTATTTTCACTTCTCCTGTTTCATGAAAATACTTAGCCTTAACTATTTCAATTTCATCTTTTCTCTTAAGCTGTCTAAGATTTTCACTTTCTAAAAGCTTATTTGCCGAAGCTTCCACGTTTTTGTCCTCTATAATATCTATGATTTCTTTACGTGTACACTTTTTATTATTTTCAAGTGCATTAGCTACAACATTCTCTAAAGGTTCTATGAAACCTTTAAGCTTTTCATTATTACTTACTCCCTCTAATGCAGCTTCAACAGCACCGCATTTTTCATGCCCCATTACCAAAACATATTTTGCCCCCAAATGATTAACAGCAAATTCTACATTACCTATAGTGTTACTATCAACAATATTACCTGCATTACGTACAGTAAATATTTCCCCTAAACCGAGGTCAAAAATAATTTCAGGAGGAACTCGAGAATCAGAACAGGAAACTACAACTGCCATAGGTCTTTGACCATTTTCTTTAAGGTCTTTCCTTCTCTTTTCTGAAAAATCTTTAAGCTTAAGCTTATTTGACATGAATCTTTTATTACCTTCCATAAGAGTTTTCTCTATAACTAAAAATTCGTCCTTCACTATCTTACCCCCTTAATATTTGATTTTTATATATTATAAACAAAGAAAATGGAAAAATCAAACTATTTATAAAGCCTTATATCATCTCACAATTTAATTTATTAACCATACTAACTCAAGATATTTAAATTTACGCCGAAACCTACTAAGTAATATAAATTTTCAGTACTTTTTATTGTCTCCAAAATACATATAAATTATTGTAAAAAAATGATAGTTTCAATGCAAGTAAGCTTTTTGCAATTTAAAAATAAATATCTTAATACTTTAACACTTATATTTTAAATAAATAGGAGGAATTTTTATGCCGTGGTTTAAAAACAAAGCTAATATCAATACTAGTGATTCAATTGAGGATACCACCTTAAAGGAAAGTGACAACTCAAATATAAATAACATAATAAAGGAAACAACCATCTTAATCACTAAAAAGTTAACTGAACTTATGGATGCCGAAAAAGATTTTATAAATACCCTTGACGAAACTGATGCTTCCTATAATTCAACTAATACTAGCATTAATACAGTATCTACTTCAGTCAAAGAATTTAATAGCAGTATACAAAATCTTGCGGAAACTTCAAAGGTAATTAAAGATTGCATTCAAAATGGAAAGCCTCTTATAAATCAAGGTGAAAATAGCATTGTTTCTGTAAATACTGAATTCATATCAATAGTTGATTTTGTAAAATCCTTTGAAACAAATTTCAAGGAACTTCAAAGCAATATAGAGACTATTAATTCTTTTTCAAAAAAGATTATTGAGATATCAGAACAAACTGACATGTTATCCTTAAATGCAAGTATTGAGGCAGCTCGTGCTGGCGAAGCTGGTAGAGGTTTTTCAGTAGTTGCTAATGAAGTTAAAAATTTAGCTAATGAGACAAAACATTTATCTAATTCTATAGCTTCAAACATAAAAAATATAAGTGTCTCTGCTTGTGATTTAAATAATAATCTAAGCAACATCTTAAGCAAGGTAGAAAACGGCGTTAGTGAAACAAATAAGTCCCTTAACATTTTTTCAAGCATAACCGAATCAAATAAGGATATTGATGAAAAAATAAATTATATTAATAATACTTTAACTGAGTCTGCTTCAAACATGAATGGGATAACTGATTCTATCTCTCTCGTTTCTAAAAAAAGCACAGAAAATATAACTTCAGTTAGTACACTTCATCAAAAAGGAACCATAAAAATAGATTATCTTACTGATATTCTAGGTCTCTTGGAAAAATTAGAGTATGAAATAAATAATAAATAAACACTCTAAAGAATAAAGTAAGTTGTTTATCTCTCCTTAAACACTTACTTTATTCTTTATAAATTTTCTTTTTATCTCTAGAAAATATTCCAAGTCATTTAGGAACTGAAAAAGCAGTGCCCTATTTTCAAATTCTTCTCTTGTCTCTGGAAGCTTTTGCTCTTTAAAAGTTTTGAAAAGCTCTCTTAAATCTTCAATAAGTGTATCTACAGGATTTTCCTCATGAAGCTGTTCTCCTATCTTTTCAGTTATGTCTGCCACTAATTTCGTCTGCTCAAAGCTCATATAAAACTTGGTGAAGTGATTTCTCATATATTTTAAAATTTCGAATTGCATGTTTCGCATTTCCATATACATAACATAGTATTTATCCGAAACTATTATATTATTATTGAGGTTTCTGTATGCCCTCTCGCTTCCACTTTTGATTGCCTTAGAGAGTTCACTAAAAAGAGACAAATTTTCTGTTTGTATGGCTTCTCCTCTAAGCTCCCTCGCCATATTTAAAAGTATTTTTTTCATGAGATTCTCTATCTCAATTTGATTTTCCTTTATTCTCTTATCAATTTTGGGCATATATGTATTTAAGAGTATTGCTATACCGGCTCCAACTACCATCAATAAGAGCTCATTCTTAAGCCAAAATACTGATATAGTTTTTTCGACTAAAATATGCGTAACTAGTACAGAACTAACTGCAATTCCCTCTGTAAGCTTAAATAGGACTGTAAGGGGAATAAATATTGCTAAATATACTCCAAAGCTTATTGGATTATAGCCAAAAATCATAAATATTATGCAGCTTATAATAAGTGCCAGTAAAGTTGATGCTAGCCTTTGAAAAGCTATAATTATGGAAGTCTTTTTTGTATTTTGAACACTTAGTATCGTTATGATTCCAGCTGCTGCTGCATACTTTAATCCTAAGAATTCTGCAATTATAATGGCTATAGCCGCTCCTAAAGCCGTTTTTAAAGTTCTAAGTCCAATAATCCTCATATACTCTCCTTTCTAAAATATTTATTTACTATTATACACTAAATATTAAACTAAAAAGGTATAATAGTAAAACTTGACTTCGCATTAGTACTTTTTACAAATATAAAAGCAGTCAGTAAGGGGGAACAAACTGACTGCCTATATATTTAATTATTCACTTTATTGATTACTATAATTATATATTACACTAATAATGTTACACCCACGTTACAATAATAAGTACAATATATTAATTTTATTTCAGTAAGAAAAATAGCACCTCATAAACTCAACTTAAATGGAATATACAATATTAATGCTACAAAAAAAGTTATAATTTCAGTTATGGTCATAGACCAAATGACCCCATCCAATCCAAAGAAATGATGCAATAAAATAATTACTGGAATGTAAAGCATCCCTTGAGTGACAGCCATAATTGTACTTGAAATTCCTTTACCCGAAGCTTGAAAAATTCCTGTGAACAAACCTGTAGTTCCGTTAAACATAGACGAAATAAGCATAGCAAGCATTATATACCCACCAATCTTCATAACTGAAGGATCTTTAGAAAAGAAATGCAATACTTCTACTCTAAAAACATATACAATTCCTCCAAATATAGCCGATAAAATTACAATAAATAAAACTGAGGTCTTTATACCTTCTGTTAATCTTGCGAAATTTTTCTTTGAGAAATTATATGCTATTAGCGGCATAACTCCCATCATTACACCCATGGAAAGAAATTCGGGCACTTGAACAATCCTTAGGGCAATACCAAAACCTGCAACTACACTATCACCATATCCAATTGAAAAATTGTTCAAAAGAAGTGTTGTAATAATTAGAAAAAAAGACATAAGTAATTCGGAAATCCCTATTTTATATATTTCCATTTTATTTTTAATTGAGATCTTAAAATATCCCATAAAGCCTCTTAATTTTTCACTTTTCTTATCCAAATAGTAAATATAATAAATGGATGACCCTAGATTTGCCAAAAGCATTGCTGCTGCCGCGCCAACTACATTAAGCTTAAAAACAAGTATAAATAACGGATCAAAAATAAAATTTAAAGCTGTGCTAACAAACATCCCATACATAGACTCCTTTGAAGCGCCCTCAGCTCTCACCATTTGTTCCAAAGCAAAATTCAATATTACAGCAAAGCCTCCTAAAAACATAGTTAAAGCATAATTCTTTGTGTAACTGCTAGACAATGAATCTGCCCCTAGTATCTTAACAATAGGATTAATAAATACTACAGCAGCTACAGCAATAATTACTCCTGCTATCATACTACTGTAAAAGGTATATCCAGCTGCACTTTTGGCTTCATTCACCTTATTTTTTGCAATAAGTCGGGTAATAAAATTCCCTCCACCTACTCCAAACATATTTCCAAAAGCCATTAGTATAGTAAAGATTGGAAGCCCTAGCGTAACAGCTGTAAGCATATTGGTATTATGCATAAGTCCAATAAAAAAAGCATTTATAACATTGTATATTGTACCTACAGACATACCAATCATCATTGGAACTGAAAGACTGAAAACTGCCTTTCTTATTGGTGCCTTCTCTAAATAATATTCATTTGACGATTCCATTCTATCTCTCCTCCACAAATTATTAGCCATCTAACTATTAGAATTCTAACGTTTCACCTATACTTACCTAAATAGAATATCATTTAAAAATTACATACTTCTATTTACTTTTATGAGTATTGACATAAGTTGCTTCTGCTCATCCTTAGTTAAACCCTTAGTAATACTTTCTTCAACCTCTAAAAATATATTATTAAATTCCTCTACTAATGCAGCCCCTTTAGGAAGCACATAAATATTTTTTTGTCTTGCATTATTTTCTGGAATTCTCCTCTCTATGTATCCTTTTTTCTCAAGGCCCTGAAGCATACTTGTGATACTAGCTCCTCTCCTCCCAAAAAACTGTGCTAAATCTTTTTGAATAATACCTGATTCTTGATTTTCATATATATATCCTATCATACGTCCCTGCTGGGAGTTAAGCCCTAATTCAGCTAATCTCGCATCAGCACTTGTTTTTAGCTTCATACCTATACTTCTAATAAGGTAAGAATATGGTGTATCCATTAAATGATTTGACTCTTTCATTGTAATCCTCCCATAAGATACTTAGAACTCTAATTATTTATAGTATAATAGTTAGAACTTTAAGTGTCAAGTATTATTTTATTTGCTTTGCAAATTTATGTATAGTATAATTATCAATAAACAATTTAGGAGGTCGTATATGAAATTATTAAAGCCATCTATAAAATACAAAAATCAAGTTTTAGAGTATAAAAAAGAATTTATAAAAAATCACGATACATTAGCAGGCACATCTTATCTAGCTGATTATGATTCTTATGAAGATTGGATGAAATTTGTACTAGATAATGAAAAAGAAAATACAAAACATACTGGTGTGCCTGCTCATATGTATTTGGCTGTAAGGGAAGCTGATGATAAATTAGTTGGTATGATAAATATCAGACATACATTAAATGAATATTTATATAACTACGGTGGTCATATTGGATATAGTGTAAAAAGAGATGAACGCAGAAAAGGTTATGCTAAAGAAATGCTTAAAATGGCTCTTAAAGAATGTAAAAAGCTGAAAATTAGCAAAGTTTTAGTAACCTGTGACTCAAATAACATTGCTTCTGCAAAAACCATAAAATCCTGTGGCGGAATACTAGAAAATGAGATTCTTGACGGTGACAAATTAGTTCAAAGATATTGGATTGAACCTTAAAAATTATTCTTACAGAAGTTTCAAAATCTATTTTTGTAAAAATATATAAGATTCAAGCTGGCTATATGTACTTTTTCTCCAAATCCTCTAAAAGCTTTATGTATTTTTCCTGAACCTTATTTTTGCTCTCTATTTCCTCAAACTTCTCACATTCACTGTTAATCTTATCTAAGGTTTCTCTTGAAAGATTTTTTGAAGCAAAAGTATACACTGTGCTATCTTCCTTTTCAATGTGTCTTTTTAAAAGATTTTCATACGACACTGCATTTGCTATAACATCCACCTTGGAATCATCGTCACCGTTTTTAACCCTTTTTAAAGCTTCCTCTAAGTCATAAATAAAGCTTCTTCCTTGATTGTGCTCAACTAACATCCCCATATTTATAACCTTTTCTATTGGATTTCCTAATTCATCTACCATTTTGTTAAAAAGCATATTTTCTTCTTTACCATGGTGATGTTTATCGGCATAGTTTCTTATAAAATCAATCATTTTATAAAAATCGTCATAATCAATTTTTCCACCATTTAAAATGTTAATACTAGCGTTCCTAACTACTATAAGCATTCTTTTTATATAAGTATGCTCTTCTACCATTAAATTAATGCTATCCAAAGTTTAGCCCCCTTTTTATATTATTATATCCACATACGTATATATTATAAGTTAAATTTTTATTCCTAAATAAAGAGCTAGGTAATATACTTTTATATCACCTAGCTTCGCATTGAGTCTCTTTTATTACCAAGGCAAATCTGGAAATGCAGATAATAATGAATTGCCAAAAAACGTTGCACCCAAAAACAATATTCCTAATGCTAGTACTGTTAATAAAAATTTATGCCTTTTGAAAAACACAATTCTCACATCCTTTATTTTTATAATTAAACTTATCTTTAGTTTGGTGTAAAAATCCAGTTCTATAATTTATCCTTAATAAAATCCTCACTAAATTTACATATCTCATTAATACTTTGAAAATCAGAGATATTTGTATAGTATTTTATCATTTTTAACATAAGTCTACTGTTAATCTGATCAAGCTTACTTGTAACCAAGAAAAATTCCTTCTTAAGTTCGGAGATCTTCTCTTTATTATATATATCAATTAATTCCAATAGAATATCCTCAATTACAAAATAATATTTAAATTTCTTAGCATATTCTAACGCCTTTAGGTAATATTCCTTAGCATTGTTTAAATCCTTTAATTGAGAAAATCTGCTGCCTAATTCAAAATATATATTGGGAACCTTAGGATGAGTTTCATCCAAATTAACAATACTTCTTTCTGCTGTTTTTAAGTACTCTAAAGCCTTTTCATTGTCTGAAAGATTAACGTAAATTTCAGCGATATTGAGAAGTATAATTACACTATTTTCATAATCATTTTTCCCTGCAAAACGTATGAGAAGCTTGTTATAGATATCAAGACTTTCATCATATTTCTCTAAATACTGTAGGCAAACAGCCTTATGAATCAAAGCTCTATAGTACTTTTCACTGCCTTTTTCAAGCATATTTTCAATCTTTTCTAGTCTTTTTAAGGATTTATCATACTGCTTTAATTTTGTATAGCACAAAGCACTATTATATAAGAATATTGCAGTGTATTCTTCATCCATGTCCTCAAATCTATCCAAAGCAAATTCACAACACTTAATATCATATTCGTACTTTCCCATATAAAAATAAACCATAGATAACTTTCTAAATATAGGAACTACATCATGAGAAGGCATGTTAATATTGATTAGTGATCTTGCCTTTTCATAATATACTGCACTCTTATAAAAATCGTTTGAATTACAAAAATAATCTCCTGCTAAGGTATATATAGATATTTTTTTATCCTCAAAGCTCCATTTGACTAAAAAGTTTTCTGCCTCATTTAGTTTATTTACAAAACTTGCATCTTTATATACGCTCAAATCTTTAAGCTCATTTATATATATATCTAGTATTTTTTCAGCCTGTAATCTTTCATCTTCTAAGAGATATTCTATATCCTCTTGAAAAGGCATCTCTCTTTCTTCACAAATTCTTTTTAAGTTTCTCATCATTACTTCAGCCGATTTCCTAGTAAGCTTTGCCTTGTTATGCTCAATTTGACTTATAAGGTTTCTTGTTATTTCATTTCCCGCTAGATCATCTTGATTTAATTTATACTTTTTCCTTAAGCTCTTAAGCTTATCACCTACAGACAGTATTTCATAACTTGCCATAGCACTTTCTCCCTTATCATAAACATACTTTCTTCGACAATTGTACCACTATTAGTCTATATGTTAATAATAATCGTATTTTTTTACAAATTCTTAATTATTTTTTTTGAAAAATTCTTGAAAACCATAATTTATAAAGCTTATATAAATTATTTGGAAAAATTTTCCAATAAGCATGCTTAGTTTTATGCTATGTAAACTTCCATAATAAGCATATTATATTCTGCGTCTTTTTACACATAATGTAAATATTAGATTTAAACATTTGCTTTTAATTAAAATATTATATATAATTGAGTGAATATAACTTTCAAACAAAGTTCATATATACTTGGAGGTTTAAAATGATTTATAGAAAAGCGACAGAAAAAGATATTGCTCAACTTGTTGAACTTAGAAAAAAACAATTAGAGGATGAAGGAATTGCTCCAATTAATAATATTGATACGGAATTAACTCATTTTTTTGAATTAAGTTTCAAAAAAAATTCTTTTATTTCATGGATTTCAGAAGAGGATAATGAAATTATTGCAACAAGTGGAGTATGCTTTTATAAATACCCACCTTCCTATTTAAATCCCAGTGGAAAGGTTGCATATATAACTAATATGTATACAAAATATGAGTATCGTTCAAGAGGAATTGCTCTTGCTTTATTAAAACTTGTGATACTTGAAGCAAAGAAAAGAGACTACTTATTTCTTCGCCTTCATGCCTCTGATATGGGAAGACCTATATATGAAGAAATAGGCTTTAAACCTTTTGACGATTTCATGGAAATGAATTTATCACTTAACCGTAACGGGGAATAAATATGCTTAAGGGAAGCTAAAGTTTACTTCCCTTACATTTTACTAATGAAGAACCATCCTTGGAGCAATAATAATAAAAACAAGTTGAAAAATAACTAAAATTGAGTTTATTATAAGTCCACATATACCTGGTATATTTTTATTTTTTATAATAGAAACAGCAGATAATATAACTCCTATTGGTGACACATATACTGGAATTAATAATGGGATTCCTCCAAGATTAAAAAACGGTATAAACTTAAGAAATACATTTAAAATTAATATTATACTTAAAACTGCTATAATTAAAGATAATTTTCCTAACACTTTTTTTAGTTTTCTTAAAACCATAATAACTCCTTTTAGTTAAAATTCTGGATCTGTTAAATTAGTTACAGAGGACCAATCCGAATTAAATTCTGCTTGACTATTTGAATCAGTTATCCACTCATTTGGAGATACACTTAAAACATCATTCCCATTGGCATCAATTCTTAAAGCTTTAAAGAACCAATTTCCAGCAAAAGACCCTGTACTATTTTTTCTAACCCACACCTTGTCCACCATTGTAGGAAGAAAATCCATATCATTTATATATAAATAGTATTCGTCAGTGGCACCATTTTCAAAATCATTATATGTTTCTTTATCCAAAAGCCATTCCTTTTTTTGTCCATTATTTAGATGTATACCAAAATAAATATCGTCATCTGTTCCTGAACCCAAATTCGTTCCTGTGCTAATTATTGTTGTAAGTGAACTTATTGGAGAACTACTTTTGCCTACATCTAGATTCCACCTATCAGTAAATTTACTATAATCACCGTTTTCAGAATATGTAAGCAATTTATAGCATTGATTTATTCCTTGGCTAAATGACGCATTAAGGCGCTGTTCTCTACTATTTATTGATAAAAACTGCTTTGATTCATTATAATCAGTATAACTATAGCCAACTCCCGTTCTAAGTCCTGTTAAAAGAGTTGAAGCCCATAACTTTTCTTCAGCTGTAGAAGGACTTTGTCCATAAACTTCCTTAGATGTCTCATTCATTAAATCAAATGGTATATCATCTGTACCCTTAAAAACGTTATTTGACATATTATTCGAATTGTAATCATTTATAGAATGTCCTGCTATGTTTACCCACGCATATGGCTCTGCCTCAGCCTCCATATGTTTATGCTGCTTTCTTCCATCCTTATTATCAAGATACACTCCACATTCAGGATTTACATAAATCCCGTGACAAGCTAAATCTCCAGTAACATGTGATATCCAACCAGCTGCAAAAGCTATTTTCTTCATATCCCTTGTTTCAAGTGCATTTTTGAGCTGCTTAGCTGCATAAGTTCCAACCTTATAATAATGATATCTATCGCCCCAGGGAGAATAGTCTCCAAGTTCCCCAACTTGCATATACCCTAAGTCTGGTCCTACACTTCCCCATGCTGCAACATTGGGATAGGCTTCTATTGCTTTCCTTATTATGCTATCATTAGACATCTTACTTTCTGCTTGTTCAATAACAACATAATGTGATACTGGTTGAAATGCTTTTACTCTAATGTCAAACATAATTGAAATTCCTAACGGAATTAATAGAACTAAACACTTATTCTTTATTCTCACTGCAAAAATCTCCCTCATCTTACTTTATTATTCAATAATTCAGTTTAGTTCTTTATATCACTTTCTTACTTTATTTGTCAACAAACTATTTTGCTTGTTTTTTAACCTATATTTAACAAAATAGAAAGCAGCTGATAGGATAGCTGCCTAAATCAATATAACTAGTACTTTCTATGATAAAAAACAACACATAAAAAGTATACTAATGGCATAAAAAACAAGGTTATAATTAAAAATCTATCTATTGATAGTGAAATAACGTTTTTTAAAATTACAATCGCAATTATATAATAATAAGAAATCCAAAAAGCCTTCTGTCCTGATTTTGTATTTATAAATACATTTCTTTCTTCATTCTCCAGTTCTACATTCTTCATCATATCTATTCTTTTCTCACTTAGCTTATACACTACAAAACTTCCTAATCCTACCGGAATGCATCCAAGAGCGATGCCAAACATAAGTTTTTTTTCATATCCTAAAAAAAATCCTATCCCCAAAGCTGCTATTCCCACTAAAATAAACATACATGAATATATATTTTGTTTTTTTATATAATTTGATAAATCCATAGTAACAACTCCTTAAAGTTATTTTATCTTAATAAATTCCCGTTATGCTGTTATTAGTCCTCAAATATGAAGACATTTTCAATTGTAAGTTCAAAACTTTTTGCAATCTTGTGTGCCAAAAATATGGAAGGATTGTACCTCTCATTTTCAAGAGATATAATAGTTTGTCTTGATACACTTACTCTCTCTGCTAATTCCTGTTGTGTAAGCCCAAATTGTTCTCTGAGTTTTCGTATATTATTTTTCACCTTAGTTCCCCTTTCATGTAAAGCTACCTTTACATTACTATTATATTAATATTTTCACTTAGCATCAAGCTTACTTTACATTAAAGTATTAACTTATGGTAAAATTATAATATAATTGTAAAAAACTTTTGGAGGTTTAAATATGAAAATTGATAGCATTATTTTTGATTTAGATGGAACTCTATGGAATTCTATAGAAGGAGTTTGTGAAGCCTGGAAAGTTGTCCTTAAAAGACATTCAAATATAAATAAAATAATTACTCCAAAGGACATAAAAGCTAGTATGGGGCTTCAGATAGATGAAATTGGAAAGCTTTTATTTCCTGAAGAAGACGAAAAAATGCAGCTTCAATTAATGAATGAATGCTGTGATGAAGAAAAGTTATATTTAGGAGAACATGGTGGAAAATTATTCGCCAAGCTTGAACCCACACTAAACAAGTTATCTCAAAAGTATAAACTCTTCATTGTAAGTAATTGTGAGGATGGTTATATACAGAGTTTCTTTAAAGCTCATGGACTTAATAAATACTTCACTGACTTCGAATGTTCAGGAGTTACAGGACTATCTAAAGGAGAAAATAATAAATTGATAATAAAAAGAAATTCTTTAAAAAACCCGGTATACGTTGGTGATACTCTAAAAGATTTTGAATCAGCCAAAATAGCCAATATTCCTTTTGTATATGCAAGATATGGCTTTGGTGATGTTAATGAGTATGATTATGTAATTGACAGTTTTGAAGAAATGTTAACCTTAGACTTATAGTTTTACTTATACATGCAGCCAAATGTCTTCAGTTGGCATTTAGCTACATTGCGGTTAAGTTTAAAATATATTACCCCATAATTTAATTGCAAATAAGTTTTGAAATATCAGAATTGAGTTCATAATACCAATTGTCTATATTATTAATAATAAACTTATTTATATCCTTATAATATGTAATTTTAACATAGGAACCATCCTTATAGCATATAGTGATTTCTTTTCCATTTAGATTACCGCTAGTCTTTAATCCTAAATTATGAGGAGTTGAACTTTCAAGAATTTTCAAAATCTTTTCCTTCAAACTTCCACTCATTATTGTAATCTTGCTATTTCCTTGTCTATCATTTACATCTGATACTTCAACATCGCTAACATCCTTTAATTCTAATTTTGATGGATCTATATTTTCAGGTTTAGGAGATAAATTCTCATCCAATGAGGTTACACCGCAAACTTGTCCATAGACTCTTAAATAAGCTCCTACTATAGTATCCTTTTTATACAAAATAACTGCTTCAATATCCCTCTTATCCATTGGCTGGGATTTTTCATATACTTTATAGCTAACTTCTCTAACCCTCTCCCCTTCATATTTTTCAAGATTAAACCCGCTTAATTTTGATGCAGTATTATATATATTGAATTTGTAAGTACTTTTATTAGGAAGCCTATAATATTTACCTTTTCCTTCATGCTCTATTCTAAAACCATATTTTGTAAGCAAACTATTAACTTGTCCCCTATTTTCTTGCGATTTTACTTGATTAAATGAAAGTAGTACTATTATTGTTGTTAAAAACACAGCTGCTAACGCTATCTTCTTTTTTCTATTCATCTCAAAACCCTCTCAAAGCATAGTAAGTAATATTTTTTACTATATTATAGCATATTTAATTTAATGGTAATATAAAGTTTTTATGAATTTCTTAATAAGCTATTAATATCTACACAATAAATCTCATAAGCACTTAAATAATATTCTTTAGCATATTCAATTTCTAATAAGTATATAAGCTAATAAAAGTATCCTTAATTCTATAAGTGTTTAAGTAAAATATTTAAGTTATCTTTGATACGTAATCTATTTCCTTATAATCGATAACATTGATTTTTTTACAATGAAGCCACTACAAAACTAACCTACGGTGTAGCAAGCAGAACAAAAAACTGATGGAACATATTTGGTTCACTCCTGATACTCGGTGTAAAGATTTTTCTTCCTCATGCATGTATGAGAAAGAAAAAATTGCACATACTACTATTCGAGTATGATATCTAGTTAGCTAAAAATGCTCAGTAAGCTTTAAAAGATTGACCTATACTTGAAGGTCAAATGACTATGGATCTACAACAAGATCAAAAACTATCTATTGTAAATTTGTAATACCTCAGCATAATAGTTAAATTATTAAATAAAAGCATCGTAGAGTCTTATATTAAGATAATACGATGTTTTTATCTATATAATTAATATTAAATAAAATTAAAGTAGAATCGCTGCATTAAATTTTACTGATGATATTTTACCAATCCATAAAGATACATATCCTTCTCTTTCCATATACTTATTCTACTCCTTTACTTTATTCTAAACCATTCTGGCAAATGATAAACTCCATCATCACCCAGTTAATCTACATATCTTTATTACATTGGATGATATTTAAAAATTAGATTTATTCAGTGTTTCCACTTTTGCTAAGTATAATAAAATACTATTATTGCTTTACTCAGTAAAATTAAATTTATCATACATAATTCATAAGATAATAGGAAAACTTACTACTAATAACCAAAAAAAATTTAAGGAGTGAGTTTTCTTATGAGTGAAACCATATCAGAAAAGTCAGAGGGAAGGGTAAGCTACCATGATTCTGTAGAAGAAATGGTAAAAAAAATTAGAGAAGATGGAATGTCTAATGTTTTTGATAGATATGCCCTTCAAGAGAAAATACGATGTAAGTTTTGTCTAGAAGGTTTAAGCTGTCAGCTTTGCTCTAATGGTCCTTGTAGAATAAGTGAAAAAACAGGCCAAGAGAAAGGAGTTTGCGGTATAGGCCCAGATGCAATGGCAATGAGAAATTTTCTTCTAAAAAATATAATGGGTGCTGGTACATATAGCCATCATGCTTATGAAGCCTATAGAACCTTAAAGGCTACTGCTGAAGGAAGAACACCTTTTAAAATAACAGATGAAAACAAACTTAAATGGATGTGTGAAAAGCTTGGCATTGATACAGCTCAATCTATAAACGATATGGCCTTTGAGCTTGCTGTAATCCTTGAGGATCAACAAAGAATTGGAGTTGAAGATCAAAATGTTATGGTTGAGGCCTTTGCTCCAAAGAAAAGAATAGAAGCTTGGAAAAAACTAGGCATATATCCTGCTGGAACAGTTCATGAAGAGCAAAACTGTGTTGCAAGCTGCCTTACAAACGTAGATGGAAGTCATATATCTCTTGCTATGAAAGCCTTAAGACTTGGAATAGCTACAATATATAACACTCAAATAGGTCTTGAAATGGTTCAGGATATATTGTTTGGAACACCAACACCTCATGAAGTTAATATGGATTTAGGCATAATGGATCCTGAATATGTCAACATAGTATTCAATGGTCATCAACCTTGGATAGGTGCTGCCACTATTTTAAAAGCCAAAACTCCTGAAATTCAAGATATGGCAAAGCAGGCTGGTGCTAAAGGTTTAAGGGTTGTAGGTTCCATCGAAACAGGTCAAGAGCTTCTACAAAGATTCCCTGTTGACGAAGTATTTGTAGGTCATATGGGAAATTGGCTTGCAATAGAACCCCTTTTAGCTACAGGTACTGTTGATATATTTGCAATGGAAGAAAACTGCTCTCCTCCAGCTATTGATATGTATGCTGAAAAATATCAAGTAACCTTGGCAGCTGTAAGTACTATTATAGATTTGCCTGGAGTTAATTATAAATTTCCATACGATCCTGCACAAGCTGATGAAACAGCACAAAGATTAATTGAACTCGGAATAGAAAACTTTAAAAAGAGAAAAGAAAGACAGATAAAACCTCACGTTCCTCAAAAAATACAAAAGGCTATAGCTGGATTCTCTACCGAAGCAGTTCTTGGAGCTCTTGGCAACAAACTTGATCCACTAGTTGATGTAATAGCTAAGGGTCAGATTAAGGGAGTTGTTGCTCTTGCTAACTGTTCAACTTTACGAAATGGTCCTCAAGATTGGGTAACAATTAACCTTACAAAGGAACTTATTAAAAGAGATATTTTAGTTGTAAGCGGCGGCTGTGGTAATCATGCTCTTGAGGTTGCAGGACTTTGTACTCTCGATGCTGCAAATAATATTGCTGGTAATGGTCTAAAAGCAGTTTGTAATGCACTTAAGATACCTCCTGTTTTAAGTTTTGGAACCTGCACAGATACAGGAAGAATTTCTATGCTTGTTACAGCATTAGCTGAACACTTAAACGTAGATGTTCCACAACTTCCTATTGCAGTAACAGCTCCTGAGTGGATGGAACAGAAAGCTACTATAGACGGTATTTTTGCTTTAGCTTATGGTGCCTACACTCATTTATCACCTACTCCTTTTATGACTGGAGCTAGACAGCTAGTTGATTTACTTACTAATAAAGCTGAGGATGTAACTGGAGGTAAAATAGCTCTTGGCGATGACCCTATGAAGGTTGCAAATGACATTGAGGATCACATAATGAGAAAAAGGAAAGAATTAGGTTTAAGCTAAGTCTATGAATTCAATTAATATACTTAGCAAATACTAAATACAGGGTTTACATTGTTAACCCGTATATTCTAAAAATATTTATTTTCTACAAGGAGGAATAAAGTATGGCAAAAAAGTTGAAAACCATGGATGGAAATGAAGCTGCAGCTTACGCTTCTTATGCCTTTACAGATGTAGCTGCAATTTATCCTATAACACCATCCACTCCAATGGCAGAGCTAGTTGATAACTGGTCATCTCATGGAAGAAAAAACATCTTCGGGCAGCCTGTTAAAATAGTTGAAATGCAATCAGAGGCTGGTGCAGCTGGAACTGTTCACGGTTCCTTGATTGCAGGTGCACTTACAACTACATACACTGCTTCTCAAGGTCTTCTTTTAATGATACCAAACATGTATAAAATGGCTGGAGAACTTCTACCCTGCGTATTCCATGTAAGTGCTCGTGCTATTGCAACTCACGCTTTATCTATATTTGGAGACCATCAGGACGTCATGGCTGCAAGACAAACAGGTTTTGTTCTCTTAGCCTCTTCAAACGTTCAAGAGGTCATGGATTTAGCTATGGTATCACACTTAGCTGCTATTAAAGCAAGAGTGCCATTCATGCACTTCTTTGACGGTTTTAGAACATCACATGAATATCAAAAAATAGAAATGATTGATTACAATGATGTAGCTCCTCTAGTTGACTACGAATCAATTAAGGCTTTTAGGTCTAGAGCTCTTAACCCAGAACATCCTACTGTTCGTGGTACAGCTCAAAATCCTGATATCTACTTCCAGGGCAGAGAAGCTTCAAACAATTTCTACACTGCAGTTCCTGATATCGTAGAAAGCTATATGAGAGAAATAGAAAAGATAACTGGAAGAGTATATCATCCTTTTGATTACTATGGCGACCCTGAAGCAGAGGATATAATTATTGCCATGGGTTCAGTTTGTGATACAGTTGAGGAAACTGTAGATTATTTAAGGAGTAAGGGACAAAAAGTTGGATTGTTGAAGGTTCATTTATATAGACCATTCTCTACTGACTACTTCTTTAAATATCTTCCTAAAACTATTAAAAGAATTGCAGTTCTAGACAGAACAAAGGAACCTGGTTCAGCCGGAGAACCTCTTTATCTAGATGTAGTTAATGCCTTTTATAACCATCCAAATAAACCTGTCATAGTTGGAGGACGTTTTGGTTTAGGTTCTAAAGACACACGACCATCACAAATTTTATCTGTATTTGATAACTTAAGAGCTCAAAGCCCTAAAAATAGATTTACCATTGGAATTGTGGATGATGTTTCAAATACATCTCTACCTGAAGGTGAAATAATCGATACTACACCTCAAGGAACTATAAGATGTAAATTCTATGGTTTAGGCTCTGATGGTACAGTTGGTGCAAACAAAAGTGCTATAAAAATCATAGGTGATAATACCGATATGTACTGTCAGGCTTACTTCTCCTATGACAGTAAAAAGTCTGGAGGAAGTACTGTTTCTCACTTAAGATTCGGAAATAAACCTATTAAATCCCCTTATCTTGTTTATGAAGCAGACTACATTGCCTGCCACAATAAATCCTTTATATATAATATAAATGTGTTAAAAGGATTAAAGAAGAACGGAATTTTTGTTCTCAACTGTCCATTTAAAGATAACGAACTTGATGAACATCTTCCTAATGCAATGAAAAAATATATTGCAGACAACAACATACAATTTTACACCATAGACGCAGTTTCAATAGCTCAAGAGGTAGGTCTTGGTTCTAGAATAAACATGATTATGCAGTCTGCTTTCTTTAAACTAGCTAACATAATACCAGTGGATAAGGCTGTTCAGTATTTGAAAGATTCTATAGAATACACTTACGGTAAAAAAGGTGCTACTATAGTTGATGCAAATAAAAAAGCTGTAGATGCCGGAGTTAACGCAGCTCACAAAGTTACTGTTCCTGAAGCCTGGAAAAATGCTGAATCCAACTATCAACCTTTAAAAGGTCTTCCCGATTTCGTTCAAAGAATTGAAAGACCTATGGCAAGGCATGAAGGTGACGAACTACCTGTAAGTGCTTTTAAAGGCATGGAAGATGGTGTATTTCCTCTTGGTATAACCGCTTATGAAAAGCGTGGAATTGCAGTTAACGTCCCAGAATGGCAAATAGACAAATGTATTCAATGTAACCAGTGTGCATATGTTTGTCCTCACAGTGTAATAAGAGCTTGTTTACTTGATGATGAGGAAAAAGAAAATGCTCCTGAAAGATTCGTTACCAAGAAGCCTGTAGGTAAAGGCCTCGAACACCTACACTACAAAATCCAAATAAGTCCACTTGACTGTACTGGTTGCGGAAATTGTGCGGATATATGTCCTGCTCCAGGTAAAGCTTTAATTATGAAGCCTGCTGCAGAACAAATAGAAGAACAATCAGAAAACTTCGAATATGCCTTAAAGGTAAAACCTAAGGAAGGTATAATGGATATTCATACTGTAAAGGGAAGTCAATTTTCTAGACCACTTCTAGAATTTAACGGAGCTTGTCCCGGCTGTGGTGAAACACCTTATATTAAACTATTAACACAGCTTTATGGAGATAGAATGATGATAGCAAACGCTACTGGATGCTCATCTATTTGGGGTGCAAGTGCACCTTCAATTGCATACACCACAAATAACTTCGGAAAAGGTCCTTCTTGGGGTAACTCATTATTTGAGGATAATGCAGAGTACGGTTACGGAATGTTTTTAGGCGTTAAGCAAATGAGAGAAAGATTGGCTGAACTAATGGAAGAAGCTATTAATTCAAATATAAATTCTGATCTTAAGGATGCTTTTAGCTTGTGGCTAGATGGCTTTGATGACGGCGATAAATCCAAGGAAGCATCAAATAAAATCCTTAGAATCATGGAAAACGAGGACTTCAAGGGTGATAAATTATTATCTGAAATATATGATAAGAAAGATTATTTAGTTAAGAAATCCCACTGGTTAATTGGAGGAGACGGTTGGGCATATGATATAGGCTTCGGCGGAGTAGATCAAGTGCTTGCTTTAGGTGATGATGTAAATATATTTGTAATGGATACTGAAATATACTCTAATACTGGTGGTCAATCCTCAAAATCCACACCAACTGGAGCAATTGCAAAATTCGCTTCAGCAGGTAAAAAAACACGAAAAAAAGATCTTGGCTTAATGGCTATGACTTATGGAAATGTCTATGTAACTCAAATAGCTATGGGAGCAAACATGACCCACACTATTAAAGCAATTACTGAAGCCGAAGCCTACAAAGGTCCTTCTTTAGTAATAGCTTATGCACCATGTATAAGCCACGGTATTAAAACTGGTATGGGCACCAGCATAGCTCAAGAGAAAAAAGCTGTTGAAGCAGGATACTGGCATTTATACAGATACAATCCTCTTCTAAAAGAGCAGGGAAAAAATCCATTTATACTTGATTCAAAAGAGCCAACAGAATCCTATACAGACTTTATAAATGGAGAACTTCGTTACTCTTCACTTAAGACTATCTTCCCTGATAAGGTTGAAGATGCATTTAATAAGTCAGCAGAAAATGCAAAGGAAAGATACTCTCTTTATAAAAAATTATCAGAATTACAGTAAAAATAGGAGGCTAAATGCCTCCTATTTTACTGTAATTACAAATAGTTTTTTCATACCTTTCCTCCACAAATATTTTCTTAACTATTTTTCTTCATTATTTACAAGCCTTATCAGGTTGTCTTTATGTCTAAGTATCAATAAACCGCAAGCTATTATTGCACAAACTGTTATTTCAATTGGTAATCTTAGAGCAATGCATGCGATTGGCATTGTTATGCCTACAGCAATTGACTTAATTGATACTATTTTTGTGAACAAACGCAGTACAAAATAAACTACAGCTCCAGCCAATACTGCTGCTGGCGCAAGCAAAAAAAATGCACCAACCGTTGTATTTACACCCTTACCTCCATTAAAGCCCAGAAACGGAGTGTAATCATGTCCCAAAATTACTGCTATTACAATAATAGAAAGATACATACTTGTTGATATTGGTAATTTTATTTTACTAGCTATTAACATACATAAAAGAACAGGAATTATCCCCTTTAAAATATCCATTACTTGAGTAATCATTGATATTTTAGTTCCTGCAACTCTTTTAACATTTGTAGAACCTATATTTCCACTGCCCTTAGTTCTTACATCAATTCCACTAAGCTTTTTGGTAATCAAGTATCCTGTTGGTATTGACCCACACAAAAAAGAAACCATAACTGTAATTATTACAATAATCATCTATATCTCCTTAAAATAATTTTTTCTCAATATAATTTAATATATATTACACTATACTCCCAATTATTTATACTATTATAACACAAACTAACTCAGATGCATTTACTTAACAAATCTTTTCTTACACTTGCTATATTGAGCATAATCAAATAAAATAGTATAGTAATCTTTAAACATGAAAAGGTGAAAATAATTATGAATAGTATATTAAGTTCTTTTAAGAAAAATCAAAAGGGTATTATATTAATACTCATAGCTTCAATATGCACAACAATCGGACAGACTTTGTGGAAAATGTCTGCTATGCACAATATGCTTTACATACTAATTGGTTTTTTCTTCTACGGTATAGGTGCTGTGGGCATGATAATTGCCTTAAAATACGGAAGCTTTTCTGTAATACACCCAATGATGAGCATGGGATATGTATTTACAATAATAGTATCTTATATTCTTTTGAAGGAATCCGTTGGTCTTGGAAAAATAATAGGTGTAATATTGATTATGTTCGGTGTTGCATTTATAGGTTTAGGTGATGAATGATGAATAACGTAATGCTTATATTAGTAATTATTATAATGACACTGCTTGGATCTTTCGGAGGTTTTTGCTTTAAAAAATCCACTTCCGGAGGTACAATAGCATCTATTCTTACAAACAAGTTTTTGTATATTGGAGGATTTTTGTATGTAAGTGCTGCTGTTACAAATATTTATGCTCTAAAGTATATGCCTCTATCTGTGGTTATGCCAATGTCTTCAATTACATACATATGGTCTATGATTATTTCAAGAATTGTGCTTCATGAAAAAATAACAAAATTCAAGATTACCGGACTAGCTCTTATACTAGTTGGTGTAATTTTTGTTGGACTTTCCTAGTTTTTAATGAGTATAAGTATTCTCTCTTATACTCATTTTTATTTAAGATTAATAAATCCCTTAAGGTACGTATTCTATGTATACTGCAATTCATCAGCTTCATTATTAATAAAATTTTGCATAAAAATCAAGGTAATCACTCCTCCAGATTGCCAACCTAAGTCCATTATCTCTGGAAGCTTTCTTGAAAAAAATCTCTTATCATTAATTGTATTTTTCCAGTCAATTTTTAGAGTAGGTTTCTTCTCCCATCTTGCTTGAATTTCAAAATAATTATCTGTACCATCTATTAAATAAAGTGCTTCAGCTGTATTTTGAGTTTTATTTATCTCCTCTTCTGCACTCCACTGAATATCTACTTTTATTATCTCATCAGGCTTAATAATATTAGGAAAACTATCATCCCATAAGAGCATTTTACTAGAATGAATTTCTTTAAGAATTAATTTGTAGTCAGAATAATTAATAATTTGTAATTGTCCAACCTGCAGCATTATAAACCTCCTTTAATTTTTATTTATGACTATATTTTATATAGACCTTAGATTTTTATGCTTACTATAATTATTTATTTGATTCTAGAGTATCTTGTTTCTTTAATTTTCTTATCAAAACCCGCACATTTAAAAATTCCACCTACCTTTTCATAGGCATATTTTAACCATAAATAGAAAAGGTGCTGCAAAACTATTAGTAAAAATAGTTTTGCCCACCTTTTTCATCTCTTATTTTTGATTAGAATCCACATATTCCTTTGCATTTTTAACATCAAATTTACTTGGAACGGATACCTTTGATACTGGTTTTTCCTTATGGATATTTGCCCAAGCTGCAGTATCATGCTGTTCTATTGGAATTTCCATAAAACTATCCTTACGTCTATCATCCTTATTACTCATATTAACTCCTCCCTTCACAAATAGTATTTTCAATTTTAAGAATTGTATTAAACTTTTAATCATAAGTTAATATAGTTTTTGAAGGATGATTTATATTTATACTTTAAACAATCTCTTTTCTGCTTCTCAAATAAAAAATAATATTTCTCCCAGCATAAGAACCAACCTGTTCAAACAAGAAACCAAATTGAATTATATTAAGTAGAAACTTATTACTTGGCGATTGAAATTCATATTTGCTTATAACTTTCAAAATTATGATTACAAAAAAAATTGCTATTGTAAGAAGACTTCCTTTTCTAAATAACTGACCTGTTTTATCATCTCTTCGAAAAATATAAGTTTTTCCTCTTAGTATACCAACACCTACTCCTAAAATAATCATTACCGCAAAAAAAGCACAATAATTTAAGGCTATACTTTTTATTTCTATAGCAGATGATATTGCAACATATGCTAAAAGTACAGGAGCAATCCATAACTTTTTAGGGTTTATCTTTCTTTCCTTAAGCTGATTAAAAGTGATCCACAAAAAAATGATTATCATTACGATTAATGACTGCACCTAAACCACCAACCTCTCTATTATCTTTGTAAACAGATTATACCATGTATTTCATTTTAAGCATATCATTACTATATAATCTATTATAGTGAACTTAACATTATCTCACCCACAAGCACCACTATTTACTTGAGAATTTAAAGCTATAATCTTCGATAAATTTATAAAGTGCATAATCAAAAGATAAGGGGTGAAATATCACTATGCAAAGAAAAAGCCTGAAATTTGTATCAATGTTCACAACTGCAGCTCTAACATTTTCATACTGTTCATTTTTAGGTGGAATAAATGCACTAGCTTATAAAAATCCAGCCTATTTTAACGACTTAAAAGTAGGTTTAACTACAATGGCAAACCAAACAATGAGCCTCAAATTAAATGGTGATTATACGCTAAACGGTACACTAGTTCCATCTCAAACTATATTAAATCTTACAGTATCAGGCAGCGGTATTTCTTTAAACGGAACTGTTTATCAGTCCATTATGATGACACCTACCGCTAGTCCTAATTTAATTACAATATCCAGTGGAACTCAAGTATATAGCTATCCTGGAAGCTTTACCTTTCAGGTTAGTGGTGGCAAAATTTTGCCTATAGATTCAACATCTATGGAATCCTACTTAAAGGGTGTTGTAGGCTTTGAAATGTCAGATTATTTTCCAATGGAAGCTTTAAAGTCTCAAGCAGTTGCTTCTAGAACCTATGCTCTAAACAATTTAGGTGCCAAATCAGCTTTAGGCTATGATTTTGACGACACAATTAGCTATCAAACTTATAAAGGTTATGTTCCAAGTGATACTCATGTTATGCAGGCCATTGATTCTACAAAAGGACAAGTTATCACTTATAATGATCAATTAATAAATGCTGTTTTTTCAGCTTCTCATGGTGGATATACTGAGGATGTTAAGAATGTTTGGGGGTTTGCTCTACCTTATTTAATTTCCAAACCTGACGTTTATAATGGTCAAACTGTTGATAACGCCTCTTGGTCTCAAGGAAATAAATCCTTCTCGAATGCTAGCATAGATACTACTTTAAAGAGTAAAGGCTACCTTTTATCAACAGACAGTTTTGTAAGCATAGACTTAAATTCCATAACTAGATATCCAAGTGGAAGAGTATCTAGTGTATCTATCATTTACAAAGATTCAACAGGTACTACAAAATCTAAAGCTATAACCTCTGACAAATGCAGAACTTTTTTAAATCTACAAAGTTCTATGTGGTATTTAAGCTATGATAGCGTTAATGGAATCTATACCTTTACAGGGAAAGGTTATGGCCATGGACTTGGAATGAGCCAAATAGGAGCCTATCAAAGAGCAAATCTAGGGCAAAACTATACGGGCATTTTGAACTTTTATTACAATAACTCTATTGTTGACAATGTAATAAAGTATGCGAAATTGTCCTCTTATACAAATGATTCTACTAATAATCAAATATATTTAGGACAAACTGTTAACTATTCAGCACTAGGTCAAGACGGCTACGGAAACTATTTATTTAAATTTGGAGTTATAAAAAACGGAGCAGTTTTAAGTGAAACAGACTACAACTCAAATAACACTTTTTCATTTACTCCTACTAGCTCCGGGGACTATCAAGTTTATGTGAAAATAAAAGACAAGTATTCAGACAAGACTTTTGACGATACTCTTTCATCTTCCTTAAACGTACAGGCTATACCAGCTGTAAGCATAGGAAGTTTTACTGAAGACACCACAGATTCAATAGTTTCTCAAAAATCAATAAACTTCAATGCTTCTGCCAGCGGAGGTACAGGGCTTGGTTATCTATACAAATATGAGATTTCTAAGGATGGAGTTGTAGTTCAAACTACAAATTACAGCACAAGTCCAACATTCACAGTAAATCCTAATATTTCTGGAGTTTATACTTCTACTTTATATGTAAAGGATACACTTTCAAATGCAGCTTATGATTCAAAGAAAAGTTTAAATTTCAATATATACAGTACTCCTTCTATATCTGCTTTAAATTTAAGCAAAATAGAGCTTCTACAGGGTCAAAGTACAGATTTTGCGCCTTCAATAACAGGTGGCTCTGGCAATTATTTATACAAATATGAGATTTATCGTAATGGAAACCTAACTGCAACACAGGATTTCTCAGCAAGCAGCAATTTTTCATATTCACCAAACACCTTTGGAGACTATTCAGTTAAACTGTATGTTAAGGATGCACTTTCAACTAGTGATTACGATGCTGTAACTTCAGCGAACTTTAAAACTTACGCTGCACCAGCCTTAAGCAGTTTTCTTTTGGATTCGCCTCAAATGATATCTGGATCTTCAGCAAACTTTAGTGCCCAGATTTCAGGTGGTTCCGGCAATCCTTCATATAAATTTGCAGTTTATAATAATGGCTCGTTGGTCACTGATACTCTTTACAGCTTAAATAGCGCTTTTTCATTCTCTCCAAGCACTGCTGGTATTTATCAAGTTTACGTCTATGGTAAGGATAGATTAGAAACTGATGCTTACAGCGTTATGGGAAGCACCTCCCTAACAGTTTTTAATCCTGTTAAGATATCAAACGTTACTGCTAGTGGCTATATGTATGACGGAAAACCAATTACACTTACTTCCAATACTACAGACGGAAGTACTTCTGGTTTTAACTACAGATATGAAGTATATAAGAATGGTGCGCTTGTTTCCTCCAGCGACTATAGCATTTCTCCAAATTATACTTTTACTCCAATAACCTATGGCACATACACTATAAAGGCCTTTGTTAAGGACAATTTAAGCATTAATAACCTTGACGCTGAAAAAGACTTTTCAATAAATGTGAATAAAGCTCCTTTATCAGCAGCTCTACCTTTAAATTATGGGATGACAAGTGGTGACGTAACTAATCTTCAAAACGCTTTAATCTATTTAGGCTACAGTATTTCAAGTGCTACAGGTTATTATGGAACTCAAACTAAAAGCGTAGTTAGCTCAATCCAATCTCAAAATTCTTTACCTGTAACTGGCAATGTAGATACTGCTACCCTCTATGTTATAAACAGCATGCTTGCCACTAAGGCGGGAGTTAAACTTTTAAATTTCAGCACTTTACCATTAGTTTATGGAACCACAAGCAGTGATACTGTAAACCTTCAAAACACTTTAATTTATTTAGGTTACAGTATTTCAAGTGCTACAGGTTATTATGGAACTCAAACTAAAAGCGTAGTTAGCTCAATCCAATCTCAAAATTCTTTACCTGTAACCGGAAATGTAGACGCTGCTACTCTTAAGGTTATAAACAATATGCTTATAAATAAGCCAGAAACTAAAAACTTAATCTTCTAATTAGAATTTCAAAATAGTATATAAGTTTTATCATTCTGTGGGAAGCCATTTTCTGGCTTCCCTATTTTTAAACTCATCACCATAATCAGTCGCTCAAACATTTATTTTCCGTTTTGTTTCTACGTTAATTCTCTTTCTTTTTTAAAACATTGACTACTTTAGTTTCATTATCATAATGAGCTCCTATTAAAGCTCTTAATGTATAAGTTATTGTAAGTAAGGTGTACACTACACAAAGAATAGTTTTTTTATCAATTAACCCTAATACAGCAGCAATAGCAAAAGCAGCTGCCGCAATCAAGTTCAATTTCCATCTTTTCATCTTCAGCATAGTTTTTCCCTCCATTATTTATTTTTTTTTCTTTCACTCATTCCATCAAAGGAATTAAAAAAAACTGTATCTTCAATATCAAGTCTATTGTAATGCAGCGGGTGTGGTGTTGATTTACTTGCTGGATAACCTATTGGAAGAAGTGCTACTGGAACTAGATATTCTGGTATCTCAAAAGTTTCTTTAATAATATCTTCATTAAAATGCCCTACCCAAGTACTACCAAGTCCTAAATCAGCAGCTTCAAGCATCATTTGAGTTGTAACAATGCTAGCATCAACAACCCCCATATCTTTTTTATCATGGGGTCTTTTCCAGCTATTTTTACAATCATAACATACCAATAGAACTAATGGTGCATCAAAATGATATGGAGTACAGGCTCTTAACTTTGTCAAATTTTCTTCATTTTCAATAACCAATATTCTTTGGGGCTGATAATTTACAGCAGTTGGTGCAACTCTGCCAGCTTCTAAAATCAATTTTAACTTTTCCTTTTCTACTTTTTTATCACTAAAACTTCTAACAGAATGTCTTTCTTTTGCTAGTTGTAAAAAATTCATATTAATCCCCCTACTATACAATATATAATATGGATTCCAAAGTTAAACTTGTTTAATGCTGCTTATATATACTGTTCAAATATATTCTCTATATACTATAACACACTTACAAAAATAAACAAGTATTCATTATTTTTCAAAACCAAATTTACATTGTTTACTTTAAATCAGTATAAATCTACAAAAGCTTTGCCATGCAAAACTCATCCACATACTCATCATCTATAAACATTGAATTTTTTTTAATTCCCTCAATTGAGAATCCATTTTTTTCATAAAGACGTTTAGCTTCCTCGTTGTCACACACGACTGTTAGCTCAAGCCTTTTTATCTTCTGCCTTTCTGCCCACAAATTCATTTTTCTAAAAAGCTTACTTCCAATACCTTTTCCTTGAAACTCTTTTCTTACTCCAACCACAACGTATGCACAGTGTCTCACTCGTCTAGTAACGCCTCTTTCAGCAGAAATAAATCCAATGATTTTCCCATACTCTTCAGCTACTAACAGCAAATCGTTTCCTTCTACTGCTTCTTCAATTAAGCTTTTTATAAAACTCAAGTTTCTAACTCTTTCTCCAGGCTCATACATCATATACTTTGTTTCTTTGTCCAATTCATATTGCATTTTCCAAAAAGCATCCGCATCAATAGGTCTTATTTCTCTTATAATCATAAATATCCTCCTAGTTGTAATGTCCTTAAATATTATTGCAATTTTGTTTTATATTGACCAATATAATGAGATAACCTTGAATTTAGTTCTAATACCCTTTCACCACTATGGTAGCTTATTATTTCGCTTGCTACTTCAATTTCAATGTAAATTGCCCATCCTTTACTAATTAGAATTAATCTACTTAATATTTATTATAACACATCTTACAAAATATTACATGTTATAACATAAATATTTCTATATTAACATTTTATTTAACGAACGTTCTCCTCTTTAGGCAAATTATTATATTTGAAGTTTTTAAATTCATAACAAGCTTTCTTATAACAATAGTATCATTGATTATATTTAAACCATAATAATCCTTGTATTCTTAAATATGTAAACTTACTAAGTTTATTTTTTTTCCTCTATTGACAATATTCTATGGGTTGTAGGAAGATATTTTACATTATATATTTTCCCTTCTATAACCTGCCAACCATAAAGATAGCAGTGCTTAAACTCCACCCTTTTATTACTTTTTACACTTATTCCATCTACTTCTTCTGTCCTTATTGTCGTAATGCTTCTTTGAACAAATATTCCTTGAGGTTTACTAGTTGTACTCTCCCTTTTAACGTTATCAACCTTAATGGTATCAAAAATTATTCTTCCAATGCTGTACTCGCTTGCATCTACTTTTATATTATATATTGTCATAACTGATGACATCCCTAACAATATACCAGCAAATAAAAATATACCTCCAATTATTGATATAGTTTTTGATTCACGATTTCCATCATTCCTCTTTCTAAATATCTTTCTTTCTCTGAAAAAATCACCTAAGAGCAGGAACCCAATATAAAACGTAATAACATATATACATAAAACAACATTGTCTTTAAACAATTCAGCTTTAAAAGGTACATTAACAAAAAGAGCATATATACTTACAGAAATATGCATCACAACTACTATTATGTTTATCGGGTTTACTATTTTCTTAACCATTTTTCCTCCATCTTTTTATTCCCTTTATTCTTTTTATATTTCTCGTTTTCAAAATCACTTTGATTGTATGGCTAGTATCCTATGTGTTGTAGGAAGATACTTAACCTTATACACATGCCCTTTTAAAATTTGTGACACATAGAATGAACAATTCTTAAACTCTAGTTTCTTATTGCTTTTAATGCTTGTCCCATCTATTTCATTAATAATTTTGGTAGTAGTCCTATTAGTGCCCTTTCCACTATGAGCATTTCCTAATATAACATTGTTCACCTTAATACTATCAGAAATTATATTCCCAGAACTATATTCACTCACATCAGCTCTTATATCATATATATTCATAATAGAAGCCATACCAAACATTACCCCAACAGTTAAAGAAAAGATTCCAACTATGAAATTAGTCTTTACCCCATATTTGCTCCTTCTCCTGTTTTTAGGTGTTTTTTTCAACTTTAAAGCTTCTACTATGGAGTATTTTCCCATATAAAATAAAACTATATACATAATTAGAACAAAACTATATCCAATAAAATCTTCTTTAAAAGGTACATTGCAATAAAATGCATATATAGTAACAAAAATGTATGCTGTAATTATTATTATAGATATTAAGTTTATTATTTTCTTAAACACTTATTTTCTCCAATTTTACTTATTTTTTATGCACATATCTAAATATTCATAAAGCTTTTCTCTTCAAATAATCCAATACTAAATTATTTCATAGCCTAAATATAGGGAAACCAAGCTAATATTTTTCTCAGTTTCCCCATGACTCAATTATTGTATATTTTCCCTTTATTCAGCTGATCTTAAATGCTCTAATATATCACTTTAATTACATCTTCGCTTGTTATATAGAAAATCATCTCGATACCACTCAACAAATATTTTATAAGTTTTTTCTAAACGAAAACGCCATGATATGATAAGACCTTCCATTATTAAAATTTACTGTACATATCTTTTAATGAATCTCTTATCATGATCATTTGCATCTTCTTACAGTACGCTGCCACACTATTTCTAAATTAAAGTCTATTTTTTTATTTTATCTATCTTTAACTTTCTCATCTTTCTATCTATGGTTTATATATATTTATCTATCTATTGATTTTTCTTCTTTACTTTATTTAAGTAGTGGCACAGCGCCTATTTAAAAACACTTTCATTATAAAGCATCATTCCATATTTAATTTGTCTAGCAAATCTTTATACTTACTAAAGCATATTTCTCAAGTGAAACAACTCTTTTACAATATAATGAATATTTTTTATATATTTTTATAATATTATAATATACATAATTATAATATTCATCAACACATCTTAACTGAAAAACCTACCAAATATGAGTATTATACCTCTTAAGCTCCACAATGCACTTAGAATATGCCTAATATTATATTTTTGTTTAATTTTAAAGTAAATATAAACTATAAACTATTTTTTATACTTACTCATAAGACAAATTACGCTCGTTTAATTCCCATATATCACTTATACGGTATTAATTGTCATATTTCTTTATGATAAAATAATATAATAATTAAAATCTTAAAATAGTGTTTTAAATTTAAATGTGCATTGCAAATAACGCTAACTATAAGTACAATATATTTATCTAACAGCTTATAATGAATTAAATATATGGAGGAAAATATAATTATGATTTTGATAGGTGGATTCGTATTATTTATGATTTTTGGTATTATTTTAAGGACTGGAAAGGCAAATTGGCTAGTTTCTGGATATAGTATACTTCCTGAAGACGAAAAAGCTAAATTGGATATCCTAAAGCTTTACAAACGTACGGGAAATTTATTAATCTTTATAGGAATTGCTTTTCTTGCTGATTACCTTTGCAGCAAATATATACACTTTCCTTATGAACATCTTATACTTGTTGCTGTAATATTAATAGCTGTATTTGGAAATTTGATTTACATAAATACCGGAAACAGATTTACAAAAAAATAGCACTATCGTTTTTAAATAATAAGTAAATTGTAAACTTATGCATGCACCAATTTAGTACATGCATAAGTTAATTCCCTTTTGTATTATATTTACTTACTTCTTTCGTATATTATTTATTATATTCATTAAGTATTGATATTGTTAATATTTTTATTATTAATATACTACCTATTAGTTGATACTTAGTTTTTATTAAAAACATCTTTATAGCTCGGATTATCATTCATTTTAACTGGTACACCACCTGAATAATTACCAAGCTTTTGTAAAATTATTTCTCCAAGTCCTGTTGAATTATTATCTAATGCCCAAACTGCAATAGCAATAGTATTTTTACCATTTGGATCTAATACACCAGAGGGCAGTGAAAATAAATTCTGAGGTCCCAAACTATTTATATATTGACCAATAAGCCATCCATTTACATAAATATAAGCACGATAGTTTTTAGTATTATTATCCTTTATATAAAGTGCAAGGGGAACATCGCTCATTTTGGGGAAATTCAACTTGAATGTAGTTCTATACCACGAAACTCCTGGTGCTACTCCTCTTTGCTTTCCATTGTCTGGTAGTGTTACTTGTTTCCATGGTTTATCAGGAAAATTAGGCAGTGTCCAACCATTATTTTCACCATATAATCCACCCGCATTCATTGCCCCTCTAACAGGATCTATCAAAGTCTCTCCCCCCTTATTTCCTTGAATACTCCAGAAAATTGATGTTGTATCTCCTTGAAGCGATGCCTGCACAAGTCCACGTGGGCTTTTATGTGTATCCTTGCATCCACCATCTTCATCATGTCCCATGTTCTGTACCATCACTGATATGACATTGTCATCACTTGTTTTTAAAACATTTTTAGGAAATGTAAAATTCTTAATTCCGCTTAATGAAGCACCTAAGTAAAAACCATTTATCCACACAGCATATGCTCCATTTGTTCCTCCTTCTCCATCTAAAATAATTCCTGTTTCTTTTCCACTTGCCTTAAAGTGTCCTCTAAACCAAACAACTCCGTGATGAAAACCATAATCATCTGCATATAATACAGTTGGGGTTAAAGGCTTTACCGGATTATTTGTAGTTGTTTTATTTGCACTTATCCAAGATGAATCATCAAATTCTGACTGTGCTTCATTAGTTTCATATGAGTACTTCCAATTTGTAATAACTGGAATTAATACTTGTTCTGGCGATAACAGAGAAAAAGTATATGATAAATAAGAAGTTTGTAATGCTTTAACTTTTTCACCATTCCACTTGATTTCATTGACAGACGTTGGAGCAAATACCTCTATATCTGATGCCTTATCAGTATCACCTTGTAGTTCTAATTTATTTCTATCACGTATTGATGCAGATCTTACCAAATAAGGTCCCCTAACTAAAATCTCTCCTATAGAAGTATCTTCACACCAGAACGTTTGAGCCGTTATATCCGTTGTAAAAAGCAGCATTAATTCTTTGTTGTCATCTTTTATCATTACACGTGAAATACTTCCATCATGTTTATAATTTAAGCGTAGGTCTCCACTTACAGAATCATACCTTGACTTTACATTTCCACATAAAACAGTCACTTTAGGTTGATTTTTATAACGAAGAACTGTTTCACCATCCGATTCTTGTCCTCCGTAAAAAATAGCAGTGTCTCTATTTCCTTGTGTAACATAAGTATATAAATTAGAAGTTGAATACACTAAATGCTCTGACCCAAGTTGAAAATTAGCAACTATAAATTTAGATTCTTGTCCATTTATATTGATTGATGTACCAGGTTCTTGTGGAAGTATATAAATGCCATCTGCGCTCTGAATTTTCAAAGTCGTATTATCATTACTAATTGAGGAACCATTACTATGACGCAGTATATAAAACTGAGTTTTTGTATCCGAATTTTCAATTGCATTAGCTAATAAATTAGGATTACTTGGAGCTTCTATGGTTGTTAATGGATCTGTCTTTGTAAGAGGGGTAAGCGTTCTGTACATAGTTGCAAGTAGCTTTTCTTCATTATACTTTGATCCAAGCTGACGGCTCTCACTTATTGCCGCTGTATAATCATAGGAAGAGTACACACCTGGAAAAGGCAAATACCCCCAATTTGTTCCACCATAAGTCATGTAAATACTCATCATAGTTGCTCCTTCAGATACAACATGGTTGTATAAAACGTTTTCATAATTAGCATTATAATTTTTAGAAAGTATAGCGTAACTCTTTCCTCCCCAAGGATCAAACCACCCACCTCCTAGTTCCGCTAAAAACACTGGACTATTTGGTGCAAATTTACGCGGATCTCCGTAATATGATGGAATTGCCGCTAGTCCAGGGTAACTGTCATATGCATACATATCTGGTGCACCAGTTCCACTAGACCATCTTCCTTTTGGCCCACTTTTGTCATTATGAAAAGTTGGTACATTAATTCCATCCTTACGTGCTTTGTCTCTAATGTTCTGCATATACAAGGCATCTCCACCTGTATACTCATTTTCCACTTGGTACAAAATTACGCTTCCTCCATTTGTAATTTGATGCTTTTCAATAATTGGATCAATAGCACTCAGCCATTGTTCATAGGCAGCAGTATAATCTTGTGAAGCAGTACGCGCTCTTCCCTGCTGTGTTGTTAACCAACCTGGATATCCTCCTCCGTCAGTTTCTGCATTAATATATGGACCTGGTCTTGCAACTACATATAACCCAATCTTTTGTGCCATAGTAAGGAGTTTATCAACATCGCGAATTCCAGAAAAATCGTATTTCCCTTGTTTAGGAGAATGAAAACCCCAGTTAAAGTAAATGGTAACAGCATTAAAACCAGCTGCTTTCATTTTTTCTAAAACATCCATCCAGCCAGATTGACTTGGTAAACGCCAATAATCAAACTCACCAGAATAAAGAAAAATTCTTTTTCCATCAATCATCAACGAATAGTGATCATACGAAACATTATGAATTCCTTTTAATCCTTGAGATGATGGCAAAGTAAATGAATCATTATTGTTGCGTGATATTTTCTTCTGTATAGTATCAGCATATATTTTTGAAGGGAACGTTACCGCTGATATATAAATACCAACGCCGAGTAAACACATAAGTACTTTTTTAAAATTATTATTCATTACTATCCTCACTGACAATTATATACATAAATATTATAACATATCCATATAAAACTTTTTATAAATAACGAAACATATTTAACAAAAATTTATATTGCTTTTCAAAGTAAATAATGTATATAATAAAGAAACTAGTGGAAATGAAAGGGTGAAATGCCTAACATGGAAAAGTATAATTTAATTAATGAAATTAACAGCATCATGCCTAATTATGATGTAAAAAATAAAGATATTTCCCTTGATGTATATGTAAGTCCAAAACAAGAGGTGTGCATTATAGGACGATTAGATAGTAACTATATATGTTGGTGTTCTATTACAAATCTTCAAAAAAAGGAAACTACAATAGAAATTTTAAATTGCCTACTGAAATATGATAAAAAATTCATTTCAAACGAAAGTGTGCTAGGAAATCTCTATAAAGAAGTTATGTCATGGCATAAATTATCTATTAAAAGAGTAGAACATAAAGACGGCCCCCGCTATTACTCACCAGTAAATAATTGCTTTTGTGGCGGAGAAGAATATAATAATGGAGAATTTTTATTTAATGAAATTAGTACTTTCTATAGCCTTGAATTATCTAAATGCAACTATCGTTTGATTGACAATTCTTATACAAAAATACTTAACGAATATAAAAACATTTTAACTAAAGATACAGATTCTTATTATTATTGGAAAATGAAGCCTTTAATATCAATACTTCAAAGTGAAAGCTATATAAAATTGTGCAGAGATGAAAAAATACGAAATTTGTATTTAGCTTGTGTTCAGGAATGTTCTAATTTATATAACCGATATATGACAGCAGTACGTTAAAATTTTCTTATTTTAACCTCTATGCTTATATTAATATGATTTCTAACAATGAAGATATTGGCTTTATCTTCATTGTCTAACAAACTATTACCTTCATAGACCTCCCTTCTCCTAATTATATTCTTCCAAATACACCACTCTATTTTTCAAATAAATTCATCTTACAATTTTATACATACCATCAAACTTCCATAAATATTTGTATTTAAATTCTTAACCAATTAACTATTCTTTACTTTTTTATATTTATATTTAGAAATTAAATGTAAATATTTTTTTTACAAAACTTTTCTTCTCCCTACAACTTTTCCTTATTTACATATTGGTTTACTTTGTTTTATTGCGTTAATGTCTTTATTCCTGTAAAAATATGTTCTTAGTATATTACCTGTATAACGATTTTCTAAGATTTATTTTACGCTCCATATTAACAAAAAATGGATTATACAACTCTAAATTTTATCATAATAATACATTATTTCCAATTGCAAACATAATAGTTATTCACAAGAAAAACCCCTCTTTCTGTAAGATGTAAACGGTTATTTTTACATTAATGCTTTTAACAAGCTTTTTTGCTTATTTAACAACAGTTGACACTTTTTATTTACAAATATTATAATTATTATATACTAAATTACAAATTTAATAAAATAATGCACTTAGGGGGAATATTTTATGAAAAAGAAACTATTATCTTTAGTCTTAACCACTGCTGTTGTATCCAGCATAAGTGGTTTCAGCTCAGTTTCAGCTCAAACTTTAGCTACTAAAAAACCATCAGTTAAACAAAATTACTCAGTAAAAAGGTCAAATTCTAAGGTTATCGCAAATGACTTTGAGGATCAAAAGAAAAATGTATTTTTGCATGGAAATCTTTCTGGTAAATTACAAATTAATGAACAATCTATTTTAGCCTATCTTGAACAAAATAAGTCTCAATTCTTGAATGTAAGTGGAGCAAATAATTTTAAGATACTATCTATAGACACAGATGAATTAGGACTTACAAAAGTTAAAGTAGCTCAAACAGTAGATGGAACACCAATACGTGGAAGTCAAATTATACTGCACTTGGACAAGGATGGTGTAGTTAAAAATATTATAGGAGCTGTTAATAAAGATTATAAAAGACCTCTATTTGCAGCTAGGTCCCAAGGGGTTACAGCCACTCAAGCAATTTCTATAGCAAAAAAACAATTTTCATTTAAATCTTTGGTAGAAGCACCTAGAGCACAAAAGCAAGTTATAGTTAAAAATGGAGTGGCTACTACAGTTTACAGTGTAAACATTCATTATAACGACCCTGATATAGCAAATTGGGAAGTTCTAATTGATGCCAACTCTGGAAAAATAGTTAGAACTTTAGATAAAATAGAATATGACGGACCTGCAACTGGTAAAGGAACAGCAGTTGACGGAACATCAAAACCTCTTAACCTATACCTTACTGGAAGCACATATCAGCTTATAGATACAACCAAAGCAATGACAGGAAAAATAAAAACTTATACCGCTAATAATAGAGAAGTTGAACCTGGAACCTTAGTTACTAGTAAATCAAATATTTTTACTAATGAAGCTGCTAAGGCAGAGGTTAGTGCTCATTATTATGCTGGTGTAGTTTATGACTTTTACAAGAATGTGCTTGGGAGAAATAGTATAGATGGAAATGGTATGAACATAATTTCTACAGCTCACTATGGACAATCTTATGACAACGCTTATTGGGATGGAAGTCAAATGGTTTATGGTGATGGTGACGGAAGTGAATTCACTTATTTCTCAGGAGATCTTGATGTTGTTGGACATGAACTTACTCATGGTGTAACTCAATATACTGCAAACTTAAATTATGAAGATCAATCTGGTGCTTTAAATGAATCTATGTCTGATGTATTTGGAGTTTTAATACAAACATATGATAAGTACAATGTTAAAAATGGCGGTAATTGGGCATTTAGCGCATCCGATTGGGTTGTAGGAGACGGTTTATTTCTAAATAATACAACTCACAGAGCATTAAGAAGTCTTGCCAATCCAACTCTTTATGATCAACCAGATAACATGAATAATTATGTTAATACAAGTGATGATAACGGTGGTGTTCACACAAACAGTGGTATACCTAACAAGGCAGCTTACTTAGTTGCAAAATCACTTGGAACTAACAAAACAGCACATATTTACTATAGGGCCCTTACTAATTACTTAACTTCAGATGCAGATTTTTCTTCTGCAAGAAATGCTTTAGAATCAGCTGCTTCTGACTTATACGGCTCTTCTGGTTCAAATGCTGTAGACTCTGCTTTTGATAATGTTGGTGTTTCTTCAAATAGCGATAACTATTAATTCTAGGTATAACTAAAACACTCTTACCCTATTACAATTATGTAATAGGGTATATCTTTCTGAAATATAATGCTAATTTTGATATTTTCATTTCCACAATATTTTATAACTTTATCCATCTAGTATATACAAAATTATCATTACTTTTCCAAATTTTTATTTCATATTACATCTTATCTACGAATTACAATGCATTATTTAATTTTCATCATTTGAGACAATTCTTATATAGTCATGCTATATAGGTATATAATGGCAAACTCTGTACTTTAAAGCCGTGTAAACGTTTCTTTTCACTTGAATATCACTATAGTAACTTTTTTACTATTTATCAATTAGTTGACATGTAACTTTTTAAATAATATAATTATCACATAATTATGTTATAGATTTAACAAAATAACATACGAAAGGAGGAGGCTTTTATGAAATGCAAATTACTTTCTACTATACTTACCACAATCATTTTATCCACTTTAGGAAGCTTTAACAATGTGCTTGCATCACAAATGTCAACCACAGATAAGAATTTTTCTTTTAGAAAAAAGACAAAAGTTCCTTACCAAGATGAAAAAAGCAAGATTTTTTTCAAGGGAAGCTTATCAGGAAAGTTGCAAATTAACGATAAGTCAATTTTAGATTATTTAGAAAAAAATAAATCTATGTTCCTTAATGTGAATTATAAAAGTAATTTTAAAATACTTTCGATTAATAAAGATGAGCTTGGTCTTACAAGAGTCAAAGCAATACAAACTTTAAATAATATTCCTATACGTGGAAGTGAGATTATACTTCACCTAGACAAAAATGGTGTTGTAAAAAATATAATAGGATCAGTTAATAAATATTACAAAAAGCCTCTATCTTTAGAAAACACTCATGACATTTCACCTAATTACGCAATATCAATAGCTGAAAAACAATTTAATTATAAAACCTTATTAGAAAAGCCAAAAGCTGAAAAGCAAGTTATAATTAAAAATGCTACAGCTATTTTAGTTTACAGCGTAAACATACATTATACAGACCCTCATATAGCAAATTGGGAGGTTCTAGTTGATGCTAAAAACGGCAGTGTTATCAAAATACTAGACAAAATAAGATACAATGATGATATAATCTCCAAAGGCACTGCTTTTAATTGAACAAAACGCTGTTCACAAAATAGAGGCATAGGACTTATATGGAAATAGAAAAAATAAATTTGGTATGTAATGCCTTTAAGTCTGTTGGAATTTTAAATTAGCGAACCCCTTTTATTAAATATATATAATAGAGAAGCCTGACCCTTACCCGAATTAGGCTTCTCTATTCTCATTTACACCAGGGTATGGCTTAAGGTTATCACTAACTTTTCTTTCTATAAAACCTTCTGCAAACTCCATCATATTATTAAAGAATACAGTAATCTTTTTCAAATTTTTTCTTTTGTTTTTCACCGTAAATAATTTTATCCTCCTGTTTTCATAACCTATTAAGTAAGAGTATAAATCACTCCCTTGTTACTTAACAAAGCTTGCACCCATTTCATATGCTCTTTTACAATCTTCTGGAAAAACTTCTTCTCTTCTTTTCTTTTTTGCCTCAACATCAAACATAGAAGCTTCATACTTTGAGTAATCATCAAACTGATAGGTATCCGTGCTTAAAATATACTCTGAAGCTCCAAAAATCCTCTTAAGAGTAGCTTCATTACTCTCAAATAGCTTATTGTACCCTACACTATCCAAATAAGTCTCTGGAACATTCATAGTATATATAAAGCCTGTCTTTATTTTTCTATTAAAAAGAGAAGAATGATCTTTATCATATACTAAGTACTGAAATAATAAACGTTCCATAAAGGACCTCATTTCCCCAGTTACCATCCCAAAGTATATTGGTGATGCTAAAATAAACGCATCTGCCTTTTCTATTTTTTCAAGTATAGGTTTTAAATCATCCTTTAATGCACATTTTCCGTAGCTTCTACCTCCCTTTAATTTACAGGAAAAGCAACTAACACAGCCTTTGTAGTTATAGTCATAAAGATTTATAAGTTCAGTCTCAGCCCCCTGTGCTTTAGCACCATCAAGTGCACTTTTAAGCATTTCTATTGTATTTCCATTCTTTCTTGGGCTTCCATTAATTCCAATTATCATCATGTTAAAACCTCCTATATATAAATATTATCATAATTATACTACTTTATCTTTTTAGCTTCTATTACAAGTCCCAAATTTTTATGGTGTTTTCATTGGCTATCTTCTCCTAATTGTTACTATTATAATATAAATATAATAAAAACCTTTTAATATCTTAAACAAAAAGGTGTCCTTAACTTCTCTCGCTAAAGCCACCTCATATTTTAAATTATTTCTTTTATTTTTCTTTTATGCTTTTTATAAACTAGAAATGAAACTCCTAAAAAAGCTATAATTGAACTTAGCTGCCAAAGTGTTGGACCTGTAGTCACTGTTATTTGAGGACTATAATTTAGATAGCCTCCATAAACGTATGGGTTAGGATCGGCTTTTATTAAAAATTGCACCTGTTTACTAACACCATTAAGTCCAACTTGAGCTAATGGAATTCTAAATTCAACCGCATATCTATTATCAGATGCAGAATACGTACTTTCTATACTTGTCCCATTAAAACTGACATTTACAACGGGACTATAATACCAGCTATAGTTTGTAGTAACATCAAATTGAGGATATTGATGATTTGTAAAACCTTTTGTGGCATTTAACATAATTACTGAGAAGTGCCAATAGGATGAACTTGATGCATATGTTCTATCAACAAATAAATAAAGATAATCCTTTGATGAAACATATTTAACCTCTATATAGTTTACCCAATAAGTGGATGAGTCATACTCTGCATAAAACACACCAGGCATATTTCGCCAATCGTAGAAGCTGCCATCTAAAGTTATTCCTGTAGATTGATTACTAGCAGCAGCATACGCAGTAGAACAGGATGAACATATTATAATAACTGAAAAGAATATTATAAGCAGCCTTTTCTTCAAAATTCACACCACCAAATAAAAAATTATTACATTATTTATATACTCTAAGTAAAAGTAAACTTCTTTTTATGGTTTTTCCAACCTTCATTTTGCTTTCTCCACCCTTTAATTGATATTTTAAAACAAAAGGTACCTCTCCTATTTTAAAATTTTCCTTGCTTACCTTAACTATAAGCTCCATCATGCAAGCAAAACCTGTTTCCTTTACAATTCTCTTTCCATAAACTTTATGAAGCTTCTCAAGTACAGAAGTTTTATAAAGTCTGTAACCACAAGTATAATCTCTCACATTAGGTATACCAAGTCTTATGGTATAAAGTACTCTAGCACCAAAAGATAGGAACTTTCTAAATAGTGATAATCCTTCTACCTTAGCCCCCCTTCTATATCTAGATGCAATTACACAATCTAATTTTTCCTCTTGAAGTTTATCTAACATGGAAAAAATATATTTAGGCTCATGGGTCATATCACCATCCATTAAACACATATACCCTTTTTGCTTTTGGCTTAAAACATAATTTATACCAGTATTTAAACCTTCTCCAAGTCCTTTATTAACACCATGATCTATCACCACAACATTGTCATTGTGCTTACTAAAGGCCTCGGCAACAGCTAAAGTATTGTCAGTACTTCCATCATTAACAATGATAATTTCGAGCTTAATTCCTCTAGCTTCTAAATCCTTAAACTGAACATTCCACTCATTAATTAGTTTTCCTATGTTAGCTTCTTCATTATAACTAGGAAGAACTACATATAAATTCTCTTTACCCATTATTTATCCACCCCTTAATTCTGTAATATAAACTTAAATTTTTCTTAAGTCTTACATCCACAATTTCCCTTTCCTGTGAAAAGGTTTTTGTATTCCAGGAGGCATTTTTTTCAACAGCATTTATTATCCCTGCTACTCTGATGAAAAAAACCACAAACCTATATATAGGTAGAAGTAATATAATGTACCAGTGTTTATTGACATAATCCTTAATTTGCTTCTTTTCCTTCAAAAACAACTTTGCAATAAAAAAATAAATTGTAGATGTTATGACATAAACTATATATAAAATAAGATTTGCACCAACCACCAATGTCAAAGGATAGTCCAAGAAAACTAAATACATCATTGCAAATATCCATATGAATCTAGGAAAAACTAAAGAATGATCTTTAATAATTGTAACTTTCAAAACATTTATAAATCTCTTTGTATTCTTGTTTGCAATTTCATTAAAAAGGGCTGAAACCTCCATTTGACCTCTTTGCCATCTTTGTCTTTGTATATAGAGCTTGTCTAAGTCATCTATTGGATCAACATAGAAAAACGCTTCTTCACAAAGTGCTATTTTTCCATCTAGAAGCTCTCTTATTTGAGATGTCATATGAGTATCTTCTCCGAGAGTTTCATTATTATAAAGCTGTGTTTTCATTATAATCTCTCTTCTATAGCAGGAAAAAGCTCCCGCTAAAGTAAACATCATATTTACTTGTGATTGAAAGCCTCTTCCAATTAAAAATGCTTCTATATACTCAAAAAGTTCACAGCGTTGGATTAATCTTAAATTTTTCAATTTTGTTTCTTCAATAAGCTCCGGATCAGTTAGAACCACACCAGTCATTGCGCAAATATCAGGATTAGTTTCAAACTTCTCAACAACCTTTAAAATAGCCTCTTTATCAAGAACACCATCAGAATCTATATTTATAATGTACTTTCCATTTGCCATATAAATCCCCTTATTTAAAGCCTTTGCTTTCCCACTTGAAGAATCAAGCCACCACACCTTGAGTCTTGGATTTCTCTCTTGAAAGGAACAAAAAACATTGTACGCTTTATCTCTTTTGCCATTATTAATGAGCATCACTGATATTTTTTCAATTGGATAGGTTTGATTTATTACAGAATTAAGACAATTTTCCAAAGTGTTTTCTGAATTATATATAGGAATAAGTATTGTAATATCAGGCAAATATCCTATATCAAGTTTTTTCTTTCTAAAATAGCTTACGGTTATGAATATTGCACCGATTACTCCACCGATTATATCTACAATAAGAGGAATCACCAGCCAAATTCCCCAGAAAAGCAATTGTATAATAAGCTGCTGTTTCATCTAATTTCCCCCACATTCTGATATTTAAGTTGAGTAGATGTAAAAACATAAAAGTAGAGTATAATCATAAACGCAAAGAATAAAATTTTAGATAAAAGCGTATG